>CASEWR010000048.1 GCA_949291675.1 uncultured Desulfovibrio sp. | reverse complement strand
GGAAGCCTCGCGGAACTGGACGAAATAGGCAGACAGTCCATCTATGATCAGGACAGCAGTGATGAGTCTGCCATGACAGATTCCCTGCCAGGCGCGGACACAAGCTCAGAAGCAAGGCCTGCCAGTCTGCCCAGGTCCCGTTACACCACACTGGCACAGCTTGCCTCCTCCCTGAAGGGAGAAAGGGATGCCAAGCTGCAGCAGCTTATTCCCCACCTGAAGAAACTGCTTGCAGACGGCTATTCCCCAGTCATCTTCTGCCGGTTCATTGCCACTGCAGACTACCTGACTGAGGAACTGCGCAAGGCCCTGCCCAAATGCGCCATTGAATCTGTCACCGGCTCCCTGCCCCCTGCAGAGCGCGAGGCGCGTGTCCAGGCTCTGGCTGCACAGGATCAGCGCATCCTTGTCTGCACGGACTGCCTCTCTGAAGGCATCAACCTGCAGACCAGCTTCAATGCCGTTATCCACTATGACCTGTCCTGGAACCCGACCAGACACGAGCAGCGTGAAGGTCGTGTGGACCGCTTTGGTCAGTCCATGCCCGAAGTGCGCATCATTACCTGGTGGGGCAAGGACAACCCCATGGACGGCATGGTGCTCGATGTTCTCCTGCGCAAACATGAGTCCATCCGCAAGTCCCTGGGTATCTCCGTGCCTGTGCCCGAAGACAGTGACAAGGTCATAGAAACACTTGTGCAGGGCCTTCTGCTGCGCAAAAAGCCACACACAGACCCCGCCCAGGCCCCGCTCCTGCCAGGTGTTGCAGACTTTCTGGAGCCGGAAAAGCAGCGTCTGGCCGCAGAATGGGAGAAGGTGGCTCAGCAGGAAGAAAAGCGTTCGCGCACGCTCTTTGCGCAGGCCACCATCAAGACAGAGGATGTCGCAGCCTGCCTGCGTGAGGCCGATGCGGTAGCCGGCAACAGCCTCACTGTGGAAGACTTTGTCTGTGATACCTGGCCCATGCTTGGCGGGACAGTGCAAAAGACACTGAAAGATGGCCAGACCATCGCACGCTTCTCCTTTGATGATTTGCTCCGAAGCAGATATCCGGGGCTTGAGCTTCCCGAAAACCAGGCATCCTTTGTATTCGATTTGCCGGTCAAGCCCGGTCAGACGCTTCTTACCCGTACCCATCCCCTGGTGGAACAACTGGCCTCATGGCTTGCAGAGACAGTGCTCGATCCGCTGGGACATGATATGCTCAAACGCTGCGGTGTGATGCGTACAGCAAGCGTTGCAACACGAACCACGCTCCTGCTCTGCCGTTTCCGCTTCCAGCTGACCACGAGCGGCGAGAAAGAGCACACAAGTCTTGCGGAAGAATGCAGAGCTCTTGCTTTTTCTGGTTCCCCGCAGAATGCAGTCTGGCTCCCGGAGACAGAGTGCAGCAGCCTGTTTACTGCAAAACCTGATGGCAATATCAGTCATGAGCAGGCAGTAAACTGGCTTTCAAAGGTGACAGACACTGTTTCTCTGCTTCTGCCCCATGTGGAAGAGTATCAGAAGCTGCGCGCAGCAACACTCTTGCAGATGCATCGCAATGTGCGTGATGCGGCCAGATGGCGCAATGTGCGCTATACAGTGCAGGCACAGGGTAATCCCGATATCCTTGGCATCTTCATCTACCTTCCGGTCGTCAGGTGATGGCTATGATACAAAGAGATTTGGCACAATTTCCCAATGTTCAGACATGCGGCCAGCTTTTACCAACGGACACACTGCATCGCATCCTGCTCCGTGACAGGGAGATGGGCGGTCTGAAAGAAGAGGACTA
Organism: uncultured Desulfovibrio sp.; assembly: GCA_949291675.1. Lineage (GTDB taxonomy): Bacteria > Desulfobacterota > Desulfovibrionia > Desulfovibrionales > Desulfovibrionaceae > Desulfovibrio. The sequence continues at coordinate 4,479 of CASEWR010000048.1, read as the reverse complement.
TCACCTTGCAGGGGAGCAGCTCAATGAGGCTATCAACCGCTCCTGGCAGAAGATGCTCGCTGTCTGGCGCGGCTTTGTGAAAGCCAGGGAAGCACTTGCTCCTTCCGAAAAGGGCACGCATCAGGTTCGTGAAAAACTCATGCTGCCTCTCTTCAATGAGCTTGGCTACGGCAGACTCTCGCCAGCCAGACCGGAAGATCGTGTCGTTACTCTGCCTGACGGCAGCACCATGAGCTATGCAATCTCACACTTCAGGGACGAGTCTCCGGTACACCTTGTCGGCTGCAGGCTTTCCCTGGACAGCCGTGTTGATGGCGCTCACGGTGCTGCCAGACAGAGTCCGCACTCCCTGGTGCAGGAATTTCTCAACCGCTCTGACAATCATCTGTGGGGCTTTGTCTCCAACGGACTCATCCTGCGTATCCTGCGTGACAATGCCAGCCTGTCGCGTCAGGCCTATGTGGAGTTCAACCTCGAAGGCATCTTCTCTGACGATTCCTATAGCGAGTTTGCGCTGCTCTGGCTGTGCTGCCATCACTCAAGGGTACATACAGATGGCAAAAAGCCTGAGGAGTGCTGGCTGGAACTCTGGTGCCGGCAAGCCCAGAACGCTGCTGTTGCTGCCCTGGATACGCTGCGCACCAATGTCAGTAATGCCATTGAGATTTTCGGACAGGGCTTCATTGAGGCAAACCCGGCTCTGCGCCAGAAACTGGCAAGCGGCGCCCTGGACAAGCAGGACTATTTCCGGCAGCTGCTGCGTCTGGCCTACCGTCTGATCTTCCTCTTTGTGGTGGAGGAACGAAACATCCTCCATGCTCCTGACGCTTCAGTCCAAGCCTGTGAGCGCTATGACCGCTACTGGTCCCTGTCCCGTCTGCGCACACTTGCCACGCAGATCTATGGCAGCAGGCATCACGACCTCTGGGAAGGCGTCAGAAAGGTCATGCACGCTCTGCACGGCCCAGATCCCTGCCCGTTCCTCGGCCTTGCGCCCATGGGGGGCTTCCTCTGGTCCAGCGAGGCAGTGCCGGACCTGGTTGATCTGAAACTTTCCAACACCAGCCTGCTCAATGCCATACGCAAGCTGGCCTTCACAACCTATGCCTGGTCACACAGGCCCGTTGCCTGGCGGCATCTGGGAGCACAGGAGCTCGGTTCCATCTATGAATCCCTGCTGGAACTGCAGCCCGAACTAGAAAACGGCAGCTTCACACTGCAATTCGCCAGAGGAAACGATCGCAAGACAACAGGCTCCTACTACACACCCGGCATGCTCATCGAGAGCCTGCTCGAAACTGCCCTGGATCCTGTCATTGAACAGGCAGTGCAGTCAGAGCATCCTGAGCAGACCCTGCTTGACCTGAAGGTCTGTGACCCTGCCTGCGGCAGCGGTCACTTCCTGCTTGCGGCAGCACACCGCATAGCCAAACGCCTTGCCAGCCTGCGCACAGGCGACGGTGAACCTTCTCCGCAGGCACAGCACGCTGCGCTGCGCGATGTGGTCACACATTGTCTCTATGGCGTGGACATCAACCCCATGTCCGTGGAGCTGTGCAGGGTCGGCCTGTGGCTGGAAACCTATGAGCCGGGCAAGCCGCTCTCCTTCCTGGACCACCGTATCCTCTGCGGCAACAGCCTCATGGGAACAACGGCTGAAGCCATTGCCAATGGATTCCCGGTTGAGACGTACAAGGCTCTTCTTGGAGATGACAATAAGGCAGCTTCTGCACTGAAGAAGGCAAACTGCAGCCTGCGCAAAACCCAGAAGCTTGGACTCTTCAGCGAAGTCGAGCAGATATATCAAAATGTTATCAACGCAGTGCAGCCGCTGAAACTGGAAAATCTTCCTGCCGAAACCATCGAAGGGATGCAGGAACGCGCCCGGGCCTGGCGCAACTGGCAGAGCAGTCCTGCCTGGCAGCGCAAGAAGATACTCTATGACATGTGGACTGCAGCCTTTGTCTTGCCGCGCTACTTTCTCCCAAATGAAAATGGTCGCACATACCCGGACGGCACACCCATCCTGTCAACAACACCCTTTGGTGTTACCTGGAACAGTCTGCTCAGGGTTGTCGATGGAGAGCCGCTGTCTGCAGCGCTGACAGAGGCCGTGGACAAGGCTGCCAGGGAGTATCAGTTCTTCCATTTTGAGGTGATGTTCCCTGAAGTTGCAGACAAGGGGGGCTTTGACGTTATCCTTGGTAATCCTCCCTGGGAACAAGTGGAAATGAAGGAGCAGGAGTGGTTCACGGCTCATAATTGCCCTGATATCGCCAAAGCTCCCAATGCTGCGGCTCGACGCAAGAGAATTGCTCAGCTTGAGGAGACAGATCCTTGCATTTTCAGGAAATGGCTGGAGGATTCTCGTAAGCAGGAAGGTTTCAGTCATTACTTACGAAATTCAGGACTATATCCTTTTTGTGGCTTGGGACGCATCAATCTCTACTCTGTCTTTGCCGAGAAAATGCGCTCTTCTCTCAATGACAATGGCCGTCTCGGCTGCATTGTGCCTTCTGGTATTGCCTCTGATGATACAACCAAGTTCTTCTTCCGGGACATGGTAGAAAAACAGAGCTTGTTCAGTTTGTATGATTTTGAAAACAAAGGAATTTTTTCAGACGTTCACTCAAGTTACAAATTCTGCCTTCTGACTGCCGGTTCCGGTGCAAAAGCGCTTGCCCCAAAAGCATTCTTTGTCTTTTTTGCCCACACAGCAGAGGATTTACGTGACCAGGAGAAGCGCTTCACCCTCTCTGCTGCAGACTTCCGGCTTCTCAATCCCAACACCCTGACCTGCCCCATTTTCCGCACCACAAAAGACGCAGAACTTACCAAGGCGGTCTACTGCAGGGTGCCGATCCTCTTTCGCCAGGGCAATACCTATGGTCCTGAAGACAACACCTGGCCTGTTCGCTTTGGAACAATGTTTAATATGGCAACGGATTCTAATCTCTTTCGAACGCATGCGCAGCTGACAGAGGATGGCTGGGAACTGCAGGGAAACAGGTTTGTCAAAGAGGAGGAATGTTGTCTTCCGCTTTACGAAGCAAAGATGTTCCACCATTTCAATCATCGCTGGGCCACCTATGATATCGGAGAGAAAGGAAAACTAGAGACAAGAGCTGTCACATCAAGTGAGTTGTCCAACCCCGCTTTCAGTGTTCTGCCCAGATACTGGGTTCACGACGAAGAGGTTCAAGCTCGTCTCAGCGCTGCCGGTTGGAATCATAAGTGGCTGATGGGCTGGCGGGATATCTGCCGAGCAACTGACGAAAGGACTCTTATTGGGGGGCTCTTCCCGGTGAGTGGTGTTGGGCATACCTGCCCACTTGTCTATCTGCAAGTTGACGAGGCAACCTATTTTTATGGAATGATAACCTCGTTTATTGCCGACTTCTGTTCCAGGCAAAAGCTTGGTGGAACACATCTTTCATATCCATTTATGTATCAACTACCAATTCTCCCTAAGCAGATCTTTGAGACATGCTGCCCCTGGAACCCGGCACAGACGCTTGCTGACTGGCTTCGTCCACGCATAGTCGAGCTGATATACACGGCAGAGGACATGCGTCCCTTTGCAGAAGACATGGGCTATGATTGCGCCCCCTTTGCCTGGAACGAAGAACGACGCGCGTCTCTTCGTGCAGAGCTGGACGCAGCCTTTTTCCATCTCTATCTGCCGGCCAAGTCCGATGGGACATGGCAACACTGTGCCAGGGAAACAGAGGAAGACTTCAACAGACTTGCAGAACTCTTCCCAACCCCACGCGATGCTGTCGAGTACATCATGGAGACATTCCCTATTAAGAAGAAGCATGACCTCGAAGCTTTTGGTCGCTATAAGACAAAGGAGGATATCCTGAACAAGTATGATGAATTCCTCTCTGCCTGCAGGTAATGCAGTTCCATGTGTACTGAGGGACAGAGTTTCCAGGCTCTCCCATACGGCTCTCCACCCCTTCGAACCACAACGCTGTTCTGCGTCATGAGGGCGAGTCATAGCAACGTCTTGCTTCAGAAAATACAGGACAAGAGACCAGGGGAGTTTGCCCCAGTCCCGGCACACTGTCTGCAGCTGCCTCAGTCCTTACAGGCACACCCTGCGTACAGGATCCTCACCCAGCTGACACCTCTGCACTGCCAGTATCAGCCATGACCATACCTGTGTCGATTGTCGTAGTGCTGACGGGACTTTCAGGTATTTTAGGAACAGATGCAGTATGGTCCGCACTCCAGAGAGTGGAGGAACGCTCCCTGCTTCTCGCCTGCACCAGAGGGGCAGTTCGCTCCAGGAGGGGCGGGCCCTGCTTTCCCTTGCCGGAAGCTCCCTCTCTGCAATTTCTGGCATCACTTCCGCTTGTTGCGGAACCAACTGAAGCGCAGGCATCTGTGTCAGCACCACCGGCAGTGCAGGGAGAGCGCCTGAACGTTTCCTGCACCAGCTGTTCAGTCCGCTCCAGAAGTGACGGACCCTGC
>CASEWR010000047.1 GCA_949291675.1 uncultured Desulfovibrio sp. | reverse complement strand
TGGATCATCTCAAACTGCGCATGCAGTATGCCTGCCTGCAGCAGCGGATTAAGGTCCGTGCGCCTGGCAAAGGCCAGCCAGTTTTCCAGAAGTCCGGGAAGATAGTCAGGCTCGGGCGGGATGTAGGTGGCAGAGGCTGCTGAGCTGCCTGCAGTGCCGAGATAGACCTGGATGGTACGCCACTGGCCAGGCTGCGTGCGGGCAGACTGGGGGCTTGCCAGCAGACGGGCATGCAGGGCTCTGATCATGGACAGACTGAGGTGTCCGCCCCTGTCCAGGGCAGCAAAGCCCTCCTGCATGGCCACAGCGCAATTGTGGGCATCCTGGACGCCGGCTGCACGTGCCGGGGCAGCGCTGCGGCCCATATCTGCCTGGCAGAGCTCGACAAAGCTCGCCACAATGCCCTCAATGGCGCTGGAATGCATGGCTTCCTGCAGAAGCAGAAGCTGCGGAGACAAAGGTGCAGCAGCCAGGGCCTGAGACGTGGCATCAAGTTCGGCCAGGACTGCATCTGCGTGCGTTTCCACCTTGTCGAAGCTGATGTGAAAATCCCAGTCAGGGGTCAGGGGGAGATAGGGAGGGCGATATGCTTTCATACGTGTCTACCATTGTCCGGCACAGAGACAAACCTTTTCCAGAATGCAAAAGCGCGCCTGGCCTTCATTGTGTATGCCAGTACAGCTGCTTTCAGCATATGATGCAGACTGACTTGAGAACTTTCTGAAAGTATTGCATCAACTTCTCCCTGCTGCAAGAGCATGTTGCAGATGTTCCAGAATGTCATGCACCAGGATGTGTGGTGACCGGGCCAGTGTGTACAGCGGTCTGTGGGAGCGGGCTATGGAAGCGGTCCTTTCTGTGCAGCCTTCTGCATGAAGCCGGATGCAGGGGCTTGCCCCGGGGGCAGACAGCGTTTACCAGATGAAGTGCTGCCAGCTTCTGCCAGCGCCTGCCAGGGGCTGACCGACTGGCAGGGGAGACATCTGACTGTCAGGAACGCAAAGGGAGAGCAAGCAATGTCTGCAGAGGGCACCATACAGAACATACAGAACATACAGAGCATACAGAACACACAGGGCATACAGGACACACAGGGCCCGGTCCCTGCAACGTCGGCGCTGACCCGCTTCACTGAGGCTGAGGAAGCGGAGCTGACAGCCCTGTATACAGACCTTCTGGCACATATCCGGGCGCTGGAGCCGCAGCTGCACGTCTTTGAGGAGCCCATCTCCCCGGAAAACATCCTGCGTGAGGTCAGGGAGCTGTTCCGCCTCTGGCCGCAGCCATCCGCAAGACCCGCGCTGTTCGGGGTGCCTGTGGGCGTCAAGGCCATCTTCAACACGAGAGGCTGGCACATACGCTGCGGCTCTCTCCTGCCCAGGGACTGCTTTGCAGGGCCTGAGGCAGAGCTTGTGACCCGTCTGCGCCGTGCCGGTGCCATTGTGCTGGGCATGACAGCCACGTCCGAGTTTGCCCACGCTGAGCCTGCTGCCACGCGCAATCCCCGCAACCAGGCTCACACGCCCGGAGGCTCCAGCAGCGGCTCTGCTGCCGGCATAGCGGCAGGCTTCTTCCCGCTGGCCTTAGGCACACAGACCAAGGGGTCAGTCATCCGTCCGGCAGCCTTCTGCGGAATCCCGGGCTTCAAGCCCTCCCTGGGCAGGCTGTCCGGCAGGGGCATTGTGCCCTTTGCAGCCTCCATTGATCAGCCGGGCTTCTTCTGTGCCTCGGCAGACGATATCCCACGCGTCCTTGCCCTGCTGACAGATGCCGGCTGGGCATCCTCGAGAAGGCCGCTGCCTGCAGGCAGAAAGGAGATCTGGCTGGGTGTGCCTGACGGACCGTATCTGGAGCGGCCTGAGCCGTATGCCCAAAGAGCCTTTGCCGAGAGTCTGCGCAGGCTGAGTGATGTGCAGACTGACGCACAGGGTGCAGTGCGCTTTCGCATCAAACACGTGCCCTGCCTGGAAAACTTTGCCACAATCCTGCGCAGGCATGATGACCTTGCTGCTGCAGAGGCAGCCAGTGTGCATGCGCCCTGGTTCAAAGACTTCCGCCATCTCTACCGTCCCCGCACCGTGCAGCTGCTGGAGCAGGGCATGCACCTTCCTGCCAGCGTGGTGGAGGAGGGCAGACAGTCCATGGCAGACGTTCGCAGGCATATGGAAGCCCTGATGGACGAGCACGGCCTGGATGCCTGGATTGCCCCGGCAGCGCCAGGCGAGGCCCCTGCAGGCCTTGAGAGCACAGGGGACCCCTGCATGAACGTCCCCTGGACCCATGCAGGCTTCCCGGTCATGGCCATCCCGCACGGACAGGGCCCTGCCGGCCTGCCCCTGGGTCTGCAGCTTGCCGGCCGTTGGGGAGCAGATGAAGACGTGGCAGTGGCAGGCATTGCTGCTCTGCGCAGCCTGCAGGCCTTGAGAGAGTCAGGCAGAACCTGACGTCAGTCGGGGCAGTATGGCAGTGCTGTGTCGCATTTGTGTGCCAGGTGCTGCCAGCAGCGCTTTTTCGCTGGAACATCCAGCCAGTGGGCCTGGCAGGGGCTGCAGCCATACTGCACAGGAGGGAAACAAAACAGGGTCTTACGCGAATCATATACGTAAGACCCTGATATTCTTCTTTAAATGGTGGAGTAGAGGAGATTTGAACTCCCGACCCCCGCAATGCGAATGCGATGCTCTCCCAGCTGAGCCACTACCCCACAAAAGCTGGTCTGATATCCTAGCCCCAAGCTTTATCCCGCGTCAAGAGGTGATCACTGGGGAGTTTTCTTCCCATGGGCAGGGAATCTCTGGCTTTTCTTCTGTTTTTCCGGATAGCAGGCATGTTTTCGGCCTCTTGGCTTGTTTGCAAAAAAAGTGTATGTGCACAAGGCTTTCACGGCCGGGCCGGCAAACAGTCCTGTTCCGGTCCGCAGACTGCCGTACGACGCCCATGTGCAGCATCCGTGCACAGCATGTGCGCCCCATGTGCAGTGTTCATGTGCCGGGCTGTCCCGGTCCCGGAGCACAGGAGTCACTTGAGTGAAGGAATATCGTGATCATTATTTTCTGAAGGCCAAGGCGGAGAACTATCCTGCTCGAAGCGTCTACAAGCTTAAGGAGCTGGACAGCCGCTTCAAGCTGTTCCGCAAGGGCATGCGCGTGCTGGATCTGGGAGCTGCACCGGGCTCCTGGTCTCTTGGTGCGGCTGAGAAAGTGGGGCCGGCTGGCCTTGTTCTTGGCTGCGACATACAGCCTGCGCGTACGGAATTTCCCCCGCAGGTATCCTTCATGATCGAGGACGTGTTCGACAGATCAGCGGAGTTCGAGGCCAGACTTGACGAAATCGGACCCTTTGATGTGGTCATGAGCGACATGGCCCCGAGCACGACAGGCAACAAGTTCACGGATCAGTGTCGTTCCCTGGACCTTGCCAAGGAGGCCTTTGAAGTGGCCCTGGCAAGACTCAAGCCCGGCGGATCCTTCATCGTCAAGATTTTCATGGGGCCGGACATCCAGGAACTGCTGCAGCCTATGCGCAAGGCCTTCGGCACAGTGAAGACCTTCAAGCCGAAAAGCTCCAGGGCAGAAAGCAAGGAAACATTTTTCGTGGGGCTCAATCGACTGGCCGCAAAAGACGCCAGCCCCACTGTCTCAGAGAGGTAACTATATGTCAGGTCATTCCAAATGGGCCAATATCCAGCATCGTAAGGGTCGTCAGGACGAAAAGCGCGGCAAGCTTTTCACCAAGGCCGCCAAGGAAATCATCATCGCTGCCAAGGGCGGTGGTGACCCGGCAGGCAACTCCCGTCTGCGTGCTGCTATCGCTGCAGCCAAGGCTGTCAATCTGCCCAAGGACAAGATTGAAGCTGCCATTCGCAAGGGAACTGGCGAAGACGCTGGTGGTGATCTGACCGAGAGCTTCTACGAGGGCTACGGCCCCGGCGGCATCGCCATCATGGTCGAGGTTGCCACAGACAACAAGAACCGCACTGTGGCTGAAGTTCGTCACCTGTTCAGCAAGCACGGCGGTTCCATGGGTGAAAACGGCAGCGTGGGCTGGATGTTTGACCGCAAGGGCGTGATCACCATCGACCGTCAGGCCTATGACGAAGAGAAGATGATGGAACTGGCTCTGGAATGCGGCGCAGACGACGTCATTGATGACGAAGATGTGTGGACCATTCAGACCAATATGGAAGACTTCACTGCTGTGCGTGATGCGCTGGAAGGCCAGGGCGTGACCATGCAGTCCGCTGCGCTGGCCATGGTGCCCCAGAACCTGGTGGCCGTGGACGCAGCTGTGGCTGAAAAGGTCATGCGTCTTGTGGACGCCCTGGACGACAACGACGACGTGCAGAATGTGTACGTCAACGCTGACTTCCCGGACGAGGCCTGATTGGATCCTGTCACAGTCATAGGCATTGACCCCGGCTCCATCAACACGGGCTGGGGTATCGTGCGCACTGCAGCCTCCGGCTATGAGCTGGTGGACTGCGGCTGCATTCACACTGTGTCCTCCTCAAAGACGGACTTCTGCCTGCGCCTGGCCAAGATCTACCACGATCTGGTGGCAGTGCTTGAGCGCTACCGTCCCGGTGAGGCGGCCATTGAACAGGTCTTTCAGGCCAAAAATGCTGCCACTGCCCTGAAACTCGGTCAGGCCCGCGGTGTGGCTGTGGCAGCCTGCGCCTCCATTGGCATCAGTGTGAGTGACTATCCTCCCACCCTGGTGAAGAAGACCCTGGTCGGTGCAGGCATGGCCGAGAAGGAGCAGGTGGCCTTCATGGTGCGCTGCAAACTCGGCGTCCCCAGGGCTGACTGGGCTCTGGACACCTCGGATGCCCTGGCCATTGCGCTCACGCACTTGAGCATGCGCCGCTTCAGAGCTCTGGAAAAGCTCGGCAGACAGCAGACCGGCAGGTAACAGGCCGGCAGGCAGGTCCGCCCGTACAAGACACAGCGCACATTGCCCATATTCGGCTCCCCTTCCCTTGTGGAAGCAGGGAGCCTTTTTCATGCCCCCAGGCCAGCCTGCAGGCCCTGCGCAGCACAGCCATCTGCCCGCCACCCCGGCAGGTGCAGAGCCAGGCAGGCGCAGATCCTGGCAGGCGCAGAATTTTTCTTTTCAGAACAAGGCTGTACAATTGGTGAGGAAAGATCTAGAGGTCATCATCCCAGCCCGGGCACTATGTGTTGAACACGGAGGACACCCTTTCCATGCGTCTGACCTCTCTTGCGCAGGCGAAGGCAGCCTGTGCCTACTTCTTTGTAGTTCCAGGCCTTGTCTATGCCCTCTTCACAGCACGCCTTCCTGCCTTGAAGGAGCAGGTGGCTGCCAATGATGCGCAGATAGGCTTCATCCTGCTGACCTTCGGGCTCTCCGGCCTGATTGGCCTTGTGCTCTGTGCTCCGCTCATTCGCAGGACATCCTCCCGTCTGGTGCTGCGGGTGGCTTCCTTGCTGCTGCTCACAGCGCTTCCCCTGGCCGCGCTGGCAGACTCACCGCTCATGCTGGCTGCAGGCTGTGTCTTCATGGGGCTGAGCACGGGCCTGGCTGATGTGGCCATGAACACCCAGGCCATTGAGGTGGAAAAGCACTTTTCCGTGCGCTGCCTGGCCTTCATGCATGCCGGGTACGGGGTAGGGGCCTTGTGCGGCTCTCTCAGTGCCGCCATCCTTGCCTCCCTCGGGATCCCGCCTTTCTGGAACTTCGTCCTGCTCATGGCCATTCTGGCAGTCCTCAGGCCCTTTGTGGTGCATCATCTGCAGGACGACAGTCTGACTGTTGCCAGGGAGGAGCGTGCCGTCACAAAGCGCATGTTCGCGCTGCCTCCCTTCCTGGTCATCCTCTGCGGCCTGGTCGCAGGCTGCACCTATGCAGCAGAAGGCAGTGTGGGAGAGTGGGGAGCCCTCTACCTCTTCTCCGTCAAGGGCACCAGCGAGCAGACAGCAGCCCTTGTCTACGGCATCTTCTCCGTGTCCGCAGTGGCCTGCAGGCTGACAACGGACATTCTGCGCACGCACTTTGAGGATATGTATATTCTGGGCTGCGGCAGCCTTGTCGCTGTGGCCGGCATGGCCACAGTGCTCTGGGCTCCCGGTGCTGTCCTGACCCTGGCCGGCTATGCCTGCATGGGCTTCGGGCTTGCGCCCATTGTGCCCATCCTCTTCAGCAGGGCAGGCAGCTGCCCGGGTGTGTCTGCCAGTACAGCCAGTGCCGTGGTGTCTGTGCTTGCCTACAGCGCGCTGCTGCTCTTTCCGCCGCTCATCGGCGTGGTGGCCCATTCCTTTGGCCTGCATACGGCACTCTACCTGCCCTTTTCGCTCTGCTGCCTGCTTGTGGCAGCATCCTTCCTCTTCAGGAGCAGGAAGAAGGCAGCCTGACTGCTGCAGCCCGGGGCAGGTGAGCGCAACCGGTGCGCGCAGCCATAGTCCCGTTCAGGCTGGCGGAACGTTCCCTGAGAGCCTGATATGAACGCGTTCGGGCCTGGCAAAGATGCTTTCAACGCTCTCTGCCAGGCCCGTTGTCGTACAGCCCGGTGCCGGGACCGGCGAGTGCTGTGTGCAGCTCCCTATGCCTTCCTGCGGGAAAGGCGGCTCTTCAGCCTGTCCAGAAGCTCAGGGCAAAAACGCAAGGCCAGCGGCACCCAGGTGCAAAGCAGGGCAAGACCTGCCAGACACAGGCCTGCAAAGGCTGCCAGAATGGGCGAGAAGGCGCTCATGGCATCGCGTACCAGGCTGTCCAGGAAGTAGCCCAGCACAGTGCCCGGCAGGGCGCAGGCAAGGGAGGTGACAGCCGTTTTGCCAATGCCTGTAAAGACAGTGCCACCTTCCCGCTTCCACCAGAGGACAATGAGCAGCAGAGAATAGCAGGCAAGGCTTGTCACCGAGGTCAGGGCAATGCCGTTTGCGCCTGCAGGCACTGCCAGCCAGTAGTAGACTGGCAAAAAGATCAGGGTCAGCACCGTGCCGGTCAGAGCCGGGGTGATGGTGTCTGTCTGTGCGTAATAGCCTCTGGTGAGCAGCTCAAGCAGCACCCAGAAGGGGCTGGCACACAGAAGCAGCTGCAACAGCGGGGCAGCACGCAGGATTTCCGCATCTGCCATGCGCCCGCCGTAGAAGAGGAAGGTGAAGGTCGAAGGCGCCAGCACAGCCATCCACAGGGCCAGAGGCAGAATAAGACCCGTGCCTGTGCGCAGGGCCTTGCCAAGAACCCGGCTGAAGCCTTCCTTATCCCCTTGGGCAAGCAGCGAGACCAGGAAGGGATAGGAAGCAAGGGCAGCTGCCTGGCCCACCAGGGCCACAGGCACCATGGCCACGCGCTTGGCATAGTTGAGCAGGCTCACGGAGCCGTCGCCTGTGAGAGAGCCGAAGATGCGCAGGAACTGTTCATCAAGCGCTGTGATGGTCTGACCGAGCATGAGCGGCAGGGCCAGCAGAAGAAAGCGTTTGAGCAGGGGATGGCGGAAGGTGGGGCGGAAGGGAAAGCCGCCCTTGCGGACCAGGAAGAGGGGCAGCAGCAGTGTGCCCAGGGCTGCCCCTGCCACTACACCGACACAGTAGCCACTCATGCCCTGAGCAAGGCCCAGGGCAGGCAGAGTGACACCAAAGAAGATGATGCAGCCATTATAGATCAGAGGTGCCAGGGCAGGGACCACGAACTGCTTGCGCAAAAAGAGCAGGGCAGTGACGCAGGAGCCGGTCAGGAAGAAGAACTGTGCCGGCAGGGTGATGCGCATGAAAAACTGCAGGCGGACAAGCTTCTCCTCTGCCAGGCCCGGGGCCACCAGGCGCGAGAGGGGCTCTGCAAAGGCCATGGCCACGGCTGTGAGCAGCAGGGCAGTGCAGGCCATCCAGGAAAGCACAGATGAGAAGAAGGCCCAGCCGTCCTGCTCGTCCTCGGCAAAGCGCTTTGCCAGCAAGGGCATGAGGGTGATGCCCAGAAAGCCGCCTGCCAGCAGATAGTTGAGGATATCCGGGACTACAAAGGCCGCAAAATAGATGTCCGACTCGCTGCCGGCACCAAACTGCCAGGAGATGACCTTGTCACGGATAAGCCCCATGAAGCGTGAGAGAATGGTGCTTGCCGCAAGCAAAAGGGCTGCCATGCCAATGCCTTGTTTTTTTGCCAGAATGCTCATCAAAAATCGGCGAGGAAACTCCTGTCTTTAGGCAGGGGAGGAATCGCCGCCTCCTTTCTTGATACGTTGAGTCAAAAAAGTTCTGCGCGGCTCCAGGAGCTTAAGCTTCTTGTAGCTGATTGATGCAGAAATACGTGTTCCGTCCAGTTCCCGGACATCAAAGTAGCCCGAGGATCTGCGCCCGAAGATACATGCCTCCTTCCCCTTGCAGAGCACCTTGTCAAAGAGCCGGAAGCCGTGGACTATGTAGGGGGCCTGATTTCTCTTCCGGATGCCTCCCTTCAAAATTGTGAGTTTGTGAATCTGGCGGTTGTGCTTGCGGATCTGCCTCTGAAAGTAGTACTCCCCAAGCCTCTTTGCGTTGAGATTACCTGCAATACAGAACGCGTCGGCATGATGCGTCTTGGCAAGCCCGAGCTCTCTGCGGTTGTGCTTGGTGATGTAGCCGTAGGTTTCGCACACCTCAAGATGCGGATACATAGCCTTGAGCCGTTCAAAGATCGTCCAGCGCATCACGTTCATAAATGTCTCTGCCCGGAAGGACTGTCCGCGCGTTACCTTGAGCGTGATTTCCCCGCGATGCAGGGCCTGATGACAGGTCTTGCAGAGTGTTATCAGGTTGTTCGGGGCATCACCACCAGTTTTGCGGCTTTCAATGTGGTGGACATTGAGCACCGGATCCTTTGACCTACCCTTGCAGTGCTGACACGTGTGTTCGTCACGGAAGAGCACGTACTCGCGCACGTTTTCAAACCCGAACTGCCCACCCTGCTGATACGCTGCGCCGTCAATTCCCGGATTTTTGATCTTCTGGATGTCGAAGGATGCCGTCTCCACCACAATCTTTGTCACCGGCAGGATGCTGAAGACAAACGCCACCCGTGAAAGATGGGCCCCAATGCAGTTTTCCACCGACGGAGGAAGCCAGCCTTCGGGTCTGACTCGATTGTCAAATCGCGGCGCACGGTAACGTGTCTTGCGGTTTCGCCGGGAATGGCGCAGTTGCTTGCGTGTGGAGTTCAGCTCCGGAATATCGGTGCGCAACTGCACTTGTGAAGAGAACAGCTCCTCTTTCTCCGTGCTCGCCGACAGACCGATATGTTTGTAGCCACAATCCATTCCGAGGGGCACGGGTTGTTTTGCTTCCCCCGTGGCATACGTGAGCTGAATTGTGAACGGCGTCCTGTGTTTGACA
>CASEWR010000046.1 GCA_949291675.1 uncultured Desulfovibrio sp. | reverse complement strand
GGTTACGGGAAGGTGATGCCTTTCGGCATTTTGTGCAGCAATTTGCCTGTGGCATTGTGGGGCAGCTCGTCCACAAACTTGTACATGCGCGGGCGCTTGTAGGGCGAGAGCATGGGGTGTTCAAGGCAGTACTGCTTCAGGTCGCGCTCAGTCAGGTCTGCATCATGCGCCTTGATCAGGGCAACCACAATCTGGCCGCGCTTGGGGTCAGGAATGCCCAGCACAAGGCTTTCGGCAACCCCGGGATGTTCGTTCAGAATGGCTTCGACCTGGGTGGGATAGATATTCTCGCCGGCAGAGACAATCATGTCGTCCTTGCGGCCGATGATGGTGATGTAGCCATGCTCGTCCCAGGTGGCCAGATCGCCTGTATAGAGCCAGCCGTCTTTGAACTTCTTCCTGGTCAGCTCCTCATTGTCATAGTAGCAGCAGGTGGACTTGGCAAGGCTCAGGATGGCCACTTCGCCAACGGTCTGATTGTCCATGGGGACCATGTCCGAAGGCTCGGCAAAGCCCTCGTCCACAAGGCGCAGCACACGCACATCATCGTCCGTGCAGGGGGTGCCTGCAGAGCCTGCATGGGCAGGCAGGTCATAGGGACGCAAAAAGGTATTCCACAAGGTCTCCGTGGTGCCGTAGCCATTGTTGATATTGGGGGTTAACAGGCGCATGTAGCGCTGGCAGGGCTCGGCATCCAGAGGAGAGCCCATGAGCACGATGCCGCGCAGGCAGGACATGTCTGTGGGCGCTGTTTCCTGCAGGCGGGCTATCATGTTGATCACTGTGGGCACGCCGATGAGGTAGGTGATGCCGTATGCTGCAATATAGTGCACGGCAAGGCGCGGGGCAAAGTCGCGCAAAACCACCATGGCAGCCCCGGCATAGAGCACAGGCGTGGGACCTCCGGCATGCAGACCGCCCCTGTGGAACCAGGGCGTCAGATTCATGGTGACGTCCGTGGCATTCAGGGGGAAGTGCATGAGGATGTCGTGGGCAGACAGGGTCTCGTTGAGATCATTGACGGGCACAGCCTTGGGCAGGTTGGTCGTGCCCGAGGTAAAGAGCCTGGTGGTCTCGTCAAAGATGGTTGCAGTCTTCGGCAGGGGGATGTCCGTGCAGGGCATGTCCTTCACAAAGTCCCGCCAGGCAAGGCAGCCTTCCGGGGCTGTGCAGGTATTTTCCAGGTCTGCCATGACAATGGTTGCCGGACGCGTTCTGGCAAGCCGCAGGGCCTCGTCAATGATGGGCGCAAAGTCATGATCATAAAGAAAGACCTTTGGCTTTGAGGCATCAATGAGCAGGGCCAGTTCCCCGGGGGAGAGCCTGTAGTTGAGCGGAGCCCCGACGCAGCGCAGCTTGTGGCAGGCCACATAGGTAAAGACAAACTCTGCCGAATTGAGCAGGGTGTACATGACCACATCGCCCTGTGCAACACCAGCTTTTCGCAGGGCATGGGCCAGCCTGTTCACGTCCTCGTTCAGGCTCCTGTAGGTCCACATACGCGAGGTCAAAGGACAGTAGAGCGCCGGTTTATCGGCTCTGCGCAACACATTGCGCAGAAAGCCGTTGATCCAGAGGTACTGATGTTCGAAGTTCTGCCTGAAGGCCTCGACGTTATAGGAATGCTGCAAGGGCTATCTCCTGTTTTGCTCATCCCGGGTGAGAATAATGCTGGAATTCTGCCCGCCAAAGCCTAAGGAATTGGACATGGCTGCGCGGATGTCTGCCCGCATGGCTGTATTGGCCACCAGGTTCAAATCACAGTCGGGATCGGGTGTGTGGTAGTTGAGGTTCGGGGGCAGCAGGCCGGTCTGCAGGGCCTTGATGCAGGCAATGATTTCCGTGATGCCGCCGGCACCCATCATGTGGCCTGTCGCGCCCTTGGTAGAGCTGACCATGAGGTGTCCGGGGCGTTTGCCGAACACAGCCTCAATGGCCAGGGTTTCCACCTTGTCTCCCATGGGCGTGGACGTACCGTGGGCATTGAGGTAGCCGATGTCGGAAGCTCTGAGTCCTGCTCTGGACAGGGCCAGCTGCATGCACTTGGCTGCACCTGCGCCATGGGGGTCAGGGGCAGTGATATGGTAGCCGTCCTGGGTATTGGCATAGCCTGCCAGGGTGGCATAACTGGTGACACCGCGCCTGTTCGCATGCCCGGCTGTCTCCAGCACCAGCGCTCCGCCGCCCTCGCCAATGACAAAGCCGTCTCTGTCCCTGTCAAAAGGCCGTGAGGCATGCTTCGGGTCCTCATTGCGGCGCGAGAGAGCCCTGGCTGCAGCAAGGCTTGAGATGAGCACAGGGGAGAGAATGGACTCTCCGCCCACCACTAAAATGGCATCAGCCTCGCCGGAATTGAGCAGCATGGCTGCTGTCATGATGGCATCGCCACCAGAGGAGCAGGCTGTGTTCACCGTGATGCTCGGACCGTGGAAGCCGCAGGCTATGGCCAGGATACCGGCAGTCATATTGCCGAGAATCATGGGCACAAGGCGCGGGCCCACCTTGTGCAGGGAGCCTGTGGAGAGCTGAGCCTGGGTGGCGGCAAGAGTACTCATGCCGTCCATGGCGGTGCCCATGACAATGCCCACCCTTTCCGGATGAACAGGATGAACAGTCCCCTCTGGCCCGTCCAGGCCTGCATCCTGCAGTGCTTCCCTGGCAGCCACATAGCCGTATTTGGCAAAGAGGGCCATGTTGCGTTCCAGGGTGTGGGGGATGAGCTGCTCTGCGTCGAAGTTTCTGACCTCGGCTGCAATGTGCACAGGCAGATCGTCCACGGCAAAGCGGGTGATGGTGTCAATGCCGCAGACCCCTGTCACAAGGTTGTTCCAGTAGTCTGTTGTTCCTGTGCCAATGGGAGTGACTGCTCCCATTCCGGTGATGACAAGTGTGCTCTTGTGCATGTGTGTAGCCGTGCTGTCTGTTGTGCCTGCAGCCTCATTGGCTGCTGCCTTGAGTGCGCGCCTTATGCCTTGTCCAGGGCCTGGGCAAGATCTGCCAGGATATCGTCTGTGTGCTCAAGGCCAATGGAAATGCGCACAAGACCGGGGTCAATGCCGCATTCGGCAAGCTGACTGTCGGAAAGCTGACGATGGGTGGAGGAGGCAGGATGGAGCACGCAGGTGCGGATGTCTGCCACATGCACTTCCAGGCTGCCCAGCTCAAGGCTGTCAATGAAGCGGGCACCTGCATCGCGACCACCGGTCAGGGTAAAGGAGATGACGCCTGAGCAGCCCCTGGGCAGGTATTTCTGTGCCAGTGCATGATCCGGGCTTGAGGCAAGGCCAGGGTAGTTCACATGGCTGACCTTAGGGTGATTTTCCAGGAAGGCGGCCACCTTCTCGGCATTGCGGCAGTGGCAGTCCATGCGCTGGGGCAGGGTCATGAGGCCAAGGTCCGTGTAGAAGGCACCCTGGGGCGTCTGAATGCAGCCATAGTCGCGCAGGGTCTGGGCCCTGGCCTTGACCAGGAAGGCCATGCTGCCGAAGTCGCGGGTGTAGACTGTGCCGTGATAGGTGGGGTCAGGCTCCGTGAACTCGGGGTAGTTGCCGCAGGTCCAGTCGAACCTGCCGCTGTCCACTATGACGCCGCCAAGCTGGATGGCATGGCCGTCCATGTACTTGGTGGTGGAGTGCATGACAAGGTCTGCCCCGAAGTCCAGGGGGCGGCACAGCCAGGGAGTGGCAAAGGTATTGTCCACCAGCAGGGGCACCTTGTGCTCATGGGCAAGCGTTGCAAAGCGCTCGATGTCAAAGACAGTGAGGGCAGGATTGGCAATGGTCTCGCCGAGCATAAGGCGGGTGCTGGGACGGAAGAGCCTGGCGATCTCCTCACTGCTCTCGTTCTGGTGGAAGAAGGTCACGTCAATGCCAAGGCGCTTTAAGGAAGAGCCCAGGAGGTTGAAGCTGCCGCCGTAGATGGTGGAGCTGGCCAGAATATGGTCGCCTGCCCTGCAGATGGTAATCACGGCAGTGAAGAGAGCTGCCTGGCCGGAAGAGGTGCACAAGGCTCCCACGCCGCCCTCCATGGCCGCAATCTTGCGCTCCAGGGCATCAACGGTGGGGTTGGCAAGGCGGGAGTAGAAAAAGCCTGCTTCCTGCAGATCAAAGAGGCGTGCCACTGCGTCCGTGGATTCGTAATAGAAGGTTGTGGACTGGGCAATGGGCAGTGCGGACGGCTCACCGTTGCGGGGCGTGTAGCCGCCATGGATGGCCAGGGTCTGAATATTTTTTGAAGTCATGACTGTGTGTCTCAAATGTCTTCCTGATGGGTCCCTGACGGGCCCCTGGGGAAAAGGTCCAGCGCACCGGAGCTTGTGCATGGCTCTTGTGCATGAACAGTGTGCAGACCTCGTGCATGATTCCTGGACACTTCCCTGACAGGGGAAGGCACACGCTGCCGGACCCGCAGCGTGCTGCGCAGGGTGCAGATCTTGTGCGTGGTGCCGAGCAGAGAACGTCCAGAGAACGTGCGTGTTGCCGTGCAGAGAGCGTGTGTGTGGTGTGCGTGTGGTACGTACCTTTCGTGCCTGTGACGTGCACGAGAGGGGCCGGACCTGAAGTGAACTTCCGGGGCATGGACTGTGTCACCTGCTCCAGGAAAGAACGGCCCGGAAAAAACGGCCCGGAAAGAACGGTCTGTCTCCCGGACAGTGTCAGTGACACGGTTTTGTGCTCACAAAGAAACGATATTTTTGCTTGACTTTACGGCGTCGTCAAGTTTTTTCTGCCAGCCGGAATGCCAGGCGCTGCCGCCTGCGTCACTGCTGTTCAGCCCTGTGTCTGTCCCTGCGCTCGGCCCTGTGCCCGGCCCTGTGTGTCTCTCTGCGTCCCGCAGGGGCTGGTATCGCCGTGCAGCTTTTCCAGACTGTGTCTGAAGGCTGGCACAATGGCTTCGAGATTTTCCGAGACAGCCTTTGGCGAGCCCGGCAGGTTGATCACAAGGCTTGTGTGCACAACGCCGGCCTTTGCGCGGCTGATGGCACCCATGGGGGTTTTGGCAAGGCTTGCCTGCATCATGGCCTGCACAAAGCCCGGCAGCTCGTAGTCCAGCACCCGTGCTGTTGCCTGGGGGGAGACGTCTGTGGGCGCAACCCCTGTGCCGCCGGTGGTGAGGATGAGGTCATAGCCTTCAGTGAGGGCAAGATGGGTGAGCAGGGCACGCAAGCCCGTCTCACTGTCCGGCAGGAGATAGCCCTGCACATAGTCCAGCGGCAGCCATTCCCGCACCTTAGCCTCCAGCACAGGACCGCTGGCATCAGCACGTGTGCCGGCATGGCCGCTGTCCGAGAGGGTGACCCAGGCAAGGCTTATGCCCTTTTTGACAGGCGTAAGCTCCATGGTGCAGGCGCTGATGTTTCGGCAGGCAGTGAGCAGGGGGCAGGCCAGGGCATGCAGACCGCTGCCGGCCTGCAGGAGCACATGGCCTGTGACCCGCAGCACCTCACTGCCGTCGGCGTCCGCAAGGTACGTGCCAATGGCAAGTCCGGGCAGGGCTGCAGGCGGGCAGGGGGCCTCATCCCCGCTCTCCAGGCAGTGGTGTGGCATTCCCGCAACCGCTGCTGTGGAAAGGGGCAGGACAGTGCCTGCCTGGCAGGCTCGCAGTCTGATGGTCAGCTTCTTGTTCGCCATGATCTCTCCTCAAGTTCTCCTCAAATTTCTTCTCACTCTCTTCTCATTTGCATGCGTGCGCAGGCTAAGGTTGCTTTGTGCCGGTGCCTGGCCCGGTTGTGGTCTCTGGCCCGGTTTTGCTCCCTGACCCGGTTTGGGTTCCCGGCTGTGCCCCAGACTGTGTCGCAGCCTTCACCCCGGGCTGCGCCCTGGTCTTTGACACTGTCCCGGTGCTGGCGCTTTGCCCGGTGCTGGTCTTGTGGCTTGCGTTTGCCCCGGCTTTGGGCCTGCCGGCACGTTTTGCGCTGGCAGGCATCCCCGGGTCCGTATAGCCCTCGCAGCTGCCGCTGGCCAGTTCCCAGAGATAGAGGCTGGCCAGGGAACAGTACGGGGAAAAGCGTTTTTTGCAGCGCTCAAAGAGCTCCCGGCTCACTTCCCTGCGGTGGCAGAGCATGCGCAGGCCGCGGCGTATGCCAAAGTCGCCGAAGCTCAGGACATTCTTGCGCTGCAGACAGAAGATGAGCAGCATCTCGGCTGTCCACTGGCCAATGCCCCGCAAGGTGACCAGCCTGGCGCAGAAGGCCTTGTCATCCAGGGCTGCCAGCTCTTCGGAGGAGAGCTCGCCCGAGGCAAAGGCTTCGGCAGCGCCAAGGATGTACTCCACCTTGCGGGAGGAAAGACCAAGGCTGCGCAAGCGCTCTGCCCCAAGGGCAAGGACTGTCTGAGGTGTCATCTCAGGCAGGGCAGCCTGCATGCGCTCCCAGATGCGCAGATGCACAAGGCCAGAGATCTGCTGGCCGGCAATGGAGTGCACCAGGGCTGTGAACA
The DNA here is from genome assembly GCA_949291675.1 of uncultured Desulfovibrio sp. Classification (GTDB taxonomy): domain Bacteria; phylum Desulfobacterota; class Desulfovibrionia; order Desulfovibrionales; family Desulfovibrionaceae; genus Desulfovibrio. The sequence goes on along the minus strand of CASEWR010000046.1, from coordinate 2,983 downwards.
GATCCGGAATGATTTCGCGCTGCACAGGGCCTGCAAGCTCAATGACGGCAGCAAGCCTCTTGTCGCGCTTCTTCAGATAGGCAAGCTCTTCCTCTGTCCACGAAAACCAGACAGGCATACGTCACTCCTGCCTACACGACGTCGTAGTTTCTGCCTTCAGCGCACAAGGGGCACATGTCCCCGAACTTTACCGGATAGGCTTCGCCGCATCCGGGGCAGACAGCCACTGTACCCTTGCCCTTGCGGGCAAGGAACTCGGGCTTCATCTGTATGGCCCGGGTTGAGATCATCTCTGCACCATGCGCAAGGATTTCTGCACGCAGGGCATCGCCGTCCTGTTCCTTCTTGGGCTTGAGCTTGAAAAACCACTCATGGGTTTTTGGGAAGGCTGCCAGTTTTGCTGTATCAAGCCAGGCTCGCACGCCTGCACCTGTGTATTTGTCATAGAGTACAACAGCAAAGACGCCTGCATCGCGTATCTTCAGCCAGTTGTTACCTGCAGTGCAGGGAGTGAGAATCTGGACTGCGTCAGGCAGGCACTGGGAAGACTCGCACAGGACATCAAAGATGCAGTCTTTGGGAAGCTTTTTGCGTGCTGCTTCCACCAGGTGTCCGCCCAGAAGAACGCCCGGCGCTGCATGGCCGTGAAAGGCCAGGACCTTTTCAAGGTAGTGTTCGTTTGTGTATGTGCCGATCATGAAAGGACCTCCGGTGGGAAAAAGTCAGACAAGGGGAAGACGCAGAGGAAGGCGCAGCTGCACGACAGGCCGGCTCCCTGCAGCTGCAGGACAGACTGTGCAGAAGGCGTGTCCGGGGCCGGCCCCTGGCCTGTCTCCCGGCCTGTCTCCTGATTCTGGCCAGTATCCTAGCCCAGAAAGGCAGGGCGGGGAAGAGCTGGTGTTGCTGCCTGTTCCGGCAGCAGCAGGTCTGATACTGCACAGGGGAGCTTTGTCAGCAGTGTTGTGCCAGGGGCTTTGTGCCAGGACATCTTTGCCCGGGCTTTGTGCTGCAGGCTGTGTGTCCCTGCCCTGGCGCCTGTTCCGGCCTCTGGCGTCTTTTCCGGCCTCTGGTCACGATTTTGCACGGAAACAGGCAGACAAATGCGCAGTCCTGGTGTATGGTGCCGGCAATGGTCTGGTGTCAGGCCCGCCAGGACAGCAGTGTCATGCTGCTGAAGGCCGTCGTACAGGCGCTGCGGACAGACACCAGACCACTGTGTCGCTATATCACTCTGTCGCTGTGTTGCAGGAGGACAGTCATGCGAGTTGTCGCAGTCAATATCAGTGAGCGCAAGGGGATGCGCAAACAGAGCCGTGATCAGGTCACCCTTATTGCCAATCACGGTATCGAAGGGGATTCCCACGCCGATGGCACCCACAGGCAGCTGAGCCTGCTCGGCCAGGAAGACATTGACTTCATGAGAACACTGGGCGCTGACGTGAAGCCCGGTGACTTTGCCGAAAACATCACCACTGAGGGCGTGGAGCTCTCCAGCTACCCCATTGGCACCCGCTTTCGCATCGGGACAGACATTCTTCTGGAGCTGACCCAGATAGGCAAGACCTGTCATCAGGGCTGCGAGATCCGCAACCTGGTGGGCACCTGTATTATGCCCAAAAAGGGCGTCTTCTGTCGCATCCTGACCGGCGGCGTGGTCCGTCCCGGCGACAGCTTCGAGGTCCTGGGCCTGCCGCAAGAACAGGCATAGGGCGTTTGCAGATCAGTATGCGCTCTTTTGCAGTCTGCAAAAGAGCCAGATGCGCGGCACAGTGTGTCGCGCATTCTTGATCCTGATACAGAAAAACATGCAGAAAAGCACGCAGAAAAGCGTGCAGAAAGCACAAAGAAAGGCGAACAGCCCCAGACAGACAAAAGCAGACAACAGGCAGCAGCAGACAGGGCGCAAAGGCAGCAGACGAGTGTTCACGGCGAGCATTCACGGCGAGCGTTCACGAAAAAAGCGAAAAGACTGCAGTCGTACAAAAGCGTGACAACTACGCCCTACTTCCCTGAACTCACTTCAAAAATAACAGAACACCCGGCAGTGTTCCGTCCCGCAGGTCACGAAACCCATGCCCATTTCTCGTGATATGCAGACGCTTTTTTCTCAAAAGCGTGTGTGTCTTGCACGCTGTTCGTAACGTGCTATCCTGCAGCAGATTGCCGTTTTGCGAGGTGAGCTGTCATGTTCTGGGATCTGCCCGTGCCACCCTGGTTTCCCATCTATCTCTCTTTGAAGGTAGCGGGACTTGCCACCCTGGTTGCCCTTGTTTCCGGGCTGGCCGTGGCAAAGTTGCAGATGCGGCGCAAGTCCTTTTTCTCAAAGGTACTTGATGCCTTCTGCACCCTGCCCATGATACTGCCGCCCACAGTGCTCGGCTACTATCTCATTCTGGTAGTGGGTCGGCGCGGCATACTGGGTGAGTGGCTGGCCTCCGTGAACATCGAGCTCATCTTTACCTGGCAGGGTGCTGTGGTGGCAGCCACCGTGGTGGTTTTTCCCCTGATCTACAAGTCTGCCAGGGCGGCTCTGGAGTCTGTTGATCCGCGCTATGAGGATGCTGCCAGAACCCTTGGTGCCAGTGAGACCAAGATTTTCTTTCTGGTCACGCTGCCCCTTGCCTGGCGCGGCATTCTGGCAGGCTCCATGCTGGCCTTTGCCAGGGGCATGGGGGAGTTCGGTGCCACACTGATGATTGCCGGCAATATCCCCGGACGCACCCAGACCCTTGCCCTGGCCATCTATGATGCCTTTCAGGCCGGCGATGACCCCAAGGCCCTCTCTCTTGTGCTGCTCACGTCCTTCATCTGCCTCTCCATCCTGGTGGCTGCGGACTCCTTTCTCTCAGCCCGCATAGGCGGCAGAAGGGCAAAGGGCAGGGCAAAGAAGACGGTGAAGAAGCAGGAGGCGCACTCTTGATATCTCTGCATGTTGAAAAAAAGCTGCACGGCAGTCACGGCAACTTCTTCCTCAAGGCCGATA
>CASEWR010000045.1 GCA_949291675.1 uncultured Desulfovibrio sp. | reverse complement strand
GTCAGCGCAAGCGAAGCTCCGAATTGAAGCCCCAGTAAACGGCGGCCGTAACTATAACGGTCCTAAGGTAGCGAAATTCCTTGTCGGGTAAGTTCCGACCTGCACGAATGGCGTAACGATCTCCACACTGTCTCGGCCAGAGACTCGGTGAAATTGAAGTCGCGGTGAAAATGCCGTGTACCCGCAGAAAGACGGAAAGACCCTGTGCACCTTTACTATAGCTTGACATTGGGATTTGAGCCTGCATGTGTAGCATAGGTGGGAGCCTGTGAACTCTGTACGCCAGTATGGAGGGAGCCATCGTTGAAATACCACCCTTGTTTGTTCAGGTCCCTAACTCTTCGCCGTGATCCGGTAAGAGGACAGTGTCTGGTGGGTAGTTTGACTGGGGCGGTCGCCTCCCAAAATGTAACGGAGGCATGCAAAGGTTCCCTCAGGCTGATTGGAAACCAGCCGTCGAGTGCAAACGCAAAAGGGAGCTTGACTGCAAGAGAGACATCTCGAGCAGGTACGAAAGTAGGTGTTAGTGATCCGGTGATCCCGAATGGAAGGGTCATCGCTCATTGGATAAAAGGTACGCCGGGGATAACAGGCTGATCGCATCCAAGAGTTCACATCGACGATGCGGTTTGGCACCTCGATGTCGGCTCATCACATCCTGGGGCTGAAGCAGGTCCCAAGGGTACGGCTGTTCGCCGTTTAAAGTGGTACGCGAGCTGGGTTTAAAACGTCGTGAGACAGTTTGGTCCCTATCTTCTGTGGGCGAAGGAATATTGAAAGGGCCTGTCCCTAGTACGAGAGGACCGGGATGGACATACCACTGGTGAACCTGTTGTTCTGCCAAGAGCATAGCAGGGTAGCTATGTATGGAAGGGATAACCGCTGAAAGCATCTAAGCGGGAAGCCTGCCTTAAGATAAGTATTCCCTGTCGCAAGACCTGAAGGGCCCGGATAGACGATCCGGTTGATAGGTCGGAGGTGTAAGCGTCGTGAGACGTTCAGCTGACCGATACTAATAGCCCGTGAGGCTTGTTTTTCTCATTACCTCTCACATTCCCTGTCAATTATATATTTTGAAAAATTTCCTTGGTGTCCATAGAGAAGCGGGTACACCCGATCCCATTCCGAACTCGGAAGTTAAGCTCCTTTTCGCCGATGATACTGCATATCTTCATGTGGGAAAGTAGGTAGTTGCCAAGATTCTTCAAAGCCCCGTTGAGCAGCATTGCTCCGGGGCTTTTTCCATATCTGCCCACCATGGCTTTCGGCGCTCCCGGCGAGCCTGCCGCCCCTGTGTGTGCTCGCAAGGCCTATGCACATCATCGAGATACCAGACCAGGAAAGACTTGCTTTCAGAGAGCTCCTGCTCCTTGCTGACGAGCAGATGAGCATGATCGAACGTTATCTGCACAGGGGAGAGATGTTTGCTCTGTGCGACCCTGACGTTGTGTCCGTGTGCATTGTCACCTGGGAGGGCGACGGCGTCTGGGAGCTCAAAAACCTCGCCACCAGACCCGACAGACAGCGCCAGGGCTATGCCTCGCGCCTGGTGGCCTTTGTTGCAGACAGATACAGGAACAGAGGGCATACGCTCCTGGTGGGAACCGGAGACAGTCGTGCCACCCTTGCCTTCTATGAGCACTGCGGCTTTGTGCGTTCCCACAGTGTGCCCGACTTCTTTGTGGAGAACTATGACCATCCCATCTTTGAAGATGATCACATGCTGAGGGACATGATCTTTCTGAAGATGGCACTGCACAGCTGATGTTGCCCTGATATTGCCCTGATATTGTGCTGCAGCAGCCTGCAGCTGGCAAGGCATCTCTTGCTCTGCAGAAGAGTGTGCAGGAAGGGTGCGGAGAAAGAAATGTCATCTGTTCATGCTGTTTTCCTGACTGTGCAGATCCTGCACAAGCGGGGGCTGACCAGGGGATGAACAACGGTGGATCAGGAGCTTTGTCACCGTATTGTCACAAGTTTTTGACTTGACAGGTGACAGGCTGCAAGCAAGACTTGTGCGACTTTTCCGGGGGACGCACGTGTCCTGTATTCTCCCTTGCAGGCTTGTTCTGCGGGGAAGGACATACGGAGACAGGCATGTTTTCCGGGGAATGAGAAGAGCTTCTGCTGTGTTGTCCGTGATGGTTTCGTACACTGGACAGCATACGGGACAGCACACAGCAGCCTTGAAGACAGCACAACAGCACTGACGAACATACTTGTCAGAACGACGATCAGGAGCAGTCGCAGATGAGTGACATCAGCAATCAGTCCCAGGACAATGAGCCATCCGGCAGTACGCAGGCAGAAAGCGAACTGCCGCAGACGCACTGTGCAGAGGCGCAGAGAACAGACGCAGAGAGCCGGGAGGAAGAAGAGATGAGCAATCAGCAGGCCGAAGGCAGGAAGACTCCCGTTTGCCCTATGGATATCCCCGAACTCGAATCCTGCCTGGAAAGCGAACTGCACGACCTGGACTGTCCCGGTCTGTATATCAACCGGGAAATCAACTGGCTTGAATTCAACGACAGAGTGCTGGAATGCGGTCTCGACAAAAACCTGCCTCTGCTCGAACAGTTCAAGTTCCTGTGCATCTTCTGCAATAACCTGGACGAATTCTTCATGGTACGCGTGGCCAACGTGCTGCGTCAGTATCGCTCCGGTGCTGCTCCTTCAGGCCCTGACCGCATGAGTCAGGCCAGACAGCTGGCTGAAATCCGCCGCAGGGTCATGAAGAGCACTGCCATCTGTCAGGATCACTGGCGCAAGAAGCTGTGCGGCCAGCTCGCAGACAAGGGACTGCGTGTTGTGCGCTATCACGACCTCAATGAGAAGCAGCAGCGCTACCTGGCCGAGTACTTCAACAACGAAATCTATCCTGTCCTGACACCTCAGGCCATTGACCCCACCCATCCCTTCCCGACCATTTCCAACGTGAGCCTGAACTTCCTGGTTCTGCTCAACGACAAGGACGGCAACAGGCACTTTGCCCGCGTGCGCTGCCCCAGCAATGTCTCCAGGCTCATCTTCGTGCCCAGAGGCAAGAGCGGCAAGGACGGCAAGGACGGCAAGGAAGGTAAGGAAGGCAAGGTCTATGTCGAGCTCGGTCTGGTCAGCAACATGCGTGACATGGACATCCTGCTGCTCGAAGACCTGGTGGAAGCGCACCTTGGCCAGCTCTTCCCCGGCTATGAGGTAGAGTCCTGCGGTGTCTTCCGCATCACCCGCAACACAGACGTGGAAATTGAAGAAGACGAGGCTGATGACCTGCTTGAGGCCGTGAAGGACCTGGTGGACCAACGCCGCTTCGGCCAGGTCGTGCGCCTGGAAACCGCCCACGGCATGCCCGCAGATGTGCGCGAGTTCCTCATCGACAAGCTCAACCTCAAGCCCTTCCAGATTTACACTGTGCGCGGTCCCATGGCCTTTGCTGACCTCATGCCCCTCTACGGTGTGGACAGGCCCGGTCTCAAGATCAGCAGCACTCCCGGCAGCGTGCTCGCTCTCAATACGGATCTCTACTCCAGGATACGCGAGAGAGACGTGCTGCTGCATCACCCCTACGAGAGCTTCTCCACAGTGCTGGACTTTGTCAGCAATGCCGCCAGAGATCCCGCTGTGGTGGCCATCAAGCAGACGCTCTATCGCGTTGGCAACAACTCTCCCATTGTACATTCCCTGGTAGAGGCCCGTAAACGCGGCAAGCAGGTCACGGCAGTCGTTGAACTCAAGGCCCGTTTTGACGAGGAACGCAACATTACCTGGGCTGAAGAGCTTGAAGCTGCAGGCGTCAATGTGGTCTACGGCCTTGTGGGCATGAAGATTCACGCCAAACTCTGTCTGGTTGTGCGTCGCGAGTCCGAAGGTCTCATGCGCTATGTCCACATCGGCACAGGCAATTACAATCACTCTACAGCCAAGATCTACACGGATATGGGTCTTCTGACCTGTAACAGAGAGATCTGCGAGGATGTGACAGACCTCTTCAATGTGATGACCGGTTATGCCGTGCGCAACAGCTACCGCCAGCTCCTGGTCTCCCCTGTCACCACCCGTTCGGGCATCCTTGACCTCATCAACCGCGAAACAGCCCTGCACAGAAAGCAGGGTGGCGGTGAGATCATCCTCAAGTGCAACCAGCTTGTGGACCCGCGCACCATCAAGGCCCTGTACAGAGCCTCCATTGCCGGTGTGAAGATCCATCTCATTGTGCGCGGCATCTGCTGCCTGCGTCCCGGCATCCCGGAAGTGAGCGAGAACATCACGGTCACCAGTATTGTGGGCCGCTTCCTGGAGCATGTGCGCGCCTACTACTTCCGCGCCGGGGGCGAACATATCATCTACATCGGCAGTGCCGACCTCATGCCCAGAAACCTGGATCACAGAATTGAAGTGCTTGTGCCCATCCTGGATGAGAAGCACAAGGCCTACATCCGCGACCATGTCCTTGGCTGGCAGATAGCTGACAACCAGCAGGCCTGGAACGAAAATCCGGAAGGCACCTATACACGAGTTGCAGCCCCTGCTGACGGTCCCTTCATCAATGCCCAGGAAATGCTGCTGAAGGAAGCCGTTTCCAAAAAGGACGACAGCGAAAACTAAGCCCCTGCCGCAACACAGGTGTTCAGGCAGATATCAGGACAGACATCAAGGCCTGGTGCATGCGCCCTTTCAGGATGCATGCACCAAGCCTTCTCTGTCTTTCAGGACAGCTGTCATGGCCAGCTGTCACGTCTCTCGGGACATTCTTGTCCCCTCTTCTTCACGGCCTCTCTGAGGCTGACGCCGAAGGAGTCCCGTTTGTGCACACCATCAGGACTCTGCTCCGTCTTTTCAGGGGCAGACAGCATTCCCTGCAGATCAAAAATATGAGCAAGACAACATCTTCCAAAACAGCAGACAACACGACAACACAGCTTTCTTCTTCTTCTTCTTCTTCCCCTTCGCTTTCCCTGACTGAACCCGCAGATCAGGGCCAGGAACAGGCAGCAGCCCTGGTCCCGGGACAGTCCGCAGCGCCTGCTGCAGATGTGGCCCCGGAGCAGGACCCCGGGCAGGCCCGGCCTGCAGCCGCTGTGGCTGCAGCACAGACAGAGACTGCCTCCTGTCCGGACAGCCTGGCAGAGGCAGTCACAGCTCTGGGCGTACATATTCGTTCCCTGCTGGCCGGCATGGAGGCCCCAGCCACAGGGCAGGGGGAGAGCAGCGCTGATCAGGAGCCTGAAGACGCATCTGCCGCCCTTGCCGAGGCCCTGCGCCACGGCTGCAGAGTGCAGGTGCTTGCCCTTGAGCTCTATGATGCGCTGTCCAAGCTGCACGGGCTGCCGGCCATCTGGCGTGATCGTCTCTCCTGTGCCGCCCTGCTGCATGATATCGGCCAGGTCTTCGGCATGAAGAAGCACCATCGCAATACCCTCGCCCTGATGCTGCAGAAAAAGACTGTCGATGACGCTGTGACTGCAGAGCTCGTTGCCGGGCTCATCAGCCTTGTTCCTGCACAGGAACGCTGCCGCACCGCCCTGATTGGCCGCTATCATCGCAAGGCCTGGCCCTCTCTCGCCCATGAGGAGTTTGCTGCCCTGTCCCTGCAGGACAGGCTTGGCGTCAGTGTCTGTGCCGCACTGCTGCGCATTGGCGATGCCCTGGATGTTGGCCACACAGGCGAAGTCAAGAGCCTGCACGTCCACTATGACAGGGACACAGTCATTCTTGAAATCGAGGGGGCTCTGGGAGTACATGCAGGTCTTATAGAACATGCCCGCAGGGCACGGTCCAAGGGGGACCTGTTCATGGAGCTGTTTGCAAGGGAGATTACATGGCGGCTTTGTTAGGCGAAATTGGTGAGAATGGAAGGGTCGTGGCCTTCATAGACCTGGGAAGTAACTCTCTGCGTCTTCTGGTGGCCCGCATCACCGCCCAGGGTGTCGTGCGTGTGCTCAATGAGGCCAAGCAGATGGTCAGGCTCGGCGAAGGCGCCTTTGCCAGCCACAGGCTGCAGCCTGCTGCCATGGAGCGCACCATGATGAGTCTGTGCTCCTTTGCAGACATGTGCCGCGGCTACGGGGTCGAGGAGTATGTGGCCATGGCCACAGCCGCTTCCCGTGACGCAGACAATGGCGAGGCCTTCCTTGAGCAGGTGCGGGAGAAGACGGGCATAGACTTTGAGATCATCTCCGGCCGTGAAGAAGCCCGCCTTATCTGGCGCGGTGTGGCTTCAGGCTGGGAGCAGAGCTCAAACCTGCGCCTCTACCTGGATATCGGCGGTGGCTCCACGGAAATGGCAGCTGCCTCCACCAATCATGCCGAAGAGCTGGACAGCCTGAAGATAGGCTGTGTCAGGCTTGCCAACATGTTCCCCACAGGTGAGAAACCCGTGGGCAGCAAGGTCTTCGAGAGCATGAAGATGTATGTGCGCAATGCCGGTGTCCATGCCTTTCGCCGCATGGCCAGACTGAACATTCCCCAGCTTGTGGCAAGCTCGGGCACTGCCCAGAACCTGGCCCAGATCACGGCTCTGCTCGGCAGCGGCACCAGTGCTCCCGACACCCCCACTGTGCTCTCCTACCGTGGCCTGTGCCGCTGTGTGAAGGAGCTCTGCTCCCGCTCCAGGGCTGAGCGAGCCCAGCTGCCCGGCCTCAACCTCAAGCGCCTGGACGTCATTGTGCCTGGTGCAGCCATCCTGCAGACAGTGCTCGAAGAAATGAACTTCGACACTGCCTACATCACCTCCAGGGGCCTGCGCGACGGCATGGTGAACGAATATGTCGAGCGTTTCTGCCCCGGAGCACAGGCATACTCCAACAAAAGCATACGCGAAAAGAGTGTGCTGCGTCTTGGCAGGAGCTGCCGCTTCGAGGAAGCGCATTCCCGCCATATCAGCAACCTTTCCCTGGAGCTCTTTGATTCTGCAAAGGCTGCAGGCCTGCATGACTGTGACGATGAGGTTCGCGAGCTTCTGCACTATGCAGCGCTGCTGCATGACATCGGCATCTTCATCGCATTCTCCAATCACAATGCGCACAGCCACTATCTGATCAGCAACTCCGAGCTGCTCGGCTTTGGCGAGAGGGAAGTGCGCTTCATGGCAGCACTTGCCTACTTCCACAGGGCAAAGCCAGGCAAGAAACACAGCGTCTACACGGAGCTTGACGAGAGGACAAAGGAGCTCGTGCGGGTGAACTCCCTCTTCCTGACCATTGCCGAGGCACTGGACAAGAGTCACAGCGAGCTGGTCACGTCAGCACGCTTCACCAGGGACAAGAAGGTCTGCGTGCTCGAGATCCACTGCAAGGGCCAGGCCCCCATTGAGCGCAGCCGCCTCATGCGCTGCGAAGAAAGGCTCAAAAAGCTGTGCGGTGAAGACATGCGCATTGATTTCACAGAGCCTGAAGGACGGTTCTGACCTCATAGCCGCTCAGAAATACATATACAAACAGCCCGGGTATGCACTGCAGTCCCGGGCTGTTCTGCATTTTTTTCAGGAGCCTTTTGCCGAACTGTCAGAAGTTGCAGGCAGTTGGCATGGTGCGCCTGCCTTGCTGCACGTGTGCAGGGCCCTGCAGGGGCGCCATGAACAGCAGCAGGGCAGGGTGACAGGCGTGCTCTGGAGCTGCCGGCAGGGCATGCCCCGGTCTGCAGCTCCTGCCAGGGCCTGCTGTCACAGCAATGCCGGACAAAAAATTTTCTGTGGCAGGACTTCACTACTGCAAACAATGTCTTACATATTGGGCAACCAATGAATGACCAGCGAGTGCAGCGCACAAGCTGCTGCACGAAACCCGCACAAATCACACAGAACAAAACATAGAAATTTTCTTTGAAATTTTCCTTAAGTTAAGGAGGCTGTACAGAGTATGTCTAAGATTATTGGTATCGATCTTGGTACGACCAACTCATGTGTCTACGTCATGGAGGGCACAGAAGCCAAATGCATCACCAACTCCGAAGGTGGCCGTACCACCCCTTCCATTGTTGCCTTTACTGACAAGGAACGTCTGGTTGGCGAGATTGCAAAGCGACAGGCCGTGACCAACCCCACCCGTACCATTTTCGCCATCAAGCGTCTGATGGGCCGCAAGTTTGACAGCCCCGAAGTTGACCGCTGGATGGGCAGCTCTCCCTACACCATCAAGAGCGGTGCCAACGGCGACGCCGGTGTGGAAGTGGACGGCCGCATCTACAGCGCCCCTGAAATTTCTGCCATGATTCTGGCCAAGCTGAAGGCTGACGCTGAAGCCTATTTAGGCGAGAAGGTGACAGAAGCTGTCATCACTGTGCCTGCCTACTTCAACGACGCTCAGCGTCAGGCCACCAAGGACGCCGGCCGTATCGCAGGCCTTGAAGTCAAGCGTATCATCAACGAGCCGACGGCTGCCTCTCTGGCCTATGGAGCCAACAAGAAGGAGAACGAGAAGATCGCAGTGTTCGACCTCGGCGGCGGCACTTTCGATATCTCCATCCTGGAAGTGGGCGACAACATTGTTGAAGTCCGCGCCACCAACGGTGATACCTTCCTTGGCGGCGAAGACTTTGACCAGCGCATCATCAACTGGATGGCTGACGAGTTCAGGAAGAACAACGGCATCGACCTGACCCAGGACAGCATGGCTCTGCAGCGCCTGAAGGAAGCTGCTGAAAAGGCCAAGAAAGACCTGTCCACCTCCATGGAAGCCGACATCAACCTGCCCTTCATCACTGCTGACCAGACCGGCCCCAAGCACCTGGTCATGAAGCTCTCCCGCGCCAGTTTTGAAGCCATGGTGGCTGACCTTGTCGAGCGCACCAAGGAGCCCTGCCGCAAGGCCCTGGCCGACGCAGGCTTTGCTCCCAGCGAAATCAACGAAGTCATCCTGGTCGGCGGCATGACCCGTATGCCTCTGGTGCAGAAGATGGTGACCGAGTTCTTCGGCAAGGAACCCAACCGTTCCGTGAACCCCGATGAAGTGGTTGCCATGGGCGCTGCCATTCAGGGCGGCATCCTCCAGGGCGATGTGAAGGACGTGCTCCTTCTTGACGTGACGCCTCTGAGCCTCGGCATCGAGACCATGGGCGGTGTGTTCACACGTCTCATCGACCGCAACACCACCATCCCCACCAAGAAGAGCCAGGTATTCACCACTGCCTCTGACAACCAGCCCTCCGTGTCCATCCACGTGCTGCAGGGCGAGCGTCCCATGGCCCAGGACAACATGACCCTGGCCCGCTTCGACCTCACCGGCATTCCTCCGGCGCCCCGCGGCGTGCCGCAGATTGAAGTGACCTTCGACATTGACGCCAACGGTATCGTGAACGTCTCTGCCAAGGACACCGGCACAGGCAAGGAACAGTCCATCCGCATCACCGCTTCTTCCGGTCTCTCCGAAGAGGAAATCCAGCGCCTGGTGAAGGAAGCTGAAAGCCATGCCAGCGAAGACAAGAAGAAGCAGGAAGTCATCGAAGCCCGCAACAAGGCTGACAGCCTGATCTACGGCACCGAAAAGTCCCTGAAGGACCTTGGTGACAAGGTGACCTCCGAGACCAGAAGCGACGTGGAAGCCCGCATCGCAGACCTGAAGAAGGTCATGGAAGGCGAAGATGTGGCAGCCATCAATGCTGCTTCTGACGCCCTGGCCACTGCTTCTCACAAGCTTGCCGAGCAGCTCTACCAGCAGCAGAATGCAGGTGCCCAGGCAGGTCCCCAGGGTGCAGCCGGTCCTCAGGGTGGCGCTCAGGGCGGAGCCCAGGCTGGCGGCAGAAACAACGACGACGTTGTGGACGCTGACTTCACCGAAGTGAAGAACTAAACATCTCCCCCAAAGGAACATCCCGCTGTCCGGAGGGCAGTCTGTGAACGACTATCGGGCGAGTACCGGACGTGCTTCAGACGACCTTCGGACAGCGCCTTTTCATGTTCTTCAGGTGAGAAGATTCTCTCTGCTACGGTGCACAGACTGCAACACAGTGCATCACCTTGCTCTGACGCGCTCTGCCTCCTTGCGTGTCGGCAATGTGTATACTACAAAGGGTATGGCTGCCTGATGGACAGCCAGCCCTTTTTTCGTGTCTGCAAGGACAACACTGTTAGACGACACGCAACAAACCTGCTGCCCGGGGGCCTGCATCATCAGAGGCCGTCTGACAGCTTTGTGTAAGGATGCACAGCCGTGACACGCTCATTTCCCCGCACCATACTGACCATGCTTCTCATCTGCAGTCTGGCTCTGCTTGCCGGCTGCGCATTCCCCGGATTTCTGCAGCAGACTAAGAAGGAACCTCCGAAACCAAGACAGCCCAGGACCACAACAGTTGCCCTGGTGGTGCCATCCGGACAGCTGGCCAGCATTGTCAGCAGCCTGACCTCCGGTGCACGTCTTGCCGCACAGCAGCAGCCTGCCTCGGCGCCTGTGAAGGTGCAGGTCGTGCGTACGGAAGGTGCCTGGCTCAAGACCCTGGCAGCCCTGCCTGAGAATTCCGTTATTGGCGGCCCGCTCACGGAATCCGCCTACCTGCAGATGAAGCAGGCCGGCATTCTGGACAGGAAGGCGACCTTTGCCTTCATGCCCGAGCTGCCTGCCGGTGATGAAGGCACAGCAGCCTGGCGTTTCTTCCCCAGTATGAACGATCAGGTGAATGCCATTGTGGAACTCGCCGTGGACAAGCTCGGCGTGAGCACCATGGCTTCCTTCGGTCCCCAGGACAAGTACTCCCAGACCATCACCTCGCTGCTTGAGCAGAAGCTTGCAGCTGAGAACGTCATTTTACAGCGCATCACTGTCACAGGCTCTCCGGATTCCTGGGGCAACATTGCCAAGCCCTATGTGAACCCGATCCAGGACGAGGCGACAGGTGTGCTGACACCGCAGACGCCTTTTGAGGCAGTTTTCCTGCCTGACTCCTGGCGCAGGCTTTCCTCTGTGCATACAGCCTTTGCCAGCAATGGCGAGGATCGCCTCTACATGTTCGGCACCATGCTCTGGGACGGTTACAATACCCGTGGTACCCAGAATGCCAACCAGTACGCACTGGTGGCCTACCCCAGCGCCTATGTGGCCTCACGTGCACCGGCTTCTCTGACCAAAACAAATTATGCGACCTTCTGGGGCGCTCTGGGCTATGACTTTGTGCGCTTTGCCAGCCGCCTGAACATCAAGGGCCGTCCGGCTTCCACAGAAGTCTGCGCCATGGCCAGACAGGCAGCGCTCATGAACTTTGTGCTGGCCCCCATCAGCTATGATTCCCGCGGCAAGGCCACCCAGAAGCTCTTCATGGTGCAGCCCGGTGTCGCAGGCTCCAGCCTGGTGGATGCCTCTGCGCTGCTCAGAGCCAGGGCTGAGGCTGTGGAGAGGGCCAGTGAGCGCGCAGCAACACCTGCCGAGCTTGAAACCACACCGCTGGGCTCAGGCGGCACTGTGCAGCGCCCGGTGACACAGCCCAGAGGGCCCATCATTCGCACCACTCCCCATTCCTCACACAAGCTGAGCCTGCCTGGCGCTTTCTAGGCCGGGTCTTTCAGCAGCTCATGGTTTGAAAAACAGTCGTTTCTGCCTTTTGCGACGTCCCCTGAGTGATCGAAGTGATTCGGAGTGTGAGCAGAATGAGCTTCGGGGGCGTCTGGCAGGAGCGGCACAGCAGCCTTTCTTCAACAGTCAGACTGGCACGTCATGCCAGTAAAAGCATACGCATGTGCATTGCATGTGCAGAGACAAAAGGATAGCAACAGATGTCCCAAGACAGGATTTCCAGGGAAGATGTCCAGCATCTTGCCCAGCTTGCCCGCCTGCGTCTGAGCGACGAGGACGTGGAGCGCTTCTCGAAACAGCTGAGTTCCATTGTCGAGTACATGGAAGTGCTGAACACTATTGATACCAGCAACGTCGCCCCCCTGTATTCTCCTGCCCAGCACGACATTCAGTACAGAAAGGACGAGGCTGTTCATGTGCGCACCCGCGAGCAGGTCCTGGCCAATGCTCCGGAAAAGGATGAAAACTACTTCATTGTGCCCAGAATCGTGTAGGGTCATCTGGAGAGAATAAAAAATGGAAGACATAACAAGCCTTTCCCTCAGCGAAGCAGCCAGCGCCCTGCAGAAGGGAGAACTCACGGCCACAGCAGCCACGGCAGCCTGCATTGAGCGCATTCTGGAAACAGAAGACGACATCAATGCGCTTCTCTATGTGGATGCCGAGAACGCCATTGCTCAGGCCCAGCAGATGGACGAGCAGGGGCCTGATCCGAGCAAGCCTCTGTGGGGCGTGCCTGTGACTGTGAAGGATGCCCTGGTCACAAAGGACATGCCCACAACGGCAGCCTCGCGCATTCTGGAGGGCTTCCAGCCCATCTATGACGCCTTTGTGGTGGAGAAGCTGCGCAATGCCGGCGCCATCATCCTGGGCAAAAACAACATGGACGAGTTTGCCATGGGGTCCACTACGGAGAACTCCGCCTACCAGGTCACCCGCAATCCCTGGAATACGGATCTGGTGCCCGGCGGCTCCTCCGGCGGCTCTGCTGCCAGCGTGGCAGCAGGCCAGTGCTTTGCCTCCTTAGGCTCTGACACAGGCGGCTCCATCCGCCAGCCTGCAGCCTTCTGCGGCTGCGTGGGCCTCAAGCCCACCTATGGCAGAGTATCCCGCTACGGTCTGATTGCCTATGCCTCCTCTCTGGACCAGGTTGGCCCCCTCACCAGGACTGTGGAAGACTGCGCACGCATGCTTTCCGTCATCGCAGGTCATGACCCCCGCGACATGACCTCCTCTCCTGCAGAGGTGTCGGACTACCTGCAGGGCCTTGGGGCCACAGACCTTGCCGGCAAGACCATAGGGCTGCCTGTGGAATACTTTGGTGAAGGCCTGTCTGACACAGTGCGCAAGGGCATCAGCACAGCCATCGACGCGCTGCACGACCTTGGTGCAAAGACTGTGGACGTGAGCCTGCCCAGCACAAGCGCTGCCATTTCCGCTTACTACATTGTCGCCATGGCAGAAGCCAGCTCCAACCTGGCCCGCTTTGACGGCGTGCGCTACGGCCACAGAACCAGCGATCCGAAGGATCTGCAGGAGCTCTATACCCGCTCCCGCATGGAAGGCTTTGGCGATGAGGTCAAGCGTCGCATCATGCTCGGCACCTTCGTGCTCTCGGCAGGCTACTATGATGCCTACTACAAGAAGGCAGCCCAGGTGCGCAGACTGGTGCGCGATGAGTTCCTGGCAGCCCTTGGCAGCTGCGACTGCCTGCTTGCCCCTGTGGCACCCTCTGTTGCCTGGCCCATCGGCTTCCATATCGAGGACCCGCTGCAGAACATCCTCATGGACGCCTACAGCTGCCCCATCAACCTGGCAGCCCTGCCCAGCCTTGCCCTGCCTGCCACCCTGGCAGAGAGCGGCGAGCCTGTGGGCCTGCAGCTCATCGGCAGACCCTTTGCCGAGGCAGACATCCTTGCCGTTGGCAGCGCCCTGGAAGGAAAGCTGCCCTCCATAGGAAGCCCCATGCGCACAGCCTAGACTGAAGCCAGCGTTCCTGTCAGACCACGTCAGCCGCGTGGACTGAGCTGACCGCACCATTTGCTGATGTTTGCCGGCAGATGGTGCGGTCTTGTTTTTGCCAGAAAACGTGCCTGACAGCAGCCAGGGGGAAGAGCAGGGGGAGCTGTCGCAAGCCCTGCCGCCTTCAGAGGCCGTCTGACAGCCTTTGCGGAGCTGACATGGACGTTGTTGTGAGCCTGGTTGTCTGAACAAACAGGGCAGGAAAAAAGAACACGGAACTTGCTTTTGCGTCGTGAAAGTGTACCCTGACGGAAGGAGAAGATTTCCTTGTTTCTGTGTCAGCCTGCCTGCAGGCAGTGTCTGTCCGTCCTGCCTCTGGCTGGCGTAGCATGTCTCCTCATTCCGAAGGTACGGAGGTTTTTTATGCGTACACTGTTCGCTTCTCTTCTGCTTTCCCTGGTGCTTGCCCTTCCTGCACAGGCTGCCATTGATGCCAAATTTGCCAAATGCCAGCTGCCCGGCGACCTGACCCAGGCCCAGGCTGAAGTCGTTCTCAAGGGTGCTCTTGCCAAGGCTGTTGCACAGGGTGTGCCCATGAACATTGCCGTTGTGGACGCCGGCGGCAACCTCAAGGCCTTCATGCGCATGGACGGTGCCTTCCTGGGCAGCATCGACATCTCCATCGGCAAGGCGGAGACTGCACGTCTGTTCAACATGTCCTCTGCTGATCTCGGCAAGGCTGCCCAGCCCGGCGGTGAGCTCTTCGGCATTGAAGTGACCAATGACAGACTGGTCATCTTCGGCGGTGGCGAGCTGCTCACCAATGCTGACGGTGTGATTATCGGCGCCATCGGCTGCAGTGGCGGCTCCGTGGCTGAAGACACCAACGTGGCCAAGGCCGGCGTGGCAGCTCTCAAGGCTTCCTTCAAGAAGTAGACAGTAGTATATCAGGCGCGACCTGTGCCTGCCTGACGTTAAAGGCCGTCTTCTGCATACTGCAGAAGGCGGCCTTTCCTGCTGGTGGAAGAAGGGTGGAAATACGGAGAAGAATGGGCAGTGCAGGCGGGAGACAGCAGGGAAGGTCGCACACAGCAGGCGCATATGGTGCGGACATTTGACTTTTCAGTAGCGCGGGAAGATGATCTGCACATGGGTGTCAGTCCCCTGCTGCCAGGCTGTCCGGTACCATGCTGTGCACGCCAGGCAGGCTGTTCCCCTGATTGTGTCCTGACGACTTCCCCCGGAAAAGAAGGAAAGATCATGCTGGAAATCAAATGCAGGCCGGACATCTATTCCTTTGTAAGCTGTCGAGAGTTTGCAGAGGCCTTCGCACCCGGCCCTGACGACATCATCCTCACTAACAGGTATATCTTTGAGCCCTTCTTCAGGGAGCTCTGCCCCGATGCCCGCTGCATCTGGCAGGAAGACTATGGCAGCGGCGAGCCGACTGATGTCATGGTCAATGCCATCCTGGAGCGTATGGAAACTATGCCCTGCCGCAGGCTTTTTGCCATGGGCGGAGGGACAGTCATTGACATTGCCAAGGTACTTACCGTGGCATCCAGGGGCAGGCGTGTGGACGACCTCAACGCGGACATGGCAGGCTTGTCTGCGCACTGTGAACTCATCATCGTGCCCACCACCTGTGGCACAGGCAGTGAAGTCACCAATATTGCCATCCTGAACAGGACCAGTCTGGGCACCAAGATGGGCCTGGTCTCCGAGGCCATGTATGCCACAAAGGCCGTGCTCGTCCCGGAACTGCTGTCCAGGCTGCCCTATGCGGTCTTTGCCACCAGTTCCATTGATGCCCTGGTCCATGCTGTGGAGTCCTTTCTCTCTGGCAAATCCACAGCTTTCACCCGTCTCTTCAGCTGCAGGGCCATGGCAATGATCCTCGGTGGCTACCAGACCATTGCCAGGGAAGGAAAGGAGGCCCGCACCGGGCTCCTGCCTGACTTTCTGCTGGCCAGCACCTATGCCGGCCTGGCCTTTGGCACTGCCGGCTGCGCTGCCGTGCACGCCTTGAGCTACCCGCTGGGCGGCAGCTGTCATGTGCCCCACGGGGAGGCCAACTACTCGGTCTTTGTCCAGGTGCTGAGGATGTACCAGAGCAAGGGAGTGCAGGGCAGACTTGCAGAGCTCTTCTCCCTGCTGGCAGCACAGCTTGGCTGCGCGGAGGAAGACGTGCTCGATCGCCTGGGCGAACTGCTCTCGGTAGTACTGCCCCTCAAGTCTCTGCACGAGTACGGCATAAAACAGGAAGACGTGCAGACCTTTGCCGAGAATGTGCTGGCCACACAGCAGCGCCTTCTGGCCAACAACTATGTGCCTTTGAGCCTCGAAGACATTGTGGCCATATACGCTGCCAGACTCTGAACCCGAAGCCCTGGGCAGGGGGAGTGAGACAGCGTCCAGACAGTGCCGGCGCACCATCAGCGCTGGTGGAACAGATCAGCAGAATACAGAACAGGGAAACCCGCCTTCGTCTGGAAACGAAAGCGGGTTTCTCATATGTTACCCAGTGAGGAGGAGCTTCGGATGCCCGGTCTTGTTCCAGACGCCCCCTGTCAGGCTGGCTGGACTGTCAGGGGCCAGAACATCCGAAGTCGTATGGCAACATCAGGCAGCTTGTTCGGCAGCCTTTCTGGCAGCTTCTTCTGCGGCATGCTCTGCGCGCATCTTCTTGCCCATGCGATTGAGGACATAGGCACTGTAGGAGCTGACAAAGCCCCAGAAGAGGAAGTACATGCACAGATACCAGGGTTCACCACCGTTCCAGCCGGTCAGTGCGGTAGCGATCATGGGGGTCAGACCGGAAGCGAAGATGGCGGTGAACTGATAGACGAAGGAGATGCCGGAGTAGCGGACTTCTGCCGGGAAGCACTCAGAGAAGAGGGAAGCCATGGTGGCATACTGGCCGGCGTGGAAGATTGCAAAAACCAGGGTCAGGGTCAGGGTGACCACGAGGAAGCTGGATGCGAAGTTGTGCAGCAGCCAGAAGGCGGGGAAACTGACGATACCGAGCAGGAAGACGCAGGAACCGAAGACCTTGGCCTTGCCGAGACGGTCAGCGTACTGGCCCCAGAGCGGGATGGTCAGGGTCATCACTGCGGAAGCAATGATGAGGGAGGAAAGGGCTGCATCTCGATGGATGCCCTGCTGCTGGGTCAGGTAACTCAAGGAATACACTGCGAAGACATTGAAGGATACACCGTCCATGAAGCGGGCACCCATGCCTGCCAGGACCATCTTGGGGTACTTCTTGAAGACTTCGACCAGGGGGAACTTGTTCTCGTTTTCGGCAACCTTGTGCTTGGCATCAGAGAAGTCCTTGGTTTCCTGGACGGTCATTCGCATATAGGAGCCGATGACGAGCAGGATGGCGCTGAGGAAGAAGGCGATACGCCAGCCCCAGTTCAGGAAGGCTTCAGGACTGCACAGGGCGCTCAGAACAGCGATGACGCCGGAAGACAGCATCAGGCCAATGGACATGCCAATCTGCGGCAGAGATGCGTAGAAGGCACGCTTGGCTTTCGGAGCAGACTCAAAGGACATGAGGACTGCGCCACCCCATTCACCACCAAGGCCAATGCCCTGGGCAAGACGGCAGAGGATGAGCAGGAGAGGAGCCCAGATGCCGATGGATTCGTAGGTGGGGATCAGGCCGATGCAGACTGTTGCTGTACCCATGATTTCCAGGGTCAGAATGAGCATCTTCTTGCGGCCGATTTTGTCACCGAAGTGACCAAAGATGACACCGCCAAGAGGACGAGCAACGAAACCGACCGCGAAGGTTGCAAAAGCCAGCATCGTACCGATGCGGGGGTCAAAATCAGGGAAATACAGCTGGTTGAAGAACAGACCGGCGACAACGCCGTACAGGAAGAAGTCGTACCATTCAATGACAGCGCCCAGAACGGACGAAATGACGACTCGACGCAGATTTTTCTGCTGTTCATGGGTGAGTTCGTGTTCCATGGTGAAATCCTGATAAGTTTCGGCGTCGGATGTTGTGCGCACCTGATCCGAGCGCTAGGGGTAAACAAGCAAGGGGTGTGTGGATCCGTTCAAATTTTCACAATTAGCAGGAAAGCAAGAAGCGTTCCACAACCACACAACTTTTCTCCATGGGACAGACTTCGTTCAAAATGTCATGTTAGTCGCTTGAAAACACAAAATTTTTTAGCGAGAGAACACATGTTTCCTCTGTGATGTGCATTCGTGCACAGTTCACCAGGCACCCTGTTGCACAGCTGCACAAGAGGTATGTTTCACAAATGCACACAATGGCTTTTAGTTAAGATATTGAAAATTTTTATGAAATTATTTAATGCTGTGGTGCGGCATGAGCTTGATTGATTTTTCATAAGCCCTGCAAAATATCAAAAAGTATAAGTAATTTCAATGTGTTATAATATGAGCTCTTCTGTGTGTTGTGCAAAAAAACACAAAATTTTGTGTTCTTTTGCACAAGTTTTGTGCTGCCGGACACCATTTGCATTTCAAAAAGAGTGACAAACACTGCTGCAAGGACTCGCAACGAGCAGCGTCCGGGCAAAGGCATGTATCCCTGGCAGGCAGCTGATGCGGAGTGTGTAACATTGTTAAAGAAATGAGAATTATTAGCTTTTACTGCTGCTTCTCAGAAAAGCGCTGACTGCTGGCTCCCTTCTTTTCTGCGGGCAAGTGCAAGCGGAAAGAAGTCACGAAAACACAGTTTAAAAAGAGGATTTTTGTACAAAAAAAAGGTCCCCGGAAGTGACGCAGTCGTGATGCAAATTCGCGACGGCAGTCTGTCCGGGGACCTGACTGATGTTGGGAAACGAGTTTTTGTGAAAAAGAGGGCAATCTGCTGTGACTTGGGTTGCCTGTCAGGGCTTGCCTATCTGGTTGCTGCCTTGTGATGGGCTGCAGACTTGATGGCCAGAGTGATGCCGCCCAGGATGAGTGCTGCGGCAATGACCAGGCGCATAGTGATGACTTCGGAGAGGAAGATGGTACCCAGGATGGCGGTAATGACTGGTACTGCCAGCTGGATGATGGAGATATTTACCAGCGAGTAGCGGGGCACAATGGCATACCAGAGAATATAGCCCAGAGAGGAGGCAAGAGCACCGGCAAAGACAAAGAGCCAGGCCAGGGGCTCGGCTGTTCCCTCCAGCAGGAAGCCTGCCACCAGACAGAAGAAACCGGGAATGGCGGCTCTGCAGAAGTTGCCCGCAGTTGCCAGCGCTGCTGAATGTGCATCACGTCCGCTGATGCTGAACACTCCCCAGGCAAAGCCTGTGCCAGCCATGAAGAGGGAGTAGAGCAGGGGCGGAGCCGAGAGGCCTGGCATGAGGAGGATGATCAGGCCTGCTGTGGCAATGGCAAAGCCTGTGTACTGGCGCTTGTTGGGGTGAATGCCGTGCATAAAGCCCCAGCCTATCATACAGAACTGCACGCACATATTGATGATGAGCGTGCCTGGGGCTGAATCAATGCCGACATAGCCCAGGGAGAAGCAGATCATGTAGGCAAAGAGGGACAGGGCGCCGGTCCAGTTGCTTTCCTGCCAGATGTCATGCCAGATATTTCCGCCCTGAGTGCGGGGATGAATGATCTTTACAAGGCATAAGAGCACCAGGATGGATGCTGCAATGAGGGCGCGCAGACCTGTGTACTGCAGCGGCCCCATGTTGTTGAAGATCAGTGCCGCGCGGCAGAAGATGGAATTGCCGGCAAAATTTGTCAGGCACAGCGCTGTGAGCAGACCAAGATACAGTGATGGCATATTGTCCTCGGACCTGCCTGGCAACGGGCCTCATCCGGCCTCATGCAGACGGGAGTTTCAGAAAAGGTGTGCCGCGCCTCCGTGGTTCGGAGTGCGGCACATGTCAGTTATGTGAAAAGCGTGACCAGGGGCCAGCTTCTGGCACTGTCAGATGGGGTGTCAGCGTACCATCTTGCGCAGATGCTGCATGCGTTCCTTGTCAGCCACCAGATCGACATCCAGGCCGTAGCCGCGCCCGAGATAGCTGTACTTGGGCTGTCCGAGTCTGTGATAGGTCAGCAGCTCATACTCGATATTGGGACGCACAGGGATGAAGTCGCGAATGGCCTGGATTTCCTCGTCGGAATCGTTCACGCCCGGGATGACGGGAGTGCGCACCAGGATGGGCAGATCCGGGAAATCCTGAACCACACGTTTGAAATTCTCAAGAATGCGGGCGTTGTCAACCCCTGTATACTCCTTGTGTTTTACAGGATCGAGCATCTTGATGTCGATGATGAGTTTGTTCAGCTGTTCGCAGGCAGCGTGCATATGCTCGTAGGGGTAGTACCCGCAGGTTTCAATGGTGGTGTCCAGGGCACGCTTGCGGGCAGCGCGCAGCAGGGCAAGCGCAAAGTCAAACTGGGCCAGAGCTTCACCGCCGGAAAGGGTAAGGCCACCGCCGGAGCGGGCAAAGAAGGCGCCGTCGCGCTCAACCTTATCGAGGATGTCTCTGACCTTCATGACAGAGCCGTACTTTGTCTGGGCTCCGGAAGGACAGGCTTCGGTACAGGCCATGCACTGGGCACACTTGCGGGCATCAAAGCAGATCAGCCCTTCCATCAGGCTCAGGGCACCGGTCTGACAGGCCTGAAGGCAGCGGCCGCACAGCGCAGCGGTGATACAACGGGAGGGGTTGAAGGCATGTTCCGGCTGCATGCGCTGGGATTCAGGGTTACTGCACCAGCGGCAGCGCAAGGGGCAGCCCTTGAGAAAGACCAGTGTGCGGATGCCTTCACCATCATGCACACTGAATTTTTGGATGTTGAAGACTATACCTTCTTTTTGTTCGTCATCGATCATGGCAGACATGAAGAGTCCCTTGTCTTGCAGCTGGACATGCAGCTGGTCATGCTGCTCTGCACAACATGCATGCAGTACAGAGAAAAGCTGTCAAAAAGAATATGTGCAGTGTACGTGAAGAAAACGCGTTCACTACGCGTACACTGCGTAGAAAAGGAGAGGCTCACGGACATGTACGGATACTGTGTCTATGGGCCTCTCCGGTAAAGTACTTACGCTTCCTGCTGCTGTACAGCAGATGTACAGCAGCTGTCAGGCAGATGGCTTTCGGACCTAGAAGTCCTCATGCTCAGTACGTTCAATGATGTCGTTCTGCAGGGAGCGGGAGATGTCGCAGAAGTAGGCGCTGTAACCGGCGATACGCACAAGCAGGTTGCGGTAGCTGGCCGGATCTTCCTGGGCCTTGAGGAGGGTTTCCCTGTTGACGATGTTGAACTGGAGGTGCCAGAGCTTGAGGTCGCACCAGGTACGGATGATGTTCATGATCTTCCTGGTGCCGGCGTCACCAGCCACGCTCTTCGGGGACAGCTTCAGATTGAGCAGACGGGAAGCGCGATTGATGAGGTCGTAGTTCTTGGAATGATAGTTGGACAGCAGCACTGCGGTGGGGCCGTTGGAGTCAGCACCGTGGGATGCGGAGGTACCGTCGGAGAGAGCTGTCCAGGCATGACGGCCGTTGGGGGTTGCGGAAACAACCTGGCCGAAGGGCACGTGAGAGGTAATGGGCACGTAGCGCACGTCCACATGCACGCCGCGTTCTTCGGTGCTCTTGATGGCTTCGAGCTGGCAGATGCGGTCCACGTCCTTGGCAATGGAGTCGGCGTACGGATCATCGTTGCCGTAGCAGGGAGCATGGCTCAGCATTTCGCGAATGGGCTCGTAGCCCTTGAAGTCTGCGCGGCAGGCTTCGATGACCTGGGCCATGGTGAGCTTCTTTTCTTCGTAGACCAGCTTCTTGATGGCGGCCAGGGAGTCAACGATGGTGCCGTAGCCGAGGAACTCGAAGTAGGAGTAATCAACGCCACCAGGGATCTTCTCGGTGTGCAGGTCGAGGCAGCTCTCCATGCAGAGGTTATGCAGCACAGAGGAGAGAGGAGCTGCAAAGTGCTGAGGACGCAGCTTATCGACGATAACCTGCTGCTGGAAGGCCTTGTGCAGCAGATTGATCTGCTGGGCACGGTAGGCAGCATAGAATTCGTCCCAGGTCTTGAAGGTGGTGGGGTCGCCGGTCTCAAGGCCGAGCTTCTCATCACCGTAGTAGAGCATGCGGCCATTGTACAGGGTCATTTCCAGAGCTGTGGCGAAGTTCACGTACACGCAGCCGGAGGTGTAGGTGTCACGGTTGGGCATACGGGTCTCGGTGCAGCCGGACACAGCGTAGTCCAGAGCTTCGCTCACGGGGCAGCCCTTGACGCTGTTCAGGAAGACAACTTCCTCGTCGTTGATCAGCTTGGGGAAGCCGGAGCCGTCCTTGACGGTCAGAGCCACTTCATAGAGGAAACGCTCGGGAGTGCGGGAGTGAATACGGGCAGCGAGGTCGGGGTAGTTCAGCGGGAACTCGCGCTTGGATTCCAGGAAGAGATAGGAAAGGTCATTGGTGGCATCTTCACCCTGAGGAGTCTGTCCGCCAATGGTCACAGCCTCCCAGTGTGCATAGCCTTCCTGGAATTCCACGCCCTCGGGGTTGATGTACAGGTCGATGAACTGAGCCATTTCG
This sequence comes from uncultured Desulfovibrio sp., assembly GCA_949291675.1. Classification (GTDB taxonomy): domain Bacteria; phylum Desulfobacterota; class Desulfovibrionia; order Desulfovibrionales; family Desulfovibrionaceae; genus Desulfovibrio. The sequence continues at coordinate 24,988 of CASEWR010000045.1, read as the reverse complement.
ACCCACATGCATTCCAGCAGTTCCTTGGCCTGAGCCTTGGTCAGAGTACCTTCCTCAATATCCTTCTTGAAGTACGGATAGAGGTACTGGTCCATACGGCCGTTGGAGATAATGGCGCTGGCTTTCTGCTCGATACGGGAGAAGAGCTGCACGAACCACTGGCACTGCATGGCTTCGCGGAAGTTACGGGCGGGGTAGGCGGGCACGCGCTCGCAGACTTCAGCGATCTGCTCAAGTTCGGCCTTTCTGGTGGCATCCTGTTCCTTGGCGGCCATGTCACGGGCGAGGTCGGCATGACGCCTGGCCCAGATCATGATGGCGTCGCACACGATGTACATGGCATCCAGGAAGGGCTTCTTTTCCCACAGGTCCACGCTGTTCTCGAGGTCCAGCTTGGCCAGGCGTTCCTTGACTTCGTTCTGGATGTCGATGAAGCCGCGCTTGAGGACCTTCTCGTAGTCCGGCACCCACTGCAGTGCAGAGCGGTAGGAAGAGGTTTCGCTGACCACGAACTTGGATTTCAGACCGCGCTCGTCGTCGTAGGTCACATTGCGCAGTTCTGCGGGCAGAACCTTGTTGAGCTGTTCATGGTAGGTCTTGCCTTCCCAGTAGGGGGCGATTTCTTCCATGACAGTTTTGAGGTCCTCGGGGTCAACCTTGAAGGGGCTCTTGTCACGATGCTCGAGGTCGCCCAGCACTTCGCGGTAGAAGTCACCATCAATTTCAGGATAGAGGATGCCGTAGCGGCCGAGTTTGCCCACGCGACCGGCAAGGAGCTGGTCAGGCGTAATCCACACAGTGATCTTTTCTGCAACGTTCTTCAGAGCCTTGGCCCAGCGCAGGGTCAGCAGCTCGCCTTCGGTTTCCTTCATGGATTCCGTGAAGTACTTGGCGCGCTCCACGTCAACGTAGGGAAGGGTGAACTGGTTGCGTTCAAGAATCTTGTAGACGCGCTCGCGGCCCTCGCGGTTTACCTTTTTGTTGATAACGCGTTCTTCCTGGGGAGAGAGAGTCAGGACGTCGTCGCTCATGATCTAAAGCCTCCAAGCTTTGGAAATATGTATGGGTGATTTGGATGTGTCTTGATATGTCTTGGTCAGGGAAAGTTGCCTTTCCTGTGTACCTGTAAGCAAAGTGTGTGCCAAATCTGTAACTTGCTGGAATGTCATGCACTACCAGTCATCTCGTTGATTCAGATGTGAGAAAGTTCACAAATGGCTTTGTGCAAAAATGCAACAAATTTGTTCTAATGCCTTGATACCAGAAAAGAATTTTTCTTGTTGCGAAAAAACAACAAAATCTGGCACGCACGGCAGCCGGCACACATTTCTGCAGCACAGAATGGATATTTTTTAGCGTGATTTCAAAAGAGTATGGTGACATGAGCAGTCCTGTGTCCGTACAGGGTGTGCAAAAAAACACAAATGGCAGGACTTTGTGCAGAAAAGCATTTGCGTCGGTATGCAGGCCTTGTCCTTCCTCTGGCCATCTTCTGCCCATCTTCTGCCCGCCATCTGCCCGTCTTCTGTCCTTTCCCTGCTGTGCTCCTGTGGTGCACAGACACAAAGACCCCGGTTCTTCAGAGGAAATTCTGAAATACCGGGGCTGGAGAGAAGAAGAGTGCAGGAGAAGATCTCAGGAAAGGGGGGCAGGGGCAGCTCAGATTGTGATGCCGAGGAGCTTTTCGGCATTGCTGTGGAAGAACTTCTCCTTGATTTCGTCAGAGAGGTTGAAGCGCTCCACGTCCTCAATGCCCTGTTTCAGATTGTAGCAGGGATAGGCAGAACCGTAGAGCACATGCTCGCCATTGAGCCAGCGCAGGGCCTGGCCGTACATCTCGCTGCCGGGAGCGTCGGGGTTGAGGAGGTAAAGGTCAGGCAGAAGCCAGATATTGGGAGTGACGATGGGAATGTTCATCACCATGGGGATCCAGGGGTAGCAGGCATGTGCCAGGATGATCTGCAGGTTGGGGAAGTCTTCTGCCACCCTCTGGGCTGCAGCGGGATTGGAATAGTCCAGATTGCCCTGGAAGAAGCTCATGGTCAGAAGGACAGGGATACCTGCCTTTTCCAGACGGGCGTAGATGGGGTAGAGGACGTTGGCGTCGGCAAAGCGGGGCGGCTCACAATAGGCGGGCTCAAGGGCCATGCCGCGGAAGCCCCACTCAATGCAGCGCTCAAGTTCGTCCATGGTGCGGGCAACGCCGCGGCTCACATCAAGGCTGCCGAAGGGAATGATGCGGTCCGGGTATTCCACAGCCATGTCATGGATGTCATCATTGGAGATTGAGGCAGCATCATTGGGCACCTGACGGCCAATGACCACACCGCCGCAGATACCGGCCTCATCCATTTCCTTCCAGAACAGATCCATGGACTTCTGCCTTGCAGCCTCGCTGGGACGCCCGTGATACTTCTGGGGCAGTCCCTCGTTGCAGGGGGGATTGTAGAGGCCGAGTCTGGTGAAACCCTTGTACGGAGGACGCAGACGAAAATCGAAAATTTTCATAGCAGTACCCTGATGTGATAAACGACAGAGAGAAGTGATGATGTGAAGCCTTGTGCCGGCTGTGCCACAGACGAGCCACGGACCTGCCATGGACGCCGGGAAACAGTCCGGCCTGCCTTGCAAAGGCTGTCTGATGAACTGTTTCACAAGCTAAGCAAATTTCATGCCAGACACATGCGCTGCCACACTGGGATCCTTGTCCGTTGCCGGCATATGTTCTCTGCCCATGAAAGGCATGGTTTTTGCTTTGCCCTGGTGCAGAGTCTTTTTCCTCTGCATTTCCAGGCGCCTTTTCCTGTGTGCTGCACAGGACAACTGGCCCTGGTCCCATTGCTTTCTTAAGGAGAACATATGCTTCTGGGTTTTCTTGGTACCGGAGCCATGGGGGCTCCCATTGCCCGCAATCTGGTCCGTGCAGGCAAAAACGTGCTTGTCTGGAACCGCACAGCTGCCAGCGCAGAGTCCGTTCTGGCTGCAGGCCCCACAGCCCGCAGAGCTGAGCGCAGGGAAGAGCTGGCTGCCTGCCATGTCATCTTCACCTGCCTGCCCAGACCCGAGCATGTGCGTGACTGCATGCTCGGCGATGACGGCCTCTATGCACAGCTTGCTCCCGCAGCCATCCATGTGGAGCTCAGCACCATTGACCCGGCGACAGCCCATGCCCTTGCCAATGCAGCAGCTGAGCGCGGCACAGGCTATGTGCAGTGCACCCTGGGCAAGACGCCGCAGCATGCCGAAAAGGCAGAAGAACCTTTGTTCATCGGCGGTGACGAGGCCACCATTGCCCGTCTGGCAGATATCTTCCCGCTCATTGGCGTGCCGCACATGGTTGGCTCCATTGATGCCGCCTGCGCTGTGAAGCTCATCAGCAATCTCATTGGCATGACCAACCTGGCTGTGCTTGCTGAAGGTCTTGCCCTGGGCAGAGCCGCAGGCCTTGAGCCCGGCAGATTGCTGGAACTCATTGGCGATACCGGTGCCCACAGCTTCCAGATGGATGTGCGCGGTCCCATGATGGCCAGTGGCGACTATACTCCCCGCTTTGCCCTGGAACTGGCCCACAAGGACCTCACCCTGGGCTGCGCCATGGCAGATGGCTGGTCTGCACCAGGCGCCCTCTTTGCCACTGCCCTCTCTCTGTTTGACCAGGCTCTGCACAAGGGCCTTGGTGCCAGGGACTGCGCAGCTGTCTATGAAAGCCTTGTTACCAGGGACTGAAACGGTCTCTCTTCCTGCCTCAGCCCCGGGGCAGAAACAATGGTTGCAGAACCAATGAGGGCATGCCTCTCTGGCATGCCCTCAAGACGTGCTGCCTGGTTGCAGACGGCCTTGTCTGCAACCATGCCTGATCAGGCAGACAAGGCCGCGCTGCGGCTTCAGGCAGACTCAGCCGCGCTGCGGCTTCAGTTTAATCAGCCCCTGCTTTTCCAGGTCCTTGACCTTGCGGAAGATGGTGCTGCGGTCCACCTGGAAGTGCCTGGCCACATCGCCGATATTGCCCCAGCGCTCCATGGCGGCAACAAGGACCTTGTTCTCGTACTCCTTCATGATTTCCTTGTAGGTGCGCCCTTCCAGAGAAATCTCCTGCGCCTGTGGCTTTGCGGCGACACTTTCCCTGTGAGGACTGGCGCCAAAGGGCAGGTCCTGGGGGAGGATCTCCGAGCCCTTGCAGGTGACAAGCAGGCCCTGGACCAGATTTTCCAGCTCGCGCACATTGCCAGGCCATTTGTGCTTGAGCAGGAGCTGCTCTGCTTCCCCGGAGAGGGCGAGCTTGCGGTAGTACTTGCGCCCGTAGAAGTTGAGGAACATGCGGGTCAGAGGCAGGATGTCGGCCTTGCGCTCGCGCAAGGGAGGAATGGCAAGTACAGCCACCTTGAGGCGGTAGTAGAGATCACTGCGGAACTCGCCGTTGGCAATGGCCTGCTCCAGGTTTTTGTTGGTGGCGGCAATAACACGGACATTGACCGGCTTTGGCACTGTGGAGCCCACGCGCATGATCTCGAAGTCCTGCAGCACGCGCAGCAGCCTGGTCTGCATGCTCATGGGCAGCTCGCCGATTTCATCCAGGAAGAGGGTGCCCCCGGAGGCTGCCTCAATGAGGCCAACCTTGCCCTGGCGGCTGGCGCCGGAAAAGGTGCCTGCCGCGTAGCCGAAGAGCTCGGTCTCGATGAGGTTTTCGGGAATGCTGCCGCAGTCCACCTTGATGAAGGGTTTGTCAGAGCGCGGACTTGCGGCATGGATGCGCCTGGCAATGACGTCCTTGCCCACACCTGTCTCACCGAGCAGGAGCACAGTGGCGTCTGTCCGGGCAATGCGATCCACTTCTCCATAGAGATTGACCATGGCCCTGCTGGTGAAGATCTTGGGGAGCTTGAGGGAGATGATCTGATCGTCGCCAAAGGAGGTCAGCTGCTGGAAGGCAGTGAGCAGTTCCTTCTGGGCATCAAGCTGCTCACGCATGGACGAGAGCATGGTGATGTCGCGCATGAAGGTCATGCACAGCACCACGTGTCCGTCCCTGTCAAAGACAGGAAAGGCCTCCAGGATGAGCTTGCGCCCTCCCGACACTGTCTGCACACTGGTAGCCGGCTGGCCTGTGCGCATAATCTCGGGATTGAGCACCACATCGAACGTGCCCCTGTTGACAAATTCCATCACAGAATGCCCGAGCATTTCATTGCGGGGGATGCCGGTAATCTCAGCGTGGCGCTCATTGAGGTGGACAACAATGCCGTCGGCATCGGAGATACAGATGCCCTCTTTAAAGGCATTGAAGATCTGTTCCAGATATTCGAGCAGGACAACCTTCTTGTCATGCAAAAGCCCTGCACCGTCAGGCTGGACAAGAAAAGATGTCCTGTCAGACCCGGCAGGGTGCGCTGCCCTGGTGCCCCTGTCTGCAGCCATGGAAATATTGCCGGCAGGATCTGCAGACATGGCCTTGTTGTTTTCTTGCTTGTGCATAGATATCTCTACTGGCCCGGAGGAGAGAAAACGGTGAAGCAGCACAGCTTGCGTGCAAAGTTGCGCATATGACTGTACTGTTGCGAAGGAAGCAAAGTGTAAAGAAGGTCTGGAATGGATTTCGGGATGGGAGCCAGGAGGGGTTCGTGGTGAATTTCCGGGAGTGTTTCCGGCTGTGTTTCCGGGCGGGGTTCTGTCCCGGGGGAGAGCCATTGCAGGAAAAGGAAGAGACAGAAGGGCTCCCCGGGTATGGGAAATGGTGAGTGCTTCTGGCAGGGCAGAAGAGTCTGCAGGAGAAGAACGGCCAGAAGAACAGTCAGAAGACCGGGTGCGTTCTGCTGAGTACGGTCTGACGGGCGTGAACAGCCGGAAGCAGCCGGACGGTCTGCCTGGACAGAGCTCTGGGGCGTGTCCGTCAGCCCTTTGCCGGGCGAACGGGCAGGGAAGACGTGCGAGAGGCGGGATCAGTCCAGAGACTGGCGATATCTGAGGGACTGGCGCAGGGTCTCCATGTCCATGTTCTTCACCTCGCTGCCAAGGGGGATGCCCTGGGCCAGGCGGGAGACACGCACATGGGGGAAACGCGAGCCAATCAGCCCCTGCAGGAAGGAGGCTGTGTTCTCGGCTTCCAGGGTGGCTCCGAGGGCAAAGATGACTTCCTGCACCTCGCCCTCGGCAAGTCTGTGTTCCAGAAGTTCGATATTCAGCCTGTCAGCAGTGGAGCTGTCCAGGGGGGAGATAAGGCCCCCGAGGACAAGATACTGGCCACGATAGAAACCGCCACGCTCCAGGGTCAGCTCACTGTCCCAGTCCGTCACAACGCACAGGGTATCCCTGGCTCTGGATGCGTCTGCACACAAAGGGCAGGTCACATCCTGGGAAAGACCGCCGCAGCGATTGCACAGATGCAGCTTGTCGCGCAGCTGGGCAATGCTGTTGCCGAGCTCCCGTGTCATGGCCTCTGGCCAGGCAAGAAGGGTCATGGCGACGCGCAGGGCGGATTTGGGGCCCATGCCGGGCAGACGGCTCAGGCGGGTGACAACGTCCTGGAGAGCCTGTGGCAGTTCGCAGGCCATGTCTAGAACATCCCGGGCAGGCGAATGCCGTTGGAAAGCACCTGCATTTCGCGCTCAAGGCTTTCCCTGGAGATGCGGCAGGCTTCGTTGACTGCGGAGATGATCAGATCCTGCAGCATTTCCACGTCGCCTTCCTTCACGGCCTCGGGGTCAATGGTCAGGCTCTGGATGACCTGCTTGCCGCTGACTGTGACCTTAACCATGCCGCCACCGCTGGAAGCTTCATAGGTCTTCTGCTCGGCTTCGGCCTGAAGTTTGGCAAGTTTGTTCTGCATGATCTGTGCCTGACGCACGATTTCATTCATGTTGCGCATGAAAATCCTCTCTTAAGGGCTGGTTTTGGTCTCCGGAAAATCCCTGACATGTCTGTGCACCAGGGGACGTCCGGAAATTTCTGTCGTACACAGTGAAATAACGTGGACAATGCCGCGCACAGTGCCCTGTGTTCTTACAGCTGCTGCACGTGATCCACGTGCGCATTGAGCAGCTCAAAGCAGTGGCGCAGTTCCTGTCTGTCGAGCACCACAGGGGTGTTCAGGGTCTCGTTCCTGCTGCGGCCGAGTTCGGACAGAGCCACTCTGACCTGAACCCGGTGCCTGAGAAAACGGGAAAGAGAGCCTTCCAGGGCTGCCTGGGAGCGCTGCACGGAGCTAAGCAGGCTTTCCGTGTCGCATTCGAGATCCAGCACATCGCCATCCATGGCCACGCAACGCAGGCCCTTGACCATATAGGGCGGCGGGCCCTGTTTGTCCGTGTGCACGTACTCTGTAAAGGCTTCCCAGTTCGGCAGCAGGGGACCGATGTCACGGCCCATGCTTTCGTACTCGCTGTTCTCGTCCTCCTCGTCTTCCCCGTCATCCGCATCACCCGCATCAGCTTCGTTCCAGGCAGCGGAAGGTACTGCAGAAACAGACGATGGCGAAGGCTGCGGTGCAGGCATGGCTGCAGCAGCAGAGACAGACGCGGGCTGAGCCGGGCTGGCAACTTCGGCACTCTCTGCGGCAGACTCAGACGGGGCTGAGACCGGCTGTGGCTCCGGAGCGGAAGCTGGCGCAGGCTCTGGCGCTGTCAGAGTCTCCCGGCCAGGATGTCCAGAATGCCCAGTGGCCTGTTCAGCAGGAGCAGCCTGAGGAACGGGCTGGCTGCCAGGCTGCTGCGTCCCGGGCCCTGGTTGCACTGGAGACCCAGGCTGCACCGGGGGCTCTGGCGCCTGCGCAGCAGGGGCCAGGACCTGAGCTCTGGTCGCAGAACGGGTTTCAGGACGGCTCTCGTGACGGGCTTCAGGGGCGGCAGCATGGGCAGTCTCAGGGGCCGCAGGACGGGTCTGCGGGCCGGGCTGTCTGGTCTGAGGAGCCGCAGCTGCGGCGTTGCGCCGCACGGGCTGTGTTTCCTGGACAGGGACAGGCTGCGGCTGTGCTGCAGGACCTGCCTCGCGCGCTTCAGTGCAGCCTGCCTGGCTGCCGTAGCGGGGGGATGCCTGGTGCAGGGACTGTGGCCCCGGCTGGGGCGCGGCTGCAGGCGCAGCAGGCGGAGGCAGAGGGGCAGCAGGAGCTGCAGGAGCTGCAGGTGCATCGGGGACCAGGGAGGCAGGCAGCAGCTGGGGCAGCAGGGCCAGGTTGACCAAGAGCAGGTCCAGGGCCGAGGCAGGCTCGGGACTGGTGGTCACTGAGCGATGCGAGTTGATGAGCATCTGCCAGGCAGCATGGAGATAGGAGGGCGTGAAGCGGCTGGCAAAACCTGCCAGAAAGTCCAGCTCCACATTGGGCACACCAAGCCTGGCCACGGCCTCCCTGCCGCACTGGCGCAGCAGAAAGAGGGAGCGGAAATGATCCACAAGCTCGCGCAGGAAGAAGCCTATATCCACTTCCCTGGTGACCAGTTCCCTGGTGAACATGGCTGCGCCTGCGCAGTCGTGTCTGGCCAGGGCGTCAAAGAGGGTGCCCAGGGCATCCATGCCGGCAAGGCCCAGCACAGTGCGCACAGTGTCATTGCTGACACGCTCATTGCCATAGGAGAGCACCTGGTCGAGCAGGGACATGCTGTCGCGGGCAGAGCCTGCAGCCCTGCGGGCAATGAGGTGCAGGGCACTGTCCTCACAGGGTATGCCCTCAAGGCCGAGAATCTTGCCAAGGTGGGTGGCAATGGTCTCCTCGGTAAGGTGCCTGAAGGAGAAGACCTGGCAGCGGCTCAGGATGGTGGGGAGAAATTTGTGTATTTCCGTGGTCGCGAAAATGAAGACCACGTGCGGCGGCGGCTCTTCCAGGGTCTTCAGAAGGGCATTGAAGGCCTGGGGCGTGAGCATGTGCGCTTCGTCGATGATGAAGATCTTGTAGCGACCCTCCATGGGCGCAAAGCCCACGGTCTCGCGCAGGGCTCTGGCATCATCGACCTTGTTGTTGGAGGCACCGTCGATTTCAATGACGTCCGGGTGGGTGCCGTCCGTGACACGCCGGCACTGCGCACAGCTGTTGCAGGGCTCTGCGCAGGGCGCGTGCTCGCAGTTGAGGGCCCTGGCAAAGATGCGTGCCAGGGTGGTCTTGCCGACCCCTCGCGTTCCGCTGAACAGATAGCCCGGTGCCACGCGATCCTCGGCCGCAGCTCTGGAGAGCACGGTCTTGATGAGGTCCTGCCCGGCAACTTCGGAAAAAAGCTGCGGGCGGTAGCGTGTGGCAAGGGAAACATGTTTCATGGCAATGTTGGTCAGTCCCGGGAACAGCCGTACATGGGCGGGGCGGCAGACAGGGGGAGACCCCTGCCAGGTGCAGAGGTCTCCCGGAGGGGTGGTATGCAGTTAGTCGATGGTGTAGGGAGCGAGCCAGCCCTCGTAGGTGGGATTCTCGCCCCTGGCAGCCTTGAAGAATTCCTGCTGCAGGTGCTTGGTGATGGGGCCTGCATGGCCGGCACCAATGACGCGGCGATCCATCTCGCGGATGGGGGTGATTTCGGCAGCAGTGCCGCAGAAGAAGGCTTCGTCGGCAATGTAGATTTCGTCGCGGGAGAGAGGATACTCTTCCACCTGGTAGCCGAGGCCCCTGGCCAGCTCAATGATGGAGGCGCGGGTGATGCCGCCGAGGGTGTTGGTCAGCTGAGGCGTCTTGATCTTGCCATTGCTCACCACAAAGATGTTCTCACCTGTGGCCTCGGAGACCAGACCGGTGGGATCGAGCATCACTGCTTCGTCGTAGCCGTCTTCCACAGCCTCAATCTTGGCCAGAATGGAGTTCACATAGTTGCCTGCAGCCTTGGCCTTGGACATGAGGGTGTTGGGCTGGAAGCGGGTGAAGGAGCTGGTGCGGATGCGGATGCCCTTTTCCAGAGCTTCGGGGCCGAGATAGGCGCCCCAGGGCCAGGCAGCAATAATGGTGTGGACGGGGTTCTTGCCGGGGAAGACACCCATCTCGCCGTAGCCCACAAAGACCAGGGGACGGACATAGGCGGCTTTGAGCTTGTTGGCGCGCAGGGTCTCGATGCAGGCCTTGTAGATCTCGTCAGCCGTATAGGGCATGTTCATGCGCAGAATCTTGGCAGAGTTGACCAGACGCTGGGAGTGTTCCTTCAGGCGGAACACGGAGGAACCCTTGTCGCCACAGTCATAGGCGCGGATGCCTTCAAACACGGAGTCGCCGTAATGAAGAGCGTGGGTGAGCACATGCACCTGGGCTTCCTGCCAGGGGACGAGTTTGCCGTCAAACCAGATGAATTCAGTCGTTTGCATAATTCAGAAATCCTTAATGAAAATTTCCTCTGAAAACCTGCACTCACGGGGGAACGAGTGACCCGGACGCCTGGGGGAGGGCCATGCGGGCTGGGGTGATCGCGAGGCTTTTTTGAAGTGCACGAAAAGTCCCGTACGACCTGAATCCGTACGGGGTGTGTGCCTGTCGTGCCTCTGTTTTTGCAGGGGCAGGGAAAAGAATTCCGGCCTTGTATACTATTGAAAGTTGCAGACCTGCGCAAGGTGCAGCACAGCCTCAAATCCCCATGAATTCACCTTTTGCAGACGCCCTTTCCCCTGCAGGGCTGCTGTGTCTGTGCTGTTGCAGAGCCTGTGTGCATGCTGCCTGCATGCTTCCAGTCTGCTGCCTGCGTTTCGGCTGTCTTCTGGCTGTGTTGTGGCCGTCCCTGCCTGTTGCCAAGGGCAGGGCAAACAGATAGCTTGTGCAGGCCCGAAACACGAGGCCCCGGGGCCTTTTGGCGCAGCGCTGACAGGACCCGGGAACGCGAATGGGCAGACAACTGGGCAGACATCACGGCAGACATTTACGGAGGCGGCAGGGTCCGGGGCGCCATGGCGTAAGGCGCGACGGGGCCAGGCCGGGTCAGGGCAATGACAAGCAGAGACACGGTGTTGAGCATTGACTGCGGCGGAACGCATACAGACGCTGTCTGCGTGCAGGCAGGGCGGGTGACTGCCAGCGCCAAGGTGCCCACCAGGCACGACAATCTTCCCCTGTGCATTGAGGAAGTGCTTGCAGCAATGGAGGCAAAGCTCGGTGCAGGGGCCCTGGCTTGCGTGCAGCGCATCACCCTTGGCACAACCCTGCTGGTCAATGCCGCAGTGCAGGGCAGACTGGACCCTGTGGGCCTTCTTGTCAGTGCAGGTCCTGGCCTGCATCCGTCCCGCTTCACCCTGGGCGAGTACGTGAGCATTGTGCCGGGCGGACTGGACCACAGGGGTGTGGAAGTGCAGCCCCTGGAGCTGGATGTGCTGGAGAGGGATGTTGTGCGCATGCGGGAGGCAGGTATTTCTGCCTTTGCCTGTGTGGGCAAGTTCTCTCCCCGAAATCCTGCCCATGAAGAGCGCATGGCAAAGGAGGTTGCCCGCCTTGTGCCTGACGCCTTCATCACCCTGGGACATCGTCTGGGCGGTGAGCTCAACTTCCCCCGCCGTCTGGCCACAGCCTATTACAACAGTGCTGCCCACAGGCTGCACAAGGCCTTTGCTGATGCCGTAAGCTCTGTGCTGGCCAGCAGGGGCTGCACGGCCGACATCTACCTGCTCAAGGCAGACGGCGGCGCTCTCCCCCTCACAAAGGCCAGACTCAGCCCTGTGCAGAGCATGCTCTCAGGGCCTGCAGCCAGTGTCATGGGGGCCCTTGCCCTGGACAGGCATCTGGCTGAAAAGCCCACATTGCTCCTGGATATGGGCGGAACGACCACAGACCTTGCCCTCTTTGTGGCAGGCTCGCCTGTGCTGGATCGCGACGGTATGCGGGTTGAGGGCAGACGCACCCTGATTCGCTCCCTGGCCACACGCTCCATTGGTGTGGGCGGTGACTCCCTGCTGCATATCGAAGCAGGCCCGCACGGTCCTGTGCTTGAAACAGGGCCTGTGCGTGAAGGCAGGGCCCTGGCCTTTGGCGGGGAGAAGGCCACCCTGCTCGATGCCCTCAATGTGCTCAATGCTCCCGAAGTGCTCAATGTTCCCGATGTGCCCGCTGCCCCTGCTGCAGAAGAGCGTACTGAAATGCAGAGTGAAGCTCAGACTGGAGCTCATGCCGCAGCGCAGGGCGACGACGAGTCCGGGACACAGCAGGAAGCCTGCGGGACACAGACAGACCAGTGCGCAGGAGATGTGGCAGCCTCACAGCGCGGTCTTGAGGCACTTGGCAGGCACCTTGGCCTGTCTGCCAGGGCTGCCGCAGCCATGGCTGTGGACAATGCCCTCAGCAAAATAGCTGCCGCCATTGCGGCCCTTGTGGCTGACATCAATGCCAAACCCGTCTACACCCTGAAGGAGCTGAAGGAATACAGCGATGTTGTGCCTGAGCGCATCTGCCTTGTGGGCGGACCTGCAGCCTGCGTGCACAAACGGCTGCAGCAGGCCCTGGGGCTTGAGGTGGTGCTGTTGCCCATGGCCGATGTGGCCAATGCCACCGGTGCAGCTCTGACCCGGCCCTCGGCGCTCCTGCAGGTCTTTGCCCATACCGGCAAACGGCAGCTGCTGGTGCCTGAACTGGATGTGACAGAGCCCCTGCCTGCCCATGCCAGCCTGCCCTATGTGGAAGAGCGGGCCCTGGCCATTTTGAAGGATATGCTCACCCGCAGCGGCATCATGAACTCTCCCATGCAGGTGACGCACTCAGAGCTTTTTGCCGTGCTCAATGACAATGGCAGCAGCGCAAAGGACATGCGCGTCACTGTCCAGGTCGTGCCAGGCCTTGCCACCCGCCTCATTCTGTGAACAGACGCAGGCCTTATGCACAGTGAGCCACCGCTGGCGCGCATTTTGTGCCACGCATTCCCTGGCTCTTTTTAACGCGCATTCTTCTGCATACAGCCTGCCCCTGACAGAGACGTTCTCATGGAAGTTGTGCTCTTTGAACCGGAAATCCCGCCAAATACAGGCAATATTGCCAGACTGTGTGCCGTCACAGGCACAAAACTGCATCTCATAGAGCCCCTGGGCTTCAAGCTTGAAGACAGATATCTGAAGCGGGCAGGCCTTGACTACTGGCCCTTTGTGGACATGCAGGTGTGGCCGGACATGGCACACTTTTGCGCTGACTGGCATGCGACGCGCCCCAATGCCCGCCTGGTCATCACCTCCTCGAAACAGGGCGGGGCAGCAGCGCACAGATTTGCCTTTCAGGCGAATGACATCCTGCTCTTTGGCAGGGAAACAGCCGGCCTGCCCGAGGACGTGAAGGCCCTGTCCAGACTGCATGTGCGCATTCCCATGCTTGCCGGACACGGGCGCTGCCTCAATCTCTCCACCAGCTGCGGCATTGTGCTCTATCTTGCCCTGGCAGCAAGCGGCGTGCTTGATGGCGGGGAATGGAACTGAAAGCCTGGAGATGAGAGCCTGGCACAGAAGGCCCGGAGCTTGAGGAGGAGAGGTGCAGACTGCACCAGGGGAAGCGCCAGCAGCCCTGTCCGTCTCTCTCGCTCGTCTCTCCCGTCAGTATCTCCCGTCCAAAGCTCTCGTTCAGGCTGCCTTCTTTGCACGAGGGGGCTAGCCTTGTGCAAAAAAGTCCTTAGTATTGACCCGAAGGCTTTTTTTGTGCGAAAAGCCTGCACCCCTGACTGTCTGCAGCCAGAGGCGGAAGGAGTGGGGAATCAACCCTTTTTTCGGGCACATGCCACTATCTCGAAGGAGTATTGCCATGCCATTGTGCAGCATTGAGGAAGCCCTTGCCGATCTGAAGCAGGGCAAGATGATTATCCTGGTTGATGACGAAGACAGAGAAAACGAAGGTGATCTGACTATAGCGGCTGAGTTTGCCACTCCCGAAGCCATCAACTTCATGGCACATCACTGCTGTGGCCTTATTTGTCTCGCCATGGCACCGGAATTGTGCGACAAGCTGGCTCTTCCTCTCATGACTGAGCGCAATACTTCGCTCTACCACACCAATTTCACGGTCTCCATCGAGGCCAGAGAGGGCGTGACCACCGGTATTTCCGCAGCTGACCGCTCCACCACCATTCTCACGGCAGTCGCAGACAATGCCCGTCCGGAAAGCATTGTCATGCCCGGCCATATCTTCCCCCTGCGTGCCCGTCCCGGCGGTGTGCTTGAGCGCACAGGCCAGACCGAGGGGTCCGTTGACCTTGCCCGCCTTGCCGGCCTCAAGCCCGCAGGTGTCATCTGCGAAATCATGAAGGATGACGGCACCATGGCCAGGATGCCTGACCTTGAGATCTTTGCCGAAAAGCACGGTCTCAAGATCGCCTCTGTGCATGACATCATCCGCTACCGTCTGGATCACGGCGAAGTGAGCGTGAAGCGCGTGGCCACTGCCCATCTGCCCACCCGCTACGGCGACTTCATGGTGCATGCCTATGAGTGCAATTCCGAGAACGCCACTGAGCGCGGCACACATCTGGCCCTGGTCAAGGGCGACATCTCAGGTCCCGAGCCTGTGCTGGTGCGCGTGCACAGCGAATGCCTGACCGGCGATGCCCTGGGTTCCCTGCGCTGCGACTGCGGCGGTCAGCTCGGCGCTGCCCTCTCCCAGATTGAGAAGGAAGGCAGAGGCTGCCTCATCTACATGCGCCAGGAAGGCAGAGGCATTGGCCTTGCCAACAAGATTCGCGCCTATGCCCTGCAGGACCAGGGCCTGGACACTGTGGAAGCCAATATGAAGCTGGGCTTCCCGGCTGACCTGCGCGAATACGGCACTGGTGCCCAGATCCTGGTGGACCTCGGCATTCACAAGCTGCGCCTGCTCACCAACAATCCCAAGAAGATCGTCGGCCTTGCCGGCTATGGCCTTGAAGTCGTGGAACGCGTGCCCATTGAAATGGAAGCCGGCCCTGACAACGAGCACTATCTGGAAGTGAAGAAGAACAAGATGGGTCACATACTTACCGGCATTCGCTGCCATTAAGGCGCTGACAGCCGGCGCAGCATGACGGCTGCAGGCAGTATCTGCAAAAAAGGGGCGGGCAGGGGCTTCTCTGTGCCGCCCTTTTCCATGCCCTGTCTGCAGCCGGAGCTTGTGCGTGCCCGGTTCCCGTGCCCTGCAGCCGGGAACCGGGAACTTTACGCTGTAAGGAGGACATTCATGGACAAGGCACTGACATACATCCGCGTGACCAGCACATCCCCTGCCTGTAACCTGGCCCTGGAGGAAGCCTTCTTCAGCTGCCTTGAAAGCGAGCGCTACTTCCTGCTCTGGCAGAATGCCCCTTCCGTGATCATCGGCAGGCATCAGAATGCCTGTGAGGAAATCAATGCTGCCGAGGTGGAGCGCCGCCAGCTGCCGGTGGTGCGCAGGAGCACCGGGGGCGGCGCTGTGTACCATGACCCTGGCAACCTCAACTTCTCCTTTCTTGAGCGCAGGCAGGAGAGCGGCAGCATAGACTTTGCCCGCTATCTTGCCCCCATTGTGCGGGCCCTGGCCCGTCTTGGCGTGCAGGCCGAAATCAGCGGCAGAAATGATCTGGAAGTGCAGGGCAGAAAGATCTCCGGATCTGCCCAGCGTCTGGCACAGGGCAGGGTGCTGCATCACGGCACGCTGCTTGTGCAGGCAAACTTTGAGGACATGACCAGGGCCCTCAGCCCGGACCCTGGCAAGTTCCTCTCCCATGGTGTGGCCTCAGTGCGGGCCAGAGTGGCCAATATCAGCGAGTTCTGGAACCCGGGGGAAAGTCTTGAGAGCCTGTGCCGGGCGTTGTGCAAGGAGACAGGGGCTGTGCCGGGAAGGATTCCTGCCCATGTTCTTGCCAGGGCAGAGGAGCTGCAGCGGGAAAAGTACGGCAGCTGGGCCTGGAACATGGGGCAGAATCCGAAGTTCACAGCGCAAAAGTCTGAGCGCTTCCCCTGGGGCAGGGTGGATGTGCGTTTCAATGTGGAAAAGGGGCGCATCACAGACTGCCGCATCTTCGGGGACTATTTTGCCGTGGCAGACATCACTGTGCTTGAGGGCTGCTTTGCCGGCTGCAGAGCAGAGAAGACAAGCATGGCTGATGCCCTTGACGCTGTCCTGAAGGCCGGCAGAGCTGATCTTGACCAGTGGTTCAGTGGCTGCGACACACAGGTCATGCGCGAGTTTCTGCTCAGCGTTTTTTAGGGAAAGAAACGGGCAAGACGCGGGGAAAAAGCGGGGAAGACGCGGGGAAGAAACGGCGACATACGGGGCTCAGGCACAAGCTGTGTGCCCAGTCTGCAGATCGGCCTGTGTGGGGCCAGTGTGAGGCTTTTTCGCAGCATGCGGCCTGCAGGGGCAGCGTGCCGTTGCGCCTGTGCGGCATCAGCAGCTTTGCAGGCACTGGAAAAGCAGGCAATGTAGAGACAGGGCAGGCTGACAGCGCACATGGTTGCAGGAAGTTTGCAGAAGTCCGGACAGGAAAAAGACAGCAGGTGCATGCTTGTGTTGTGCAGACTGCATTGTTGAGATTTTTTTCACAAGAACACAAGAGCAAAGTACAGGGCAAGAGACAGACTTCACGAAGGGATTTCGTTGACTTTTCCCTTGGATACAGTATTGTTGCAGGTGAAAATCAAGAGTGCTGATCGGGCTTTCTGCGTGTATCGCGGCCCGGCAGTGCTGCCCGGCATGGTTGCCTGCAGCAGTGTCGTCCGCTGTTGCCGAAAAGTCCCTGTCACTGAGCAGCTCACTTTTGGACGAAGAGCGCCCGCTTCATGCCTGCCGGCATGCGGACAGTCTGTTTTTTTAGGAGGGACACGATGGCAGATATCCTGAACACGCCTCTTTCTGCCTGGCATGAGAGCCACGGAGCCAAAATGGCTCCCTTTGCCGGCTGGAACATGCCCATACAGTACGAGGGCATCCTTGCCGAGCACAAACACACCCGTGAAAGTGCCTCAGTCTTTGACATCTGCCACATGGGCGAGTTCATCATCAGCGGCCCGGGCGTCAAAGAAGCGCTCATGAAGGCCGTGAGCCACTCCCTGGCAGAGCTTGCTCCCGGCCGCTGCCGTTACGGCTTCATTCTCACGGAAAGCGGCGGCGTCATTGATGACTGCATCATCTACAATCTCGGCAATGACAGCTACATGGTCGTTGTGAATGCTGCCTGCGCAGAGACGGACTACAAGGTCCTGAGCTCCCGCCTGGCAGGCTTTACCTGCGAAGACATCTCCGCAAAGACTGCCAAGATTGACCTGCAGGGACCCAAATCTGTGGAAATCATGGAAGAGTTCCTCGGTGAGAACCTGCACAACCTCGGCTACTTCGCCTTCCGCGACACCACCTGGCAGGGCAGGCCCCTGAAGGTGAGCCGCACAGGCTATACCGGCGAGCTCGGCTATGAGCTCTATATTGACAGCGCCAGTGCCGTTGCGCTGTGGGAAGCCCTGCTCAGGGACGAGCGCGTGAAGCCCGCAGGTCTTGGTGCCAGAGACACCCTGCGCATGGAAGCAGGCCTGTGCCTCTACGGCCATGAGCTCGACACAGAGCACACTCCCGTGGAAGCAGGCCTTGGCATCATGATGAAGAGCCAGGCAGACTATGTGGGCCGCGCAGGCCTGGAGACCGTGCGCGAGAAGCTTGTTGCCCTGGAAGTGGAAGGCAGACGCGCCCCTCGCCATGGCGATACAGTTGCCCTCAATGGCGAGGAAGTGGGCCGCGTCACCTCCGGGACCTTTGCACCTTCCTTATGCAAGGCCATTGCCTTTGCCTGGGTGAAGGCGGACAGGGCCGATGCCGAAGCCTACACCATTGTCACTCCCAGAGCAGGGCTCAGTGCACAGGTCACCACGCTGCCCTTCTACAAGGCAGGCACAGCCAGAACCAAACTCAGCTGAGTCTGTTTTTGCCGGGACTGCCGCAGCCCCGGCCTCACGTATCCGACAGCAACCCTGTGGAATGTTCCTGCCAACTCCACAAAACTCTTTTGCGCCGAAGGAGGTGCACCATGTCCAATCCTGCAGATCTGAAATATTCCAAAAGCCATGAATGGGTTCGCGTTGAGGGTGACGAGGCTGTTGTCGGCATCACTGCCTTTGCCCAGGACTCCCTTGGCGACATCACCTATGTGGAAGCTCCCGCAGTTGATGACGAGGTGACAGCAGAGAGCGAATGCGGCTCCATCGAGTCCGTGAAGGCAGCCTCTGATCTCATTTCCCCTGTGAGCGGCAAGGTCGTGGCCGTGAACGAGGCTCTGGAAAATGCTCCTGAAGTCATCAACAGGGACCCCTATGGCGAAGGCTGGATTTACAGGGTCAAAGTCAGCGAAATTCCCGGCGATCTGCTTGACGCCGCTGCATACGAAGCTTTCTGCGCGCAGGAAGCCCACTAGGCCGGAGGAGCAATGCCCTACATTCCTCATACTGAGGCCGAGCGTGATGCCATGCTCAAGACTGTGGGTGTGGCCACGCTTGATGATCTCTTTGCTGACATAGCCCCGGACCTGCGCCCCCAGAGCTTTCTGGCCAGTGCAGGACTGCCGGAGCAGGAAGTGCGCACCCTGTGCGAGGAGCTTGCTGCCCGCAACACCAGTGTGCTCTCCTTCCTCGGGGCTGGCTTCTACGATCACTATATTCCTGCAGCAGTGGACGCTCTGGCAGGTCAGAGCGCCTTCGTGACAGCCTACACCCCCTACCAGGCCGAATGCTCACAGGGGACCCTGCAGGGCATTTATGAATTCCAGACCGCCATTGCCAGGCTCATGGAGCTCGACTGTGCCAGTGCGTCCCTGTACGACGGCGGCACGGCCCTGTTCGAGGCCTGCACCATGTGCGTGCGCCAGGGCAAAAAGAAACACAAGATCGTCCTGGACGAGGGTATCAACCCCATCTGGCGCAGAATGCTGGAGACCTATGCCCGCAACCTGCCCATGGAACTTGTGCTGGTGCCGCTGAAGGACGGGGCCCCGGACAAGGAAGCCCTCAAGGCTGCCATTGATGAGGAGACTGCCGGCGTTGCCGTGCAGAATCCCAACTTCTTCGGCGTGGTTGAGGACTACAGTGACGTCTTTGCCGCTGCAAAGGCCAAAAAGGCCCTGAGCGTCATTTCCGTCAACCCTGTCCTGCTCTCCGTGCTGAAGACACCCGGAGCCATGGGTGCGGACATTGCCGTGGGTGAGGGCCAGTCCCTTGGCCAGCCTCTCAACTTCGGCGGCCCCTACCTGGGGCTCATGGCCTGCACCAAGTCCCTGGTGCGTCAGATGCCCGGCCGCCTGGTGGGCCGTACCCACGACACCGAAGGGCGCACAGGCTATGTGCTCACCCTGCAGGCCAGGGAACAGCACATCCGCCGCTCCAAGGCAACCTCCAATATCTGCTCCAACCAGAATCTCTGCGCCTTGAGAGCCCTGGTCTACCTCTCCCTCATGGGGCCCCAGGGGCTTAAGGACGTGGCAGAGAACAGCATTGCCATGGCTCACTACACAGCCGGCCAGATCGTGAGCAGGATTGCAGGCGCAAGTCTGCTCAATGCTGCCCCCTATGGCAACGAAGTGGCCATCAGACTGCCTGTGCATGCAGACACGCTGGTGCAGCGCTGCCTTGCCAGGCACAAGTGCGTGCCCGGGTACCCCGCAGGCAGGGACTTTGCTGGCATGGACAATGTGCTGATTGTGGCCTGCACGGAAAAGAACACCGTCGGCCAGGCAGGCATCATGCTTGATGCCATGCTCGACGTCATTGCCTGGATGAAGCAGGACGATCTTTGCGCGGCCAGGGGGTAAGAGAATGCAGACCATCTTTTCAAAATCTGTTCCCGGCCGCCGTGCCATGGGCCTTGCCCCGGCCCCTGCTGCTGAAGGCGCAGCCTCCTTCCTGCCTGAAGGCATGCTGCGCGCAAAGCCGGCAGGGCTGCCCGAGTGCTCGGAACTGGATGTGGTGCGCCACTTCACCCAGCTGGCAGGCAGAAACTTCAGTGTAGACGCAAACTTCTATCCCCTGGGTTCGTGCACCATGAAGTACGATCCCAAGATCAACGAAGTTGCCGCTGCACTGCCCGGCTTCACCTCCCTGCACCCCATGCTGGCCCAGCTTGCCAACGGCCAGGGCTGTCAGGGCGCCATGCACGTGCTCTACACCCTGGAACGCAGCCTGTGTGCCATCACCGGCATGGAGGCTTTCACCCTGCAGCCCATGGCCGGCGCCAATGGCGAGTTCACGGGTGTGGCCATCATTGCCGCCTACCATAAATCCCTGGGGCGTGATCGCCGCATCATGCTCATTCCCGATGCAGCCCACGGCACCAACCCTGCCTCTGCCGCCATGGCCGGCTTCACCGTGGTGGAGCTTGCCTCGAAAGACGGCATGATTGACCCCGCGGCCATCAGGGCAGCCATTGAGAAGTACGGCGAAAACATTGCCGGCCTCATGATGACCTGCCCCAACACCCTGGGACTCATGGAAGTGCATGTGAAGGAAATCGTGGCCCTCATGCACGGCATTGACGCACTGGTCTACTATGATGGCGCCAATATGAATGCCATCCTGGGCAAGATGCGTGTGGGCGACGCCGGCTTTGACGTGGTGCACCTGAATCTCCACAAGACCTTTGCCACCCCGCATGGCGGTGGCGGCCCGGGTGCCGGTCCTGTGGGCGTGTGCGAACGCCTCATTCCCTTCCTGCCCTCTCCGCGCATCACCCGCAAGTCTGATGGCAGCTATGAGTTTTTGAGCGACTGCCCCCAGAGCATCGGCAGGATAGGGCCCTTCTACGGCAGCTTCGGTGTGCTGCTGCGGGCCATGGCCTATATCTGGCGCCTTGGTGGTGCAGGCATCGAGCGCGTTGCCGAATACGCAGTGCTCAATGCCAACTATCTGCGCGTCAAGCTCAAGGATGTCCTGGACATCCCCTATGATCGCCTGTGCATGCACGAATTCGTGGCCTCTGCGCCCCATGGCCTGCGCGCCCTGGATATTGCCAAGGGGCTGCTCGAACGCGGCTACCATGCACCGACCATCTACTTCCCCCTGCTCGTGCATGAATGCCTCATGCCTGAACCCACGGAAACGGAAAGCAAGCAGACACTTGATGCGTTCTGCGATGCGCTGGCCGACATCGTGGCACAGGGCAAGGCCAGCCCCGAAGACCTTGCCGCAGCCCCCCGCGGTCTGCCGGCAACCCGCATGGATGAAACCGAGGCTGCACGCAGCATGCATCTGACTGAAGACATGTAACACAAGGCATGCAGGACTTTCTGTCCTGCACAGCGCCATTGCAACTGACGGCACAGGAGAGGCATATCGCGTCTTTCCTGTGCCTTTTGCGTGTGCACTTGCCTTTCGAAAAGCGTGCCCGTGCAGGCCGTGTACAGGGGCATATATGCCCTCTTTCCTGTGCCAGGGAAAGCAGGGAATGAAGCTGGGTTGCGCCATTTCCAGGCAAGGGGTGCAGTGCGTGTTCCCCTGGCCTTGTCAACAAAAAAACTATTGCTGTACTTGTTTATTCGCGGATGCTGACTGGCTCAATCACAGGTATCTTATGAAAATGTTCTCTGTACAAGCAGTGCAATTGACAGAAAAATTTCTCTAAAAAGAGCAAAAAAGAGAGAAAAAGGCGCAAGCATGTGCCATGCGACGAAGAAACTAGAGTGTCATTCCTTAAGATGTGCAGTGTTGCATTTTTGAATCATGCCTTTTCTAAGAAGCATGCCGTTTGCTCTCTCGAACAAATGCAGAAACAAGCTTGACGAAATGCAAAAAAAACTGTAACAAACACGCCTTAGAGGCCTGTTTTGCGCCTGTACAAGCATTGCCGCAAAATGGGGAACAATGACACTGTGTTACCCCGGATTTACCGGGGTGTCTGTGTTTTATTACGTTCCCTGCTTTTCACAAGTCTTGTACCTACAGTGTCCGGAGTCGTTATCCCCGTCTCGCTTCACTTTTTTCAGCGGCTCCGGGGCATGAAGAACGTACTGCCCTACGTTACTCCTTCATGTGGTGCAGGCAAGTCGTATTGGCGGTTTTTCACCCAAATCCGTTTGCCTTGACAGTTGCAAGGACACAGGAGATCTACATGTCCAACACCAACCCCGAACTTGTCGAAAAATTTACCGCAATGGCGAAAGCTGTGGCTGCCACTGTGGCAGAAGTCCCCAGCAGGGAAGAGGCCTTCAAATACGTTGTGGATTTGACCCTCTCCAAGGAACCCTGTGAGCTTTTGGCCGACGAGCCGGGCACTGAAAAGGGTCCCCTCGGCCCCAATCGCGTTCCCACTCGCGTGCAGCGTGTGATTGCAGCTCCTTCCCTCAGTGACGAAGAATTTGCCCTGCTTGACGGCCTGTGCCAGGAAAAGGGCATTCTCTGCCTGCGTGACAACGTGCGCAAGTACGCTGCCGGTATCGACCTCGGTATCAACGAGGCCGTGGCAGGCGTTGCTGCCAGCGGTACCTGTCTTTGCCCCACCACGGACGAAGATGTGCGTCTTGCCGGTATGATCTGCGAAGTCAGCGTCCTCATGCTGAAGAAGTCCACCATCTACCCCGATCTGCCTTCCGTTGCGCACATCATGCGTGAAGTCATCGGCCAGGGTGCCTCCTTCACCTCTCTTATCACCGGTCCCAGCCGTACTGCCGACATCGAATGCGTCGGTGCTGTCGGCGTTCATGGCCCCCTTGCCCTGCACATTCTTCTCCTGGAGGACTAAGCAATGCAGACAGCACCCAACAGTTACAGCTCCTACCATAAAGAGATTGATGAAGCTCTCAAGGACGAGCAGCTTCGCAAGACTCTCGGCAACTATGCTGTGCTTTACCGCACCAACCGCGCCGCAGTTATGCGTGACGTGGATGAGAAGGGCCTGATCAAGGCTGTAGGCGACTTCAAGGACGAAGCCGCTGCCCACATGGAAGAGCTCTATGTGCAGTTCAAGACAGAAGCCGAGAAGCGCGGCGCCCATGTCTATCGCGCAGCCACTGCCGAGGAAGCCAACCAGATTATCTCTGACATCGCCAAACGCGAAGGCGTGAAGCGCATCATCAAGTCCAAGTCCATGACCAGTGAAGAGACGCAGCTCAACCACAAGCTGGAAGCTGACGGCTACATCGTGGACGAAACGGACCTTGGTGAATGGATCATTCAGCTGCGCCACGAGACGCCTTCCCACATGGTTATGCCGGCCATTCACCTGAGCCGCTACCAGGTTGCCGAAGACTTCTCCAAGGTGACCCAGGTCAAGCAGGACCCCGACATTGACCGTCTGGTCAAGGTTGCCCGCGTGCAGCTGCGCCGCAAGTTCATTGCCGGCGACATGGGTATCACCGGCTGTAACTTCGCCATTGCCGAGTGCGGTGCCATCACCACTGTCACCAACGAAGGCAATGCCCGCATGGTGGAAACCCTGCCCCGCGTGCACACCGTCCTGGTGGGCCTCGACAAGCTGACCCCCACCATCGACGAGGCCATGATCGCCCTGCAGATCCTGCCCCGTAACGCCACGGCCCAGCGCATCACCTCCTATGTGTCCTGGGTTGCCGGTCCCACCAAATGGCTCGGCTCCCCCGAAGGCCAGAAGAGCATGCACATTGTCTTCCTGGACAACGGCCGTACCAAGTACGTGAAGGATCCCGTCTTCAAGCAGGTCTTCCGCTGCGTGCGCTGCGGTGCCTGCACCAACGTCTGCCCCGTGTTCACCCTCATTGGCGGCCACAAGATGGGCTACATCTACATGGGCGCCATCGGCCTTATTCTCACCTATCTGTACCATGGTGAAGACAAGGCCAAGTACCTCTGCCAGAACTGCGTGGGCTGCGAATCCTGCCACAATGTCTGCGCAGGCGGCATTGACCTGCCCAGGCTCATCCGTGAAGTCCGCAACCGCCTTGTGGACGACGGCAATGGCGACATGATGGGCTCCCTCATGAAGATGGTCATGACCAACCGCAAGCTCTTCCACTCCCTGCTGCGCTTCACCAGCAAGGCCCAGAAGCCAGTCACCGGTGGTACTCCCTTCATGCGCCATCTGCCCATGATCTTCATGAAGCGTCATGACTTCAGGGCCCTGCCTGCCATCGCCGAGAAGTCCTTCCGTGACCAGTGGGCCAACATTGCTCCCAGAGTGAGCAATCCTGTTGCCCGTGTGGCCATCTTTGCCGGCTGCGCTCAGGACTTCATCTATCCCGAGCAGCTCATTGCCGCTGTGAAGGTCCTGGCTGCCCGCAACGTGGCCGTGGACTTCCCCATGGATCAGACCTGCTGCGGCCTGCCCCTGAGCATGATGGGTCAGCGCAAGGGCGTGCAGGAAGTGGCTCGTCAGAACATCCGCGCCTTTGCTGATGGCAACTACGACTACATTATCTCCCTGTGCGCAAGCTGCAGCTCCACGCTGAAGTTCCAGTACCCCACCTATCTTGCCAATGACAGCGACATCAGCGCCAACGTGCTGGAGAAGTTCGTCAACAAGATTACGGACCTCAGCACCTTCTGCCGCGACGTGCTCGATCTGAAGCCCGAAGACTTCACCAACACCCATGAGAAGGTGACCTTCCACGGCTCCTGCCACCAGTGCCGCGCCCTCAAGGCCGCTGCCAAGTCCCGCGAGCTCATCGGCGCTGCTGCTGACTATGTGGAATGCAACGAGGAAGAGATCTGCTGCGGCTTCGGTGGTACCTACTCCGTCAAGTTCCCGGAAATCTCTGCCGAGATTATCTCCAGGAAGGTGAAGAACATCGACGCCACCCAGGCCGAGCGCGTGGTCATGGACTGCCCCGGCTGCGTGCTGCAGATTCGCGGTCATGCCGAAAAGGCCGGCTCCAGGGTCAAGGTGACCCACCTCTCCGAACTTCTCGCCGAGAACATTCTGCCCAAGTAGGCTGTCATACAGGTTTTGGGCTGGATCACAGTCGGCCGCCCGCATCAGAGCTGACCGCACTGTGAGAACATAGCAAAGGGGCCTGCTTCCCATACGGGAGGCAGGCCCCTTCTGGTGTCTTGGGCTGTTTTTCAGCTTTCCTGACAGCTTTTGCTAGTGAGGCAGGGCGAGGCCCAGATTGTCCACCATGAGGGTGGGGGCGCGCTTTTCCCTTGCTGCATCTTCTGCTGTGGCCTCGCCGCTCAGCACCAGGATGAA
>CASEWR010000044.1 GCA_949291675.1 uncultured Desulfovibrio sp. | reverse complement strand
AAGAGCACGTACTCGCGCACGTTTTCAAACCCGAGCTGCTCACCCTGCTGATACTCTGCACCCTCTATTTCCGGATTTTTGATCTTCTGGATGTCAAAGGCTGCCCCCTCCGTCACAATCTTTGTCACCGGCAGGATGCTGAAGACAAACGCCACCCGTGAAAGATGGGCCCCAATGCAGTTTTCCACCGACGGAGGAAGCCAGCCTTCGGGCTTGACTCGATTGTCAAACCGCGGCGCACGGTGACGTGTTTTGCGGTTTCGCCGGGAATGGCGCAGTTGCTTGCGTGTGGAGATCAGCTCCGGAATATCGGTGCGCAACAGCACTTCCGAAGAGAACAGCTCCTCTTTCTCCGTGCTCGCCGACAGACCAATATGTCTGTAGCCACAGTCCAGTCCCAGGCTCACGGGTTGTTTTGCTTCCCCCGTGGCATACGTGAGCTGAATTGTAAACGGCGTCCTGTGTTTGACAACCGCCTTCTTCTCCTTGAGAAGAATCCGCGCCTTGCCCGGTGGGCACGGCATCAGCGGTTTCCCGCGCATATTTAAAACAAATACTCTCATGTTTTGCTACCTTGGCCCGAAGGCCAGTTGTACTCCCTCGCCAATGTTGAAAGGGGTTTTTTGTCTGCCGCACCGCTCCTACCTCGCAGAGCTTTTAACGACAGACCGCAGGGCGCGGGACTGGAAGTAACATCCGCGCGGTGCCTATTTGCATTCCCAATGATGCATTCCCAATCAACGTAGCTTCCCTTTCGAAAAGCTGAGGCTAGTCAACTCAGGCTTTGTTCAAGCCTCGCCCTTCAGGGCGGGGTAGTTGACGAGATTCAGGCGCGTCTTGCCGGGTTCTGCCGGCTGGCGCCGCCTCCTAAAAAGAAATCCGCGGGTGAGGTGTGACCAGGTGTCCTGTCTGCAGCTGTCTGACGCAGGGTCGCGCAGTTGCGTGGCGCAGCCCTGTACCGGCATCCTGCAGGCTTTCTCTGTGCGGGAAAAAGACAGGCTGACAGGTGCAGGGACTCCCCCTGAGGCGAACCCCAGGGGGAGCATGTGCAGGACATTCTGTCCGGAATATAGATCAAAACTGCCTGCTTTCAAGCCATGTCCCGCACACCCTGTTCACCTGTTCAGGCGCAGGCACTGGCACTGGCTTGCGGTGCGCAGGTTTGCCCTGCGCAGGAAGCCGGACAGGCTAATTGTGCAGGAGCACGGGCTCGACGCCCGGTTCTCCCTCAAGGGCTGCCCTGTAGCTGGCCAGGCCCTGTTCCAGGAAGTCATGGGAGCCGCAGAAGCCGCCATTATCAATGATGCCGCGGTGCAGGGCATAGAGGGCTGCTGTCACATCTGCCCAGTCAATCCAGCCCATGTGGGCCAGGCGCACAATACGGCCCTTGAGCATGTCCTGGCCGCCAGAGATGGTGACACCGTACTTGCTGGTGCAGTCAGCCTGCACGCGGGCACCGGACACAGCATCAGGCAGAAGCACGGAGGTCAGGCCCCAGGTGTAATTGGCTCTGGCAAAGGGCGTGAGGCCCATGGCCTGGATGGCGCGGCGGCAGAGCATGGTGAGGGCCCACTGCTTGCGGTACACAGCCTCAAGGCCGTCGCCAAGCAGCAGATCCATGGCCGCAGAAAGGCCCTGGATGAGGTTGACCGGGGTGGTGAAGTGTGTCTGCCCCCTGGCAAGGCTTGCGCGCTCCTTGGGCAGATTGAAGTAGAAGGAGCCCTTTGTCCTCTCGGCAACCTTCCAGGCGCGGGCGGACAGGGCGATGAAGGCCAGGCCCGGAGGCAGCATGAGCCCCTTCTGGGAGCCTGTGACAAGACAGTCAATACCCCATTCGTCCATGGGGCAGGGGGAGATACCCACACCGCTGATGCCGTCCACAACCAGCAGCACACCTGTGTTCTTCAGTTTGGCAGCAATGTCCTTCACAGGATGCAGCACACCGGTGGAAGTCTCGGAGAGCTGGACAAGCAGGCCTCTGGCGTCTCTGTTTTCCTCAAGGCAGGTCTCCACGTCCTCGGGATTGGCGGCAAGACCCCACTCATAGCTGAGCTCCACCACCTGCAGGCCACGGGCCCTGGCAATTTCTGTCCAGCGTTCGCCGAACTTGCCTGCTGTGATGACAATGACCTTGTCGCCGGGGGCAAAGAGGCTGTCCACTGCAGCTGTCATGGCACCTGTGCCGGAAGAGGCCAGGGGCAGGACGGGCTGTTCGGTGCCGAAGAGTGTTTTGAGCTGTTCTTCAACCTTGAGCAGCAGTTCCGAGAAGTTGCGCTCGCGGTGATGGACAACATCCTTTGCCAGAGCAAGGCGCACCTGCTCGGGAATGGGCGTGGGTCCGGGCGTCAGGAGACGTGCTTTGTTGAGTAGCATGATGAGATATCCTTATGTCGGTCCCCTGAAAGGACAGGGGAGAAGATGCCGTGCTTGAGCAAACGTGCAGGGGAAAAACCGGAAAAAGCCGGGAAAGCCGTGAAAGCCAGAAAGGGCAGTCTAGAATTTCTCGCAGGTGCACACAAGGCATTTCAGATAGGCTGTCTCGGGCATGGCGCAGTGCACAGGATGGTCCTGGCCCTGAAAGCCCGTATACAAAAGCCTGGGGTGCAGGCCGAGACGGGAGGCTGCGTGGCTTGTGCAGGAGCGCAGCTCCTCTGTCTGCAGAAGCTGGGAGCAGGAGGAGGTGAAGAAGAGACCGCCTTCCTGCACCAGGGACATGGCAAGCAGATTGAGGCGCCTGTAGGCGGCAAGCCCCTCCTTGTGGTCCTTTCTGCGCTTGATGAAGGCCGGCGGGTCAATGCTCACAATATCAAAGCGCCGCCCTGCATCCCTGAGCTGCTTCAAGGTCTCAAAGGCATCCCCTTCCAGGGTCTCGCAGGCTGTGTCCGGGGCATTTAGCTGCAGGTTGTGGCGTGCCATGGCCAGGGCGCGCTTTGAGGCATCGGCAAAGACCACGGAGCTTGCGCCACCCCTGCCGGCATTGACCCCGAAGCCGCCGGCATAGCAGAAGGCATCGAGCACGCTCTTTCCCCTGGCAAAGCGCTGCATGAGGGCTCTGTTGGGGCGCTGGTCATAGTACCAGCCTGTCTTCTGGCCCTCGCTCATGGACACTGTGAAGCAGCAGCCGTTTTCCGGCACGTCCAGCGTGTCAGGGCAGGGGCCTTCTTCCTGTCTGTCCAGGGCAAGCCCCTCAAGGCTGCGCAAAGAGACGGTATTGTCCCAGAGAATGCTGCGTGGCTGCACTATCTTGTGCAGGGCAGCGCGCAGGGCCTCTGTGCGCATATCCATGCCCAGCGTTGTCAGCTGCACAGTGAGGTGGTCCCCGAAGCGGTCCACCACAAGCCCGGGGAGCATGTCGCCCTCGGCATGCACAAGACGGTAGAAGGGCTGGTCCGAAGCGCTGGCAAAGAGCCGCTCGCGCAGGGCAAGGGCCTTTGCAAGGCGCAGGGCAAGGAAGTCCTCGTCCAGATGGCGGGCTTCCCGGGAATAGAGCCTGGCACAGATGAGGCTGTTGGGGCTCACTGTGGCGTAGCCCAGGACATTGCCCTTAAAATCCGTGACTTCTGTGTCTGCCCCTGGCGCAAGCTCTGTGAGCGGGGTGGCCTTCACATCCACCTCATTGGAGAACACCCACAAATGTCCGGCCCTGATGCGCCGCTCCTCGCCTCGTTTCAGGCGCAGTTTCTGAAAGCTGTCTGGCACTGTCTCTCCTTGCACACACCGCCCTGCGGTCCTGTGCGGCTGTCCTTGCTGTTGCTGATGTCCCTGTCTGACGTTGCTGATGTCACTGACGTCACTGTCTGACGTGTCCCTGCATTGTCCTCGCCTGGCCTTCATAAGGCCTTCATCAGGCCATGACCTGGCCATGATCCTGCCCTTGTTCCGGCCTGTGTCCGGGCCATGCCCGGGCTTTGCCCGTGTCTGTGTTGCGCGCCCGGTTCAGCGGCCAGCTCAGCGCCCGGCTCAGCGCCCGTAAATGCGCTCGGACTGGCTGCTCAGGGTGGCATTGCCTGGCGTGACCTCGGCCTCGAAGAAGAAGCCCAGGCGCGCAGAGACCACGTTGAGGGCCAGCTCCAGCAGGGTGGAGGGCGGCACTTGCGCACGCTGGCGCAGGGTGATGGTGCCAGGCATGTCTATGAAGTCCGCAAGTTTTTCGCAGGTGACCTTGTGTTCAGGTCTGTCGCCCTGGCAGAGGCTGCCGGCACTGGCCTTGAGAATCATGCTTGCGGCATGGGCATCAGGGGAAATGGTCCCGCCCATGCGGGCTGTGAGGCCGTAGTCGCGCAGCGAAAGCTCCAGGTTGTCCACGGCAAGGGTGGTACGCTCGATGTCAAAGGCATAGGTGACGTCTGCAAGGTCGCGCAGGCGGATAAGGCCTGTCTGATGAATGGTGCTGAAGCCCGAGGAGACAATGTCCGCCTCAATGGCCACATGGTCCATGCCATCCATGTTGACGGGAAAACCGCTCCTGGTGATCACCTGTCCGGGGAGCGTGAGGCCGCGCACATGGGCTGCCACTTCCAGGGGCTTCTCATCTGTCCACACAAATTCGCAGCTGTCCAGGAAGAAGGGGGTCTCGCCGCTCTTGCGCTCCATGCTTTTGATGTTTGCCCTGCCAACCAGGGGGCCGTTGGCAACCAGCGCTTCCACCAGGAAGTCATTGGCACGGGGTGTGCGGGGGCGGCCGCTGGAAAGGGCCACAAGCTCACTCAGCAGTGCAGACGAGATCCTGATGTCGTGGAAGGCGACTTCCCTGCTGGTCAGCACCTGGCCAGGCAGGGTCCAGGTGACATCGGCAAAGGTGCAGGAGCGCGCGCAGGTGCCTTCTGTCTCCAGGACCTCGACCTTGCTTGCCTCGAACTGCATGGCATTGGCAGGGCCGGGGGTGACAATGGTCAGCTTGTTGCCCAGCATTTTGTCAATGCGCACACCGGTGACAGCCTGCACAAAGGGCGGGCGCAGCCCCAGGGTGTACTGCTGCAGAAGGCCGTAGCGGATGCGTACTGCCCCGATTTCCACATGGGAAAGCGTGATATGTCTGTCGGCACTGCTCCAGACCAGGTCCCTGGCCTTGAGATTGTCGATGACAGGCACCATGGTGTCGGCATTGTTGACGAGATTGCCGAGCACAGGTGTGCAGGCAAGAATACCCCTGATGGTCACCTGGCCGCGCACGGCAGGGGCAT
Organism: uncultured Desulfovibrio sp.; assembly: GCA_949291675.1. Classification (GTDB taxonomy): domain Bacteria; phylum Desulfobacterota; class Desulfovibrionia; order Desulfovibrionales; family Desulfovibrionaceae; genus Desulfovibrio. The sequence goes on along the minus strand of CASEWR010000044.1, from coordinate 17,335 downwards.
GGGCGGAGACAGGACCCTTGATGGTGCGGTGGCGCGTGCGCCAGCCTGTGATAGTGATTTCGCGGGACAGGGGCGAGAAGGTGACGTCCTCAAGTGCGGACTCGCCGGGGCCTGCCATGCTCATGATGGCTTCCCTGGTCATGTCTTCCACAGTGGTTTTCAGAAAGAAGCTTGCGGCAAGGGTCAGTCCGCACAGCAGAAGGACAAGGGCAAACAGACTCAGGACAAAATGTTTCATCAATCGCACCTGTATTTCGAGGCAGTCAGTGCAGGGGAAAACCAGAGGCATCCCGGACTGACCAGGGTAAAAGCGGGTGAGAGTGCCAGGCTTTGAGGCAAGGGTGCCGGCCGGGCTCAGACGTGCATTTGCAGAACGTGCAGGGGGTGTTCCTAGCACGTTTACAGGGCTTTGAAAAGCGCACAGGGCCGGCAGGCACTCTGAAAGCTCTGGCATTTCAACGTCTTGCCCGGCATGGCAGGGACCTCATCACAGCAGAGTCAGACAGGGGACAGTCCAAAATCACAAGGGACGCAGGGCACGCCGCAGCACCGCACCCTGCAGGGAGAAGTTGTACGGCGTGTGTGGCTGAGCAACCTTTCAGGGGACATGCTGCGACATTTTGGGGAGGTATTGCCTGTTCAGGGGCTGGTCTGCAGCAGCAGGCAGGTCCTGGCTCAACGCACAGACGAAAAAAGCCCTGCTCCGCTGCGGGAACAGGGCCGGGATGCTTTTGTGCTGCAGCGTTTTCAGCGAAGATTGGTAGTGCCGCAGGCATAGAGCATGCGAGTCACACAGGGGGCTGCCTCTTCCTTTTCCTGTGCAGTGAGTGCAATGCCTGTGGCAGTGTCCTGGTCCACAGCTTCAAGGCAGGCCAGCAGTTCTTCTGGCGTCACAATGGCAGAGACATCGCTCTGGGAGTCCTCTTTCAGCAGAGGCAGCACAGTGCAGCGGTTCATGTGCTTTAAGTTCAGGCGGTTGACCAGGTTGAGCTCGGTCCCGATGATCAGCACATTGGCTCTGCCTTCCCTTGCAGTCTCCATGGCGTCATGGATGAGGAAGGAGGTGGGGCCTGCGGCGTCGGCGAGGGCCACCACTTCGGGACTGGCCTCGGAGTGCACAATAATGCGACAGCCTGGATGCTGGAAGCGCATCTCGTTGAGCATGGCCGGGGTATAGGCCTCGTGAATGCGGCAGTGGCCGGGCCACAGCAGCAGGTGTCTGTCCAGGGGCTGTTCGACGCTCATGTCAATGCCAGTCTCACAGACCTTGAGAATGGCCAGATCGTCGTCCTTAAGGCCCATCTGGCGGGCTGTGTTGCGGCCGAGGTTCTTGTCCGGCACAAAGAGCACATAGGGAGACTTTCTGAAGGCCCACTGCAGCATGCGGCGCAGATTGCTGGAGGTGCACATGGCGCCACCCCGGCGACCGGCTACAGCCTTGAGCTCCACAGAGGAGTTCACATAGACAAGGGGGAGGAAGTTCTTCCCCTGTTCCTGCAGGGTGCGCAGCGTAGTTTCCAGCTGTGCGGCCGTGGGCATGTTCACGGTGCGGGCTGAGGACCTGGCTGCGGGGAGCAGGATCTTCTGATCAGGGCGTGCCAGCAGGGCTGCAGTCTCGCCCATGAAGGACACACCGCAGAAAAGGATATAGCGGGCGTCCAGAGCAGGTATCTTCTGAATGAGTTCCAGGCTGTCGCCCACATGGTCGCAGAACTTTATCACGCTGTCCTGCTGATAGTGATGGCCTACAATGGCGATCTTTGTGCCGAGCTTTGCCTTGAGGCTGGCACATCTGGCTTCAATTTCCAGGATATCAGGCATAGCTGTTCTCCCAAATCCGGCTGGTGCGGAGGAATTGTGCCGGCCGGCATGGTACGGCCGTGCTTTGTGGAGAAGGGGTGTTGTGGAAGGTTCTGCTTCCAGCGTCAGCAGGGGCTGCCGGCTCTGTTGCCGCCCTTCAGGGAAAAGCGGGCATATCCATTTTTGCCTGCCATTGCAACAGCAAAACAGCGCCTGCGCCTGTCAAATGCACTGCGTGCGCGTTTTGTCTGCGCCCCGTCTGCGTATGTTGTGCGTTTGTTGTGCGTTTGTTGTGCGTTTTTTCGCGTGTGGCTTGTGTGCTTTGTGTGCTCCATAGCACAGGAAGGGGGAAATTCCCAGATTGTGACAAAGGCTCTCCCGGCAGGGGCATCTGTCACAAAACTGTCGAGTTTCACTGGCATAATGCCCCGGATCAAGGCTTGTCCCTGGCAAGGGCATCTGATACAAAATCCGCCCGGCGATGGTTTGCCGGCGGCACAGGGACAGGAAGATTCATATCATTTCGGGGAGGTAGCCATGGACCAGACACAGGACCTGCGCAGGCAGGGGATGGCCGAATCAGCCGCAGCAGAGGGACACAGCGCTTCTGCTCCCATGGCAGAAACCGTGCAGACACACACCCGGGACCTGACGGTCACGGGCACTGCTGCCGCAGAGAACAACGCCCCGTCTTCTGCTGCTCAGGGCAGCGACACAGCCGGAGCAAAGGACAGTGCACAGACCGGGTATGGCACCAGGACAGGGTATCCTGCAGACAGTCTGCAGGACGGGGACGGCTGGCATGATGACGACAGCAGCTGGCATGACGACAGCACAGCCGACCGGGAAATCCCTGACCAGGAACTGAAGCATCAGGCAGGGACAGACCAGGGGTATGCCGGGGACCATGACGGGGCTGGCGGCACAGGCGGGTCAGGCGAGCATGACCCCGATGAGTATATGTCCCAGGACTGCATGGATGCCGCCTCCTCGGCAGCCTTCGTGCACCCTGCTGACCTTGCCGATCATCTGGAAAACCTGGACCTCGAGTCCCAGGTCTGCGCGTTGCGGCGCATGAACCGCGAGGATGCTGCAGAAGCTCTGGCAGAAATGGACGAGAACGCGGTTGTTGACGTTCTCGAGAATCTGGATGCCGATGACGCAGCCCAGATCATCGCCGAAATGGAGCCTGACGACGCAGCAGACGTTCTGGACGAACTCGACGAAGAGCATCGCGATGAGCTGCTCGGCCGCCTCAACAAGGAAGACAGTGACGAGCTGCGCAGCCTTTTGAACTTCCCTCCTGACTCGGCTGCAGGTGTCATGAACACGGAGATCATTCTCCTTGAGAATGACTGGACCGTGGACAGGGCCATTGCCCATATCCGCCAGGAGATGGAAGAGGACAAGGAAATGCCCTACTACGGCTACGTGGTGGACGAGGAAGACAAGCTTGTGGGCGTGCTCTCCCTGCGTAACCTCATGCTGGCGCGTCCGGGAACCAGGTTGTCCGCAGCTGTGGCCGGTCAGAGCGTGGTCAGCGTGCTCTTTGACACGGACAAGCGTGACGTGGCCAGTGAGCTTGCGCACTACAACTACATGGCCCTGCCTGTAGTGGACTATCAGAACCACCTCATGGGCGTTGTGACCTACGACGATATCATGGACATCATGCACGAGGAGGCCAGTGCAGACATGCTCGGCATGGTGGGCGCTGACCCTGAGGAGACCATCGACACTCCCTGGCTGGAGAGTGTGGGCAAGCGTCTGCCCTGGCTGTGCGTGAACATGGTGAACTCGGCGCTCTCGGCTTCAGTGGTCTACAAGTTTGACGGCACCATCAGCCAGATGGCTGTGCTTGCCGTGCTCATGCCCATGGTTGCCAACCAGGGCGGCAACAGCGGGCAGCAGGCCCTGGCTGTGATGATCCGCCAGCTGGCGACGGACAGATTTGATGTGCGCAAGGCCTGGATGGCTGTGCTGCGTGAGGGCAAGATCGGCATGCTCACAGGCCTTGTCATGGGCATTCTGGCAGCCCTGGGCGCCTGGCTCTTCACCTCCAGCCTGGTGGTGGGCCTGGTCATGGGCGGAGCCTTGTGGTGTGACATGGTGCTCGGTGCTGTGGCCGGCGGCTCCATCCCCCTGGTCTTCCGTGCCATGGGCCGCGATCCGGCCCAGGCATCCAGTATCTTTTTAACGACCATTACGGACGGTGCGGGCTTATTCCTCTTCCTGGGGCTTGCGACACTGCTGCTTTTTACGTAGGAAGCTTCCGCGTCCTCTTTTCCCGCTTTTTCCTGCCAGGATCGTGTGCCGCCTGGCCGGCATGCTCTCCTGGCTTTGTTGTTCCCGAAAATCTCCCTGCACCTGTGCAGAAACACCCTGCCTGGCACGCAGTCAGCTCTCCTGCCCTGAAGGGCCTGGCCGAAACACGGCCTTGCGCTGACCAGCAGCGTTGCGAAAGGAAAGCTGCCTGACAGGAAAGCTGCCTGCCAGGGAAGACTCAAGATAGCGTATGAACAGAGCCATCGTCTTTGTCATCATTGCAACACTCTTCTTCTCCAGCATGGAGATAGCCCTGAAGAGCATTGCAGGCAACTTCTCTGCCATGCAGGTCAACATCACCCGTTTTCTGCTTGGCGGCCTTGCCCTCATCCCCTTTGCTCTCAGAGATTTGCGCCGCGGCACAAGCAGGCTGACCCTGGCCTGTGTGGCAGAGCTGGCGGTGCTGGGCTTTCTGGGCATTGTGCTGAGCATGGGCTTCTTTCAGCTGGCTGTGGAACTGGCCCCTGCCAGTGTGGTGGCAGTGCTTTTCTGCAGTAATACGGCCTTTGTGCTTGTCTTTGCCCATCTGATTCTCGGCAGTCCCATTTCCAGAAGTCAGATCCAGGCCATTGTGCTGGCCTTATGCGGTGTCATCTGCATTGTCATCCCCTTTGCAGGCTCTCTGAGTGTCCCGACCCTCATTCTCTCCCTGCTTGCCCCGTCCACCTTTGCCCTCTATTCCGTGCTCTCCACCCCCATCTGCCGCAAGCACTCAGGGGTGGTGGTCACCTGCTCGACCTTCCTTTTGGGCTCCCTTGAGCTCATTGTGCTGCTCGTTCTCGCAAAGGTGACGCCCCTCGGGGACTTCTTTGCCAGCCACGGCCTCACCATGCTGACGGATGTGGACCTGCTCGGCGGCTATACCTTCACAAGCTTCCTCGGCATGCTCTACGTGGGCATAGGCGTGAGCGGCATAGGCTATGCCTGCTACTTCATGGCTGCCGAAGCTGCCTCCCCCTTCACAGCCTCCCTGGTCTTTTTCTTCAAGCCTGTGCTGGCCCCCATCCTGGCCTGGCTGCTGATCGGGGACCACATCCCCTTCTCCATGCTGATGGGCATCCTCCTCATTGTCTCGGGTTCGCTGTGCCTGGTTGTTGCCCGCATCAGGGATATCAATCTTCTGCGCAGCATGCACCATCTGCACAAGGTCTATCACCACAAGCGCTGGAAGCATGACTACCGTGCCCGTCACTTCGAGCCCCACCTGCTGCTTGCCATGCACAAGCATGACAGTATCAGGGCCATTATTGCTGACAGGCTGCTGCATCGCCATGGCCAGCATAATGACCAGCATGATGGCCAGGATGGGCAGTCTGATGCCCATCTGTACGGTTATCCGGACGGCCATACTGACTGGTCGCAGTACGGGCATCATGAAAGCCTGCTGCACTTTTTCCTGGGCAGGCCGAAGGCCCGGGCCAGCCACGATCAGGCCAGCCATGATCAGGTCAGCCCTGATCAGGCAAATCGGGATCAGGCAAGTCCGGCTCAGACAAGCCCTGCTCAGGCAGGTGATGCCCGGACCGGCCGGACGCAGACAGGGCAGGCTTGCGGGCAGCAGGAGAAGCAGGCAGGCAGTCTCAACGCCGCTGCAGCACAGGACACTGCGGCAGGGGACACTGACGCAAAACAGAACTGAGGGCCTGTTCAGGTTGCCCAACACCCCATGATCCGGCAGCCCTTGCGGAGGCTGCAGATCGAAAAAAGCCGTGCACGACAGGAGTGCACGGCTTTTCAGCTCTGTTTCAGCTCTGTTTCAGCTCTGTTTCAGCTCTGTTTCAGTTATGTACTCAGAAAAAGTCTGACAGGCAGAACGCTGGCAGAATTCCTGAAAGATGCAGGGATGGCGGAGACGCATAGGGGTCGAACCTACCGCAGACCTCACAGCCTGCCACCAGTTTTGAAGTCTGGGCGCCACACCGGTGACGAAACGTCCCCCTGGAGGAAGCGTACTCAGCAACATTGGTGCCTGAAGCGCGCTTACAACTTTCTATAGTACGCAGGAGCAGGCGAAAAAGCAAGCATTGCCAGCACTGCTGATCGGGCAGCTCAGGTTTGCAGCAGGTGCTTGTCCGGGTAGTGTCTTAGTCCTGCTGGACAGCCTTGCTGCCGGTAAAGGCAAAGTCCGTGCGAAAGCCCTCGTAGGTGCCGTGCATGACCAGCTGGCCCCTGGCGTCAGTGATGTCCACGTTGTAGACCAGGATGTGTTTGCCTGCGCGTATGCATCTGGCTTCGGCAACCAGGGGACCGTGCTTGCCGGGGGCCAGGAACTGTACATTGGAGGACAGGGTGACAGTGCCTGTGGCCTGGCCGAAGTTGGCAGCTGCGCCAAAGGCGATATCGCCAAGGGAGAAGAGAATGCCGCCGTGCACAAAGCCCATGCCGTTGCAGGTCATGTCTGTGACAGGCATGGTCACGCGGCTGTACTCTGTGGAGGCCTCTTCAATCTTCATCTGGAACAGGCGATAGACATTATCCCATTTGCTGATGGCTGATTCTTCCATGATGTTCTGGCTCCTTGTAGCCTTCTCTTGCCTGCAAATGCCTGACTTTTTCCGTCCTTGCGCTGGCACAGTGTACCGGCACAGCCAGCCGGGGCAACAAAGCGGGCAAAAAATGCCGGAGCACTGACTGGCAGGCTCCGGCAGGAAAATGTCCTGTGCTCTGCCCCGGAAAACAGCATGCTCCCGGGGCTGTGCGCAGCGTGATTAGCAGTTTTCGACCTGCTGGATGCCGTCAAGCTTCCAGGAACCGGTCTGATGCGGGCGCACGAAATGCCAGATTTCGCGGGCATTGGCAGGCTGGGTCTGGCTGGGATCCTCGCGCAGGAGCACGTCAAAGTAGACCTGGACTCTGTCCATGGCGCCGAATTCCTCCACAGAGAGGACATGGGCGTTGATGAGGACTATCTGGGTCTGGCCGGGGTTGGGATCGGCCTTTGCCTGTTCGCGCAGTTCTTCAAGCACAGCGTCAGTGGCAAAGTGGGCGATGTCGTCGAGATCGCGCTTGTCCCAGGAAGCCTGCATGCGGGTGTAGGCCATCTTGGCGCCGCGCAGGAAGTCTTCCACGTCAAAGTCAGCAGGGATATTGGCGCCATAGGCGGAACCAGCGTTCTGCTGTGCATTGCCGGAAAGGCCGGACCAGGCATCCTGAACGCTGTTTCTCTGCATGCCGGCATCATAGGCCTGCTGCTGAGCAGTATAGGAAGGAGCCTCGCCTGCGGACTGGGCTGCCAGCTGCTGGGCAGCACGCTTTCTGCGCATGACCACGACAACGATGCCGATGATGAGCAGGACAAGCAGGATGTCCATCATGCCGAAGCCGGAGAAGGCACCGCCGCCAAGCAGGGAGCCGAGCAGGGTACCGGCAAGGAGACCGCCGAGCATGCCGCCGGCAAAGCCGCCGAAGAGGCCGCCACGGTTGGGCTGCTGCTGTTGGGCAGCTGCCTGACGGTTGGGGGCAGCCTGCTGTGTTCTCTGCTGCACGGCAGAAGACTGGGCAGGGGCACGCATGGAGGGCTGGCTGCCGAAGGACCTGCCACCACCCATGCGGGCGGCGTCAGAATCAAGAGGCATGGCCAGGCTCAGGGTAAAGACAAGAAAGAGAGCGGAAAAAATGGCTGTGAGTTTCCTGAACATGTGAACGATCTGCGGTATTGCTCCACCCTTGTACAGGTGGTCGGGACGCAGCTCCGTACGTTATTTCCCGGGGTGAGTGAAAAAAACCGACATTGTGGTGTGAGTTGCGTGGGGGGAGTTCTGCAGACAAAGGCGCCTGCAGAGGCGGGGGGCTGCAAAAAGCCTGTTCTTCTTCTGCTGCGTCTGGCTGGGCCTGCCATGCCCTGTTCTGTGCAGGAGCCGGCATCTGCCGGCCTGCGAGGACGATGGCAGCAGCGATGGCCGTCATGATGGCAGCAGCGATGGCCGTCATGATGGCAGCCATGATGGCAGCCATGGTGGGCATGCCGCAGTGGCGCACGCAGCCCTGTGTGCTGCCTGCCGCAGGACTGCCTGGCAGGAGGACGCAGTGCCGGTGTTTGCCAGAAGAGTGCGCGGCCGGCACAGGCCAGCAAAAAGATAAGGTCTGCAGAGGGAATTTGCAAGTCTTGGCGTGATGATGAAACTATTCCGGCATGTTGCAGGTGCTGGAGCTGTGTCTGGGAACGCCCTGACATGCGTGCAAAGTCAGGAGGCGGGCCCGGGCAGGTGTGTCAGGAAAGCAGGGCCGGCTTGTGTCTACTTGCCCTGGGCATCCACGTAGAGCCAGAAGAGCGTGCTTTCCTGCAGGGGCGAGGGCTGGCCGTCAGGGCCCTTCAGGGGCTCGCCGGGGCGTGAGGCAGCGCAGCACCACCAGCCTGCCTTGTTCAGGACAACCGAGAAGGAGCCGTCAGCCAGGGTGCGCAGTTCCAGTTCCTCATGCCAGGGTGTGGGGACAGAGGACTTTTCGGTATTGATGCGGAAGACCTTCACCGGAGCATGCGCAGCAGGCTTGCCGTTCACAAGCACCTTTGCCGTGAACAGGGCAGGGGCAAAGAGCCCAAAGGGGCGAGCCAGGGGCACAATTTCATGGCTGAGGCCCAGGGGAATATCCCAGCCCCAGTCCTCGCCATAGACTGGCAGCATGGTCTTGACGATATGTCTGGCATAGCCTGCCTCGGAAGGTGACCACCAGGGCTGGGTCTCGATGACGAACTGATAGAGACCTGGTCTGTTCAGGCCCACATTGGCGCCCCAGGCCTTCTGATTGAGGTAGCGGATCTCCTCGATGTCGCCCAGACGATCCTCGCGGCGGGCAGGGCGCTGCGGGTTTTCTGCGTCCCTGTCAAAGCGATAGATGGTGAAGATGCGCGGCGGGTCAATGGCTATGCCGCGATAGCGGAAGGGTTCCATGCCGAAGATGAGCAGATCTGCCTCTTCCTTGAGCTGCTGCGGGGCAATGCTGGCCAGAATGCTGGCATTGACTGCGTCCACAATCTGGCTGACAGTCTCAGGCTCCAGTGCTGCCTGCTCAGCCTTTGCTGTCCCGGGACGGGCTGCAGGAGCAGGCTCGGCAGCCTTTGCAGGCTTTGCCTTTGTCTTTACCTCGTTTGCCTGTGTCTGTGCCGCTTCCTGCTCCTTCGGGTTTTCCGCTGTGACAATGGCAAGTGAGGACTCTATGCTCGGCTTACTGGGGATAAGCAGTGTGGCTCTGGTTGCCAGACAGGGAGATGCGGCAGAAAACAGGGCAGTACAGACAGCTGCACAAAGAAAACAGGCAACCAGGAAACAGACTCTGGAACAGGCTCTGCGTGCGCTCGGCACAGCAGCAGACGTGGCGGACGTGGCTGGCATGAATACCCCTGCCTGTGCGGCACAGGACGAAAAAATTGTGATACGGACGGTCAATCTTGATCGCAAGCGCAAGAGCTGTCAACGCCTGACAGGGCCGCTGCGTCTGTAGCGAGAGACATGCAGTGTCATGCTGTGCAAGTGCGGCTATGCCTGCTGCACCTCTGCAAATAATCACGCTTGACGTGCTTTTCGTGTATATTTGCACAGAGAGACAGGACTATGCTAGAGTTGCGGGTGTGATCCACAGTATGGGCCCTCGTGCGATCCGTAAAATGCGATCCGGAATACAGGCCCACTCAGTCAGTATGGTGTTGTTTAAGTCAACTACCCCGCCCTGAAGGGCGAGGCTTGAACAAAGCCTGAGTTGACTAACCTCAGCTTTCCGAAAGGGATGCTACGTTGATTGGGAATGCATCATTGGGAATCCCACATTGGGAATCCCACATTGGGAATCCCACATTGGGAATGCAAATAGGCACCGCGCCGGATGTTACTTCCAGTCCCGCGCCCTGCGGTCTGTCGTTAAAAGCTCTGCGAGGTAGGAGCGGTGCGGCAGACAAAAAACCCCCTTTCAACATTGGCGAGGGAGTATAACTGGCCTTCGGGCCAAGGTAGCAAAACATGAGAGTATTTGTTTTAAATATGCGAGGAGAACCGCTGATGCCGTGCCCACCGGGCAAGGCGCGGATTCTTCTCAAGGAGAAGAAGGCGGTTGTCAAACACAGGACGCCGTTCACAATTCAGCTCACGTATGCCACGGGGGAAGCAAAACAACCCGTGCCCCTCGGAATGGATTGTGGCTACAAACATATCGGTCTGTCGGCGAGCACGGAGAAAGAGGAGCTGTACGCTTCACAAGTGCAGTTGCGTACCGATATTCCGGAGCTGAACTCCACACGCAAGCAACTGCGCCATTTCCGGCGAAACCGCAAGACACGTTACCGTGCGCCGCGATTTGACAATCGAGTCAGACCCGAAGGCTGGCTTCCTCCGTCGGTGGAAAACTGCATTGGGGCCCATCTTTCACGGGTGGCGTTTGTCCTCAGCATCCTGCCGGTGACAAAGATTGTGGTGGAGACGGCATCCTTCGACATCCAGAAGATCAAAAATCCGGGAATTGACGGCGCAGCGTATCAGCAGGGTGAGCAGTTCGGGTTTGAAAACGTGCGCGAGTACGTGCTCTTCCGTGACGAACACACGTGTCAGCACTGCAAGGGCAAGTCAAAGGATCCGGTGCTCACTGTCCACCATCTTGAAAGCCGCAAAACTGGTGGCAATGCCCCGAACAACCTGATAACACTCTGCAAGACCTGTCATCAGGCCCTGCATCGCGGGGAGATCACGCTCAAGGTAACGCGCGGAAAGTCCTTCCGTGCAGAGACGTGTATGAACGTGATGCGCAAGACGATCCTTGAACGGCTCAAGGAAAAGTATCCGCATCTTGAGGTGTGCGAAACCTACGGCTACATCACCAAACACAACCGCAGAGAGCTCGGGCTTGCCAAGACGCATCATGCCGACGCGTTCTGTATTGCAGGTCATCTCAATGCAAAGCAGACTGGGGAGTACTACCTTCAGAAGCAGACTCGCAAGCACAACCGCCAGATTCACAAGCTCACAATTTTGAAGGGAGGCATCCGGAAGAGAAATCAGGCCCCCTACATAGTCCACGGCTTCCGGCTCTTTGACAAGGTGCTCTGCAAGGGGAAGGAGGCATTTATCTTCGGACGCAGAGCCTCGGGCTACTTTGATGTCCGGGAACTGGATGGAACACGTATTTCTGCATCGATCAGCTACAAGAAGCTTAAGCTCCTGGAGCCGCGCAGAACTTTTTTAACTCAACGTATCAAGAAAGGAGGGGCGATTCCTCCCCTGCCTAAAGGCAGGGGTTTCCTCGCCGATTTTTGATGAACAGACGCAGATTCCTTCTGGCCCTGTTTGCACTGGCAGGTACCGGTCTTGCTACAGGCTGCACACAGGGGCCGTACTACACGCCGCCTCCACCTCCCCCGCCGCGTGGCAGAAGACCTCCGCCTCCCCCGCCGCGCGGCAGAAGGCCTCCGCCGCCACCCCGTCCTGCCCCCAGACCCGGACCCAGACCTGGTCCGAGACCCGGTGGTCCCGGCCCGAGACCTGCTCCACGGCCTGGTCCGAGACCCGGTGGTCCCGGCCCGAGACCTGCTCCACGGCCAGGCCCGAGACCCGGTGGCGGTCCAAGACCTGCCCCGCGGCCTGCTCCGAGACCCGGTGGTGGCGGTCCCCGTCCTGGCGGCCCTGGCGGCCCCGGTGGTCACGGTCCGAGATAGCCTGCCCCTGGCTTGTGCCAGCTGATGACAACAACTACGGCCTGCTTTCTTTGCGGAAGGCAGGCTTTTTTGCCTGCCGGCACACGTTCTTCCTCTGGTCCCATGCGCCTGAGTGGCCACCCGCACCCCAAGGGCAAAAACATCTGCTGCATGTACTTAAGATTTCTCACAGGATGGTCGAAAAGATGCATAGGGAGGTGTGACCTGTGTCACTGCTTTCCTGCTTTTCTCCTCACCTCTGCTCATCTAACCCACAAGGTCGCACAATGATTTCCAATGCTGCCTTTACAGAACTCAGAGACCTGCTCAAAAGCGACGAGACGGAACGGGCAAGGGATCTGCTGCTGTCTCTTCAGGCCGGCTACTTCACACTCATGGAGGAAAACCGACATCTGCAGCTGCGCGTGCATACCCTGGAAAAACTGCTCGGGCTGGACACAGGCCTGACTGACAAGGTGCACATCAGAGACAAGCTCGTCTGGCTTGAGACAGACAAGGGCTGCAAAGGCCCCTTCTGCCCTGTCTGCCTTGCTGCTGACCAGAGCCTCATTGAACTTGAAAAGGACGGCCCCTGTCTTGTCTGTCCCTCCTGCGAAGCGGAGTTTGCCGCAGAGCACGAGCCGCAGCGCGAACGGGCTGTAGTCCTTCCCTTCCGAAAAACCTGTGAGAAGTTTGGCCTGTAATGGCTGGTCTGCACAGTCTCCGGCTGTCCTGCAGACGCACAAAGGGGCTTCTGTTCTCCTGGAACAGAAGCCCCTTTGTCATTCCTGCCTGTCTCAGCGTCCTGCCTTTGCAGGACGGGCAGGCATGTGCAGATAGTGTCTGATATAGGCCCTGAAGCTGTGTCTGTGGCGCACAACAAGGAACACAGAGCAGATAATCACAGCGCAGGCAACAACAGTGCCTGGCGAGATGGTCTCACCGGCAACTGCCCAGCCGAGGAAGATGCCTATGACAGGTACGACGTACTCATAGGAGACGGCCAGAGAGACATTCACGTGGGCAAGCAGCCACAGATAGCTCCAGTAGGCAATGAAGGAGCCGCCTATGACCATCCAGGCAAAGGCTGCCATATTGAGGGGTGTGGCGTTTTCAAGATGCACGGAGCTGCCTTCTCCGAGGAGAAGAGCAACGACAATGGTTTCCAGGCCGCCCAGAAAGAGGATGAGCCCTGTGCTCTGCAGGGTGGACATCTCCTTTGTCAACGGAATCTTCTTCATGATGAGAGAGCCGGAAACCCAGCCTGCCACTGCCGCAAGCAGGCAGAAGATGCCCAGTATGCTCGTTGTACCGGCACTCTGCTCATTCCAGGACAGGAAGACGATGCCGCAGGCACCTGCCAGCATGCCTATGCACTGCGGCTTGCTGGGTGCCGGTTCTCCGGCAAAGAGAAAGGCTCCCACCAGCATGAATATGGGTGTCGAGCTCATGATGACTGCCGTCACCACAGAGGGAACCGAGGTCTGACCGAGCACAAGGAAGCCGCCCGCCACTGTCACCAGCAGGACAGACAGGAGGGCATGCACGCACAGATCCCTGCGCGAGACACTGCGCCAGCACCCCTTGAGCAGCTTTGCACAGATCAGCATGAGTATGCCTGCCAGGGCATTGCGCACCCCGCAGACCAGAAAGGGACCAGCAACTTCCAGGCTGAGCTTATTGCCCAGATAGACACTGCCCCAGGAAATGTAGACCAGGAAAAGCACGAAGAGCACAAGATGCATCGGGGGAGAGGCTTCAGCCTTCATAGTCATTCAGCGCCTGTTCCTGCTTTTGCGCAGAGGAAGCTGCGCTCCTCCATAGCAGGATATCTGAGGTGGGGGAACGGTACGTACATATGCTGCAGGACCCGGGTCAGGGCAGCTGGCCCATGAGAGGGACCTGCACACGCTGCGCCACATGGCAGCGCAATGCCGGTTTCAGGCTCTTTTCTCTGACTGCTCTTGAACAAAAAGGCCTGATTGCTCAGGCCTTCTTGTGTCATTGTTTGAAAAATTGCAAGACTTTTTACAGTGTTCGAGACACCGGTTCCAGGCTCCGGTTCTAGGCTCCGGTTGTAGGCGTCGGGCTGGCTGTGGCGTCAATGGTCAGCTGCTTGATATCAAGGCTGTCCCTGCTCTTTTTACGCTCATTGGCATGTGCCTTCCTGCGGGCTTCATAGCCATCCCTGAACTTTTCCATCAGTGCAGGACGTTCCTCAACAGGAGCATGGGCAAGCTGACGAAGCTCGTTGATCATCTGCAGCTGTTCGCTCTCCATGGAGCGCACACGCCACTGGGCACGCACGGCTCTGGCACTCATGCTGACTCTGTCCCACATAAGGAGCAGGAAACAGCAGACAATACCGAGCAGGAAGGCTGCAATGACAACAAAATAGAACGGCAGGGTCACTGTGGAAGTGGACGGCACAAGCATGAGATTGAGCTGCAAGCTCACTTCCCTGGACAGAGGTACCTGATTCTGACACAGGAAAACCATGGCCAGGAAGAAGAACACCACCATCGCAAGTGCTTTAATATACTGCATAACTCTCCCCTCATCCAATAGTGGGCGAGGGCCGTAGGCCCCCTGTTTTTGCTGCCCCATTAGAGCACAGCGAAAAAGAATATGCAACAAAATGCAAAATTGCGGGTCTGCTGCAGGTCTACTGCAGGTCTACTGCTGGTCCTGGTGCTTTCCAGGACTGCATATGGTGCTGCACATGAGGAGAGGACTGCGTATCTTATGGCGTCAGGCATGGATATTGCATGTGTTTTACAGACAGACAAAGAGCATGCACAGGCTGATTCCTGCCACTCTGCCGGGGAAAAATGCCCTGCATGTTCTTTTCCCTGAAGCGCCAATACGCTATACAACCTTGTTCTCTGTGTTTGATCTGTCGGGTATGTCCATCGGGTAAGTTCACCGGGTATGTCCATGTCCAAGCTGAAGTCTCTTTTCCTGCTTTCTGCCCTCATCCTTGTCTGCGCCCTCGCCCTGCCCTGTCCGGGAGCTGCCCGGGGGGAAAGCCCGGACCAGACTGAGGACACTGCGGCAGTTCCTGTTACACCTGCATCATCCCCTGTGTCTCTCACGGCACCTTCCGCTGCACTCTCTGCTGCACCATCCAATGAGGCACTGCAGATGGTCCAGGATCCGACCCGATGGCTGCAGGATGCCGTGCGCAGGTCCAGCAGCAAGGAGATACAGGCTGCTCTCAGTCAGGGTGGCAGACTCACCCAGGAATGCCTGTGGCTGGCAGCCATTTACGCTGATGCGCCCATTCTGGACTTTCTGCTCAAGGCCACAGGCACAGCGCCCACGGCCACCTTTTCCATTGGCAGACAGCCTGGTGCCGGCCAGGATGACAGTGTCGAAGCCCTTGTCATGCGTCGCAGAATCATGAGCCTCCTCTCCCCTGACGGCCATCAGAACACAACGGTTGAGAACGTCAGTCTCCTGCACTGCGCAGCCCTGGTAGGCAATACCAGTACAGCCCGCTATCTGCTCAATGCCGGCGTCAATCCTGCTGCTGTCATGAGCAATGGCATGCCTCCTGTGCTGGTGGCCTTCTGTTCCTGGCTGCGCACCTGGAACCCCATGCATGTGACACCCATGGCCATCAGAACCATCAGCAGGGACTGCAACTATCCAGGCTTTATCTACGCACTCTTTGATCACGGCGTGCAGTACAGTCAGCTGGAGGACTTCCTGGAAGAGAAGCGTGATGTGCTGGAGCGGTATGCGATCATGCTGACCCAGAACTTCATGGTCCCCATGAAGGACGGCAGCATGATGCACCTTGAGGACCTGCTGGAGGGCCTGTGTACCAACACAGCCTGGAGTCTTTTAGATCAGCATCTCTTTGTGCAGGAGTATGAAAACTACTGCAATATGCGTGTGCTCTTCATCGGTCGTCTGAAGAGTGATGGCACATCCATCTGCATTCCCTTTGCCTTTGTGGATGATCGCTTTGTTGTTCCCGGTGATACAGGCAATGAACACGTACGCATCTGGCACAATGGAGAGACATTGACCCGCAGTGACAGTCTGCGCTTTCTCGACAGCATAGGTATTGATCTGCAGGACCATGAGTTCTGGAACCACATGGACGCCCAGTTTACAGAGCCCTAGGCCAGAGGAAGAGCCACTGAAAAAGCCCCTGCAGGGCAGGGGCTTGTCAAATGCAGGCACTATGCGTCCTACTGCAGAAGCTGCAGGGCTTCCACATCGAATTCGTTGGGCTTGAAGGTCTCGCTGTCCACGTCGCCGCAGATGCGCACCTTTGACTGCGGCGTCACGGTCTGCCCGGCAAAGACCTCGTCCTCAATTTCCACCACAATGCTGTCTGTGGCGTCCTGGAAGGTGTACTTCTCGCTGTCAGTCATGACCTTGTTGACGATATTGCCGCTCATGCAGACGTTATCACGGTCAAAGCTCAGGGAGAGGACCTTCTCCACTGTCATCTGATTAGTGCCAGTGGTGGCTGCAGGGCCCTCAAAGGCTGCCTGGGAAACTGCGGGGACAAGGATGAGGCCGGCTGCAAGAGCGAGAGAGGCAAAAGTCTTCATGTATATCTCCTTCATCGAGGTATGGATTTGCTGTGTGCTGCGGGATTGGGGCGTGTGCCCCTTTGTCTGCAAGCACTCTGACACCATCGCTGTCAAAAAAACGTTAAGATCGCTGCAGCGCGTTCAAAATCCTGCAAAAGCTGTGGCCTGAAGATCTGTGGCCTGAAGATCTCTGACCTGAACTTCCTGCAGCTCTTCCCCGCCGGCCCAAAAGCCTGTACAAGAACTGGAGGATCCCCGCAACAGCGCCACCAGCTTTTGCCGCAGCAGGGCATCCCTCTCTCAAAAGAAGCACCCGAAGAGACAGTCCGCACCCCCTTGCTGCAGTCAGGCAGGTCCGCTCACCCTGACACAGCCTCTTCTGATACAGAAGGGGACAGCTTCCAAGTTTTTGTATATATTGCTAGTAGCTTGACTTTTTTTGGAATTTAGGCAGACTGCAAGTACGTTACTTGCACGCACCTCAGGAGGGATGGCATGACTAAGAAGATCAGACGTAAACCAATTGCGGTCAAGACCGGGACCACCCTGGTCAAGGCAGACATTGTGGATAACGTCAGGGAAGCCACTGGTCTCACTGTAGACGAAGCGAAAAAGGGCGTGGAAGGCCTGATTTCTCTTATCAAGCGCGGCCTCGTGGAAGACGGTTCCGTGCTCATCTCCAGCTTTGGCAAGTTTGAAGCCAGGCTGAAAAAGCCGCGTCCGGGCCGTAACCCCAAGACTGGCGAAAAGATGACCCTTTCTGAACGTGTTGTTGCAACGTTCAAGCTTTCCCGCAAGCTCCGTACCCAGCTCAATGACGAATGGGATCTCAACGAGCAAGAGGACGCCTAAAGCATGCAAGCCATATAGTTTTTGGGACAAGACATGAGAAAGAAGGGCATGAGAAATCATGCTCTTTTTTTTGTGCCTGCAAAAGGCCGCTGCACTTCTGTCCCCAAAAGACAGGAAGAGGGACCTCCTGTACGGAGATCCCTCTGTATAAGGAAGGAGTTTCAGCCTGATATGCCGTTCAGGCTGTTCT
>CASEWR010000043.1 GCA_949291675.1 uncultured Desulfovibrio sp. | reverse complement strand
CAAAGGGAACTGGCAAAGCCGGGCAAGGCAGGAGTCATTGCACACTGCAGCAGATTTTGTTTTAAGAGCTCAGGATAACTACAGAACGAGCATAAGGTAGCAAGGAATTTGGAAGAACACAGAAGATACTCAGCAAGATCTTTAAAGCAGATGGCCTGCATAAGCAGGCTCTGAATACCAGTACAGAACAAGAGAAATCAGAGAATGTTCAGGACATGAGCCTGTATACAGCCTGTGCTCAGTCTGCAGAACAAACTCTGCCGCATTCAGAAAAAGAGGGCAGGAGACTGCTCTTGGAAGAAGGTGCACACTATGTAACAGACAAAGGAGTCAGCGCCCCCGGTCTGAAGGCAGGGCAAGGCAGCGTGTCAGACACTCTGCAACTTACAGCTGTCGGATACCACGGGAATCACAGGGATTTCCATGGGAGTCAATCAGGCAAAGGAGAACAAAACCAGACAACCGAACCAGACAACCGAACACAGATGACGAGCCCCGGCAAACGAGGCACATCGCTGCACGGACATGACATGGATCATGGCTTGGATCATGACCTGGATCATGACCTGGCGTGACAGGGCATGGATTTCATGGCCTGGCGTGGCATGGCAAGGCGTGGCATGGCAAGGCGTGGCAAGGCGTGGCGTGGCAAGGCGTGGCGCGGCATGGCATGGCATGGCGCGGCATGGCGTGGATGAAGGCAGGGCAAGGCAGCGTGTCAGACACTCTGCAACTTGCAGCTGTCGGATACCATGGGAATCACAGGGATTTCCATGGGAGTCAATCAGGCAAAGAAGAACAAAACAGACAACCGTACGCAAAAGGCACGACCTGACAAGAGTCTTTGCAGCGGAGACAGATTCCGCAGACTGATACCTGGACCAGCAAAAAATTCGACAAAAAATGACATGAACCTGAAGAAAACTGTGGTTCAGTCGGGAGAAACAATGACACAAGGAAACGATACAAGGAGAGAGCTCATTCTCCAGATGACTGTGAGCAGCAGCCTGCTCATCCCTGTACAGATACCCTCTGCAGAAGCTGGGATTGTTCTCTGCAAACGTGAACTGATTGTGCCTGCAGACAGCATTGACCTGGCAAGCTACGGAATTGGCGGAAAACAATTTGCAAACAAGGCCTGCCAGAGCGCTCGCGCTGTTTCATGTATCGTAGGGAGAGACACCCTGCGTCATGGAGAAGTTATTTCATGACAATTCCTGCATGGCAGGCGTCATGGACAGCCTGACGGGTACTCTGGCGCGCACTCTGACGCACACTCTGACGGAAAGCATGACACACAGATCCGGACAGATGGCTGCAGTCTTCTCCCAACCCTGCCAGCTGGAAGATTTACCGGAAGCAGCAGGCAGAAACAGACAGAACACTGGCCGTCCCGCTCGAACCGAAACTGACACAGCGCATCAGCCCGGGCATCTGACTTTGGGCACTGGCTGGAGACATGGGAAGAGCTTCTATGGAACCTCTTGAAAGTATTGCCCTCGCCCGGGAAGTACTCCTTCTCGCAGCGTATTACGGCCAGCCTCTGCCCTGTGAGTATGCGACACAGATAGCAGAAGAGTTCAGCGAGTGTAACTTTGACGAAATCCTTCACTGTCTGGATGTCTTCTATCTGACCTCAGGTCCGCAGGGATGCAACGCGGATTGCAGTATCATCCCGGTGATGAAAGCATTCCTGGAGCAGGAAATGAACCGTGTCGAAGGTCCGTATGCGTACGCCCTCATAGAGATTCCTTCTGAAGAAGGGAGGCCGCGCAGGGCCATGATGCAGTGGGATGGCTGCGGCGTCGCTGGTTCCGGGAACATCGTTGAACTTGATGAGGATATCATCAATGAGCTGGCAAACAAGAAGAACAGTGAGAACAACAGTGAGGCCGGCAGAGGGACTAACAGGGAGGAAGACAGAGCAGAAGACTGGTGAGAAAAGCGGAAAGTCCGGAATGACTCCCTGAGAATGACTCCCTGAGAATGACGCTCTGAGAATGACTCTCTGAGAAAGCCCCCTGGAAAAGACCAGAGAGGTGAAAGGTGACGAACAACCTGACACAGCAACGTATAGCTGCCGGAACACTCCGGCTGAGGTTTTGCAGGACAAGAGTCCTGCGAACAGCCAGACTGAACAGCCACGCGAAAATGGCCCCTGGCCAGCGCGCAACATTGCCTGGACTCCAGGTACGCAGGCGCACACGGCGTCCTGCACAGCAGCATGTACACAGACTCACGCGCTGCCCGACCCGACAGCGGGCGTGCAGATGTACCAGGCGCCCCGTCAGGCAGAGAGCCCGCAAAACAGCTCGGACTGACAGCGAACAGACAGACCCGGCGCTGCCACTCACGACAACGAATACACACTATCACACGGAGCCCTGCACAGCCAGCGAGCATGCAAGAGCCGCACACAGTGCCATGCACAGGAACGAGCAAGCAGGAGCCCATAGTGCCGAATCGGGCACGCCACCGGGCAGGCAGAAGACGTACACCGCAGTGCATGACTCCGTGCACCGTCATACATCGCCGTACACCAGAGTACGCCAGCGTACACAAAGCCGTGTACGGCGAGTACGACATCAAACCCGGCAAGCCGGGTGGCAAAACCTGCCAGATAGATGCAGATGACTGCATCAGTACACATGCAGCCGGCATGGCAGCAGGCCATGCATGGAGGAAAAACAATGCAGCTCAAGGAAAGTATGGAGCGCTCAATTCTTGCCAGGCGCCTGCAGTCCCTGGCCGTCTGCTGCGGCACCCCTGCCCCGCGTACGCAGCAGGATGCCCAGCATATGGCAGAGGAGCTTGGCGAGTCACACAACTTCGTAGACCTCCTGTACGTTATGGAACTGCTCCAGGTGTTCTGTGGCCTCGAAAGACAGCGCCTTGCCGCACTGCATGACCTGCTGAGCCGGCTCACACTCCAGGATAGAGACTGCGACTGGCGTTGCGACACGACTTGCGATGATATCGGCTGCCTGACTGGTTCGGGGGAGAGCACGACCCCGAAGAAGATGGCTGTTTCAACGATACGAGAGGAAGACGCAGGGGGCCCGACGCTGAGAAGAGGACACCGAGAGACAAGAACGGCTGCAAGGTGCGAAATCTGCAGCTCGCGTCCATGAGGCTGGCTGGCCAGTGTCAGAAAAGACCAGCTTCATAACAGACCAGTTTTATGACAGATCTTGTCCTGTGTGTCTTTTCTGAAGTTTGCAATGTATATTTTCTGAACTTGCCGCGCAAACAGGCACACTCTGCAGCAAAGTCCATACCTGTCGTCTGCAGTTTGTGTTTGTCATGCGCAGTCTGCCCTGCAGGGTGGGGAAAGTACGAGGCGGAAGCTCTGCACTCTCCACTCTGTCTCTGACAAAAGTTCCTGATTGACATCAGGAAGGCGCATGCACTCTGAACCATGCCCGCCCTATGCATGCCTTTCCCATGAGCAGTCAGCATTATTTGTCAGAATGCTCTGGCTCCGGCTCGCCCTATCCCCCCCCCACCATGAACCATGCGACAGCCGGGCCAGTGTGCAGGGCAGACAGGCAACGCCATCTGCAAAGATCCCCTGAGATCCCCAGAGATCGCTTCCAATACTGCATGACTCCACGGCAGAGGACGATCCCTGACGATCCCTTGACGATCCTTTGACGATCCTTGAGGATGGCGCGCAAGGCCATGGAATGGCCAGTTCCTGTGCCGGGGTGCTGTCGCCCGTGTACAGGAACAGCCGGACGATGGCACAAAAAAAGGGGGAAGAGGTGCGCAGCCTCTTCCCCCTGACGTTATTGCAAGCCCGAAAGGGCTTTTTACTGCATATAGCGTGCGCTCAGCTCGGCGCCGGCCTTTTCGATGTCAGTCTTCATCTTTTCCCTGGCAGCAACAAGCTTTGCAGCCAGTTCTGCATCGGAAAGGGCCAGAATCTGGGCAGCCAGCCAGGCGGCGTTGCGGGCACCGGCCTTGTCAGTGGCCACAGTGGCAACAGGGAATCCCGGAGGCATCTGCACTGTGGAGAGCAGACTGTCCATGCCGCCAAAGGCAGAGCCGGCAATGGGAATGCCAATGACCGGACGGGTGGTGCGGGCGGCAACAGCGCCGGCAAGATGGGCAGCCATGCCGGCAGCGCAGATAAAGACCTGTGCGCCCCTGGCTTCTTCCTCGGCAATGATGCGCTCAGTCCTTTCCGGTGTCCTGTGGGCAGAGGAAATGGTGATGAGGCAGGAGATGCCGAGATCCTTCAAAACGGAGACGCAGGGAGCCACTTTCTCTTCATCAGAGGCGGATCCCATGAGAATGACAACCTGTGCCATGCAACCTCCAGAAACTACGCCTTTGCGGCGTTTTTGAGCTGTTCAAGACGGGCAATGCCCTTCATGCCGATATCCTTGCGGAAGCGGCTGCCGGGCATGGTGATGCGGGCAACACCTTCATAGGCCTTGTCGCGGGCTGAGGCCAGATCCTCGCCCAGGGCAGTGACGCAGAGAATGCGGCCGCCATTGGCCAGGATTGTGTCGCCATCGCGCTTTGTGCCGCTGTGGAAGACAACGAGATCGGGCAGGCCTTCGGCAGCTGCAATGCCCTCAATGGGCATGCCCTTTTCGTAGGAGCCGGGGTAGCCGGCTGCAGTGATGACCACGCCCACAGCGGACCTGGGAGTGAACTGCACCATGGCAGGATCGAGCTCGCCCTTCACTGCTGCCAGCATGATGGCGCACAGATCGCTTTCCAGGCGGCTGAGCAGGGGCTGGCACTCGGGGTCACCAAAGCGCACATTGTATTCCAGCACCCTGGGACCGTCGCTGGTCATCATCAGGCCGGCATAGAGAATGCCTGTGAAGGGATGGCCCTTGGAAGCCAGGTATTTGAGCACAGGACGAATGACAATGTCCGTCATCTTCTCAAGCTCTGCATCCGGGAGAATGGGTGCAGGGCTGTAGGCGCCCATGCCGCCGGTATTGGGGCCTTCATCATTGTCATAGGCAGCCTTGTGATCCTGGGCGGAAGGCAGGGGCACAGCGTGCTCGCCGTCGCACAGGCACAAAAGGGAGACTTCCTCGCCCTTGAGAAATTCTTCCACTACCACGGTGCTGCCGGCTGTGCCGAAGGCCTGCTGATTCATGATGAGATCAACGGCGTCCAGGGCTTCCTGTTCGCTGTGGCAGACAATGACGCCCTTGCCAGCGGCAAGGCCGTCAGCCTTGATCACCAGGGAGCGCTTCATCTTTCTGATGAAGTCCTTGGCCTCGTCTGCGTTCTCAAAGACAGCGCAGGCAGCTGTGGGCACGCCGCTCTTTTCCATGACACCCTTGGCAAAGGCCTTGCTGCCTTCGAGCTGGGCGCAGTAGCGGCCAGGACCAAAGCAGGGAATGCCGGCAGCTTCCATGGCGTCAGCAATGCCCAGGGTAAGGGCAGCCTCAGGCCCCGGAACAACCAGTCCGACCTGCTTTTCTCTGGCCAGCTTTACCAGGCCGATGATGTCATCGGCTTTGACCGGGACGCAGGTGACGCCCTGCATCTGCTCCATGCCGCCATTGCCCGGGGCCACAAAGATTTCCGTGACCAGGGGACTCTGGGACAGTTTCCAGACCAGGGCATGCTCCCTGCCTCCGGAACCAATGACAAGAACGTTCATGTCGCCTCCTTGACGTGTCGTGCACAGGGAATGGCCCTGCGTCAGTACTGTGTGCTTGTGTACGCTCAGTACGTGTTCAGTGTCTGATTTGCAAGAAGGCAGAAAAGGGAGGGTCTCCCCTTTCTGCCTTCACACTCTGAGAAATGTTTCAGCCTAGAAGCTGGGATTGACTTCGAAATCGCTCATGTCAGCAGGTGTATTGGGATCCATGGCGCTCACATCCAGAGGATAGGCCGTGATCATGCACTGTCTGGAGCCGACGCCGAGGTCCGGAGAGGTATTGAGGCCGACCACGAGGTCCAGGATGCCGTTGTTGTCAACGTCTGCCAGGGCCACTGCGGCAACAGAACCACGGATGCGGCGGGTCTTCCACTTCAGGGACAGGCCGACACCATCCCAGTACAGCGCGTGGATTTCGCCCTGGGGGAAGTAGCGGTAGCGGTCAAAGAACTGGGAAGCTGTGGAAATGGGCTTGTTCACCAGCAGCACAGGCTCGCCGGTATTGCCGATGTCAGCAGAGATGAGCTCCATGGGAGCGTAGTACTTGGTGGGCATCTGGTAGTTTCTGTCCACGCCAAGGCCGGGCATGCCCTTGTAGTGGTCGATACCCACAGCGGAGCCGGAGAAGCGCTCCATGGTGGTGTGGATGAGGCTCTGGTTTCTGCCCTGATAGAGCTTGATGCGCTCGTCGTCGCTCAGCACCACCAGCTGCTCGGGGTTGTTCTTGCTCGGGGGAATATAGGCAAAGTTGTAGCAGGTTGTGCCCTTGGGCAGGTTCAGCTTGGAGCCCAGACCATAGCTGTCACCCTTCTTCACCACCTGACGCACACCGGGAGAGAACAGACGCACGCTGTCCCAGCCCTGGCCCACCAGGGTGGGGGTGAAATAGGGCGGAATCTTGGCTACAGAGATGAAGTAGGGAGCCCTTCTGGACAGCTCGCTGAATCTGCCACCCTTGAAGGTGTAGAAGTACGTGTAGGGTCTGCCGTCTTCCTCAGCAAAGGTGGTGATGACCAGATCCGGTACCTTGTCGCGGTTCAGATCCATGTATCTGAAGCTGAAGTTGTCATTGGTGGCAGAGATTCTCTGACGTCCGAGTTCCTGCATGCGGGCGTTTCTGCCGCTCCAGGTCCAGATGGACACGTCGTGATTGCCCAGGATGGCGATTTCGTTCTTGCCGTCGCCATTGAAGTCTGCAACGAGCATACCGGCCATGTTCTGCTTCAGACGCTGGGTGCGCAGACGGGAGCCGTCGGATTCACCTGCGCCCTGGTAGCGGAACTGGGGGTTGAGATAGGTGCCGGATTTGCCGCTTCCATCTCCGGTTTCGTTCATGATGATGCCGTTGTCTCTGGCGGCCATACCAGGCTGCGGAAGGCACAGAGCCACTGCAAGCAGGCAGCACAGGGAGAAGGCAAGACGGAATACAGGCATAGGGTTACTCCTCGGAAAATTCACTGCACTGTGGCGCACAGGCCTGCGGCCGGCTGCCCGCAGCAGCAGAGAAAGGGTGAAGTCCTGTTTGAAAGTTGGCT
>CASEWR010000042.1 GCA_949291675.1 uncultured Desulfovibrio sp. | reverse complement strand
AGAAGACTGTATTTTCCTATGCGGATCCTGGCTGTATCCACAAGCGTGGCATTGAAGTTGAGAAAGCTGTCCCTGCCAATGCTGATACTGTCTCCCCTGGTACAGATGAGGGGCGGCATGATGACAGCTGCCGACGCATGGGGCAGCAGCCTTGCCTGCAGCGCCCGACAGCCCGCATTATGGGGTGCCAGCACCTGCAGTTCACTCAAAAGCTCGCGCACGCGCAATGGGGCACTGCCGGCACCGGCCTGGCCCGCACTGGTCTGGCAGGCATTGTTCTGGCTGGCACTGGTCTGGCAGGCTGCTCCAGACAGGCCTTCGGGCTGTTCCGTGTGGCCTTCGGCTGCTGCTCGGGCCATGCTGCCTGCAGTGCTGCCTGGCATTTCTGCCGGCATGCTGCCTGCCATGCTGCCTGGCATTCTCGCCTGCACGCTGCCTGTCACCCTGGCAGGACAGCCGGCTGCCAGGGAAAAGGGCGGAATATCCTGTGTGACCACAGCACCAGGGGCGATGATACAGCCATCACCAATGCTGACACCAGGGCAGACAATGACACTGGCACCAAGCTGGCAGTGTGCGCCAATGTGCACGGCAAAGGCGTACTGCACAGGTTTTCTGCGCTCTTCGGCATCCAGGGGATGGTGCGGCGTGCAGATTATGCAGCCTGGACCAATGTCCGTGCCTTCCCCCACATGGATGATGCCTGTATCCAGAAAGGTGCAGCCGGAACCGATATGCACATGCTCTGCAAGCTCAATGCCTGAGCCTGTGTCGCAAAAGAAGGGCAGCTCTATGTCTGCACTGTCAGGCAGACTTGGGATGAGGTCCTGCAAAATGGCCCGCTTTGTGGCAGCAGAACCAGGGCCACGCAGCTGCACACACAAGGCCAGCGCCCTGAGATGCAGGGGGCGCAGGGCAGGGTCCATGCAGTTGTAGAGCAGGCCTGCGCGCATTTTGGCAAATTCTGTCAGTTTAACGTCTGTCTTCTCAGCTTCTTTCTGCGGAACGCCTGCCTGCTCAGCTTCTTCCTGCTCAGCTTCTGTCACAGCTGCCTGTGTGTCTGCTGCCTGCATGTTCCTGTCTGTCAGCATGCTGTCTGCCCCTTTGTCCTGTGCCTGTATTTTGCCTGCGTGCATCCTGCCCTCTCTCAGGCCGCCTTGCAGGCCATATGCCGGTCCTGCATCCGGCCCTGTCTTTTGTCCTGCGTCAGGCCCTGCTTTGTGTGCAGCAAAATCAGACAGGCCTGTCTGATTTTGATACAGGGAGCCCCGTCTGCTGCAACGGGGTGCTGCAGCAGGTTGCCGCAGCTGCTTGCTGCATCCTGTTGTCTCACGCCGATGTTGCAGCGCCGCGACACCTTGCTGACATGCTGGTGCATCACGATACGTCCGGTGCATGCTGGCGCGTTCTCGCGCACATCAGCGGGCAGTATCCACAATGTGTACGTACTTCAGATAGCTCACCAGCTTGTTGTACTGGCCCATGAGGGAGACATGCAGGTACTGCTTTCCCTCCATGACGATGTACTGCATCATGGGGATGCCGCGCACTGTGGCTGTAAAGGTATAGGCATTGGCATCCTTGTCCACAGCCTGAAAATCCGTGCTGCCCAGGGCTGTGGCAATGGCTTTGGCAAAGTCATGACAGGATTTGTCGGTGACGCCTGAGAGGATCTGCATGGCAGCATCCTTCTCAATGCTCATGATGCGCACTCCGTCCTCTGTTTCTTCCATGGGCAGCACACTGGGCACAGTGACAGTGAAGCGGCAGTCCTTGTGGCCGAACTGGCGCACTGAGGTGGTGGGGATGGCAGGCTCACCGCGTCTGTGCAGCAGGTCCTGGCCTGAGTTGATGGCAAGGCGGCCGTCGCCGAGCAGCTGCCAGATGACCCGGCAGGAGAGCTGGTCATCCAGGGTGAAGACAAGCTCCGGTCCCTCCTGGGTCACAGTGCCCCTGAGATTGCGGCCTGTGCCCTGCAGGGAAAAGCGCCCGTCGCGTATGTCCAGCACTCTGGAGGGCTCCAGCGAGGAGATCCACTCGCCTTCAAGCTCCTTGTCAGGCTGGGTGCGCATGGACGTCATGGTCTTCTGACGGCAGGTCCAGGGAAAGAGGTCTGCAACCCTGTCCTTTGTGGACAGGACCCTGGGGGCTGCCTGCAGTTGGCCGGCTCCGGCAAGAGCCTGCGTGGCAACGGCAGCGTCTGCAGGAAGGGCAGTCTGCGCTGCTGCGAGAAGAAGGCTTAGGGCTGCTGCGGCAAGGCAGCGGGAGTTGAAAACTGGCATGTGCCTACCTGATGCTCTGTGCGGGATCCTCTGCACTGGATGCGAAGCCGCCATACTGCCCGGGAACGTGCCGGAAAGGCGTGCGGCCATGCTGCCGGCAGGGTGCGGCTGGCCGGGCTTTGCGCAAATGTTGCGGAAGCTCAGCCGGCATCACTCTAGCTGCAGGACAGTGTCCGGTCAAGGGGGCCAATGCGCCCGGATATTGGTCTAAGATGCTGAAAACACTTGCTCTTGTCGTCTCCCGATCCCTGCCCTTGCAGGCCACTTCCCCTTGTGCCAGAATGCCCCGCCGACAGGGCAGAGCCCGCCATGGCTCACCATGAATTACCATGGATCGCCATGGGACATCACGGGGCATCATGGATCATGGCCTTCACGGATCATGCTCACCATGGCCCGCCCCATGGGCCAGCATGGCCTGGCATCATAGCCTGGCAGGCATGCGCAAGCCTCCCCGTGCGGCAGAAGCCAGCACGCCCAGACAGGGCCGGGCAACAGCGTGCCGGACAGGACCAGACAGCAGCAGTGGAGGAAGCAGTGACTGCGGACACAACAAAGAAAAGCACGCGTCAGGGAAAGACTGCAGGTGCACGCTCGCGCACGGGCAGATCTGGCAGCACGTCGTCAGCTGCAGGCACGTCTTCCGCTGCGCGCCGCACAGGCCGCTCGTTCCCGAAGACCGATCTGCGCCGTCTTGCTGAAGAGGCACAGGGTGCCACCCTCTATCT
>CASEWR010000041.1 GCA_949291675.1 uncultured Desulfovibrio sp. | reverse complement strand
GATGTCTGAAAGGCCGGAAGTAACACGAGCCGGCCGCCGTCCTGAAGGAATGACGGCATCAGTATGGATGGACGGTAGACAGCTGATAGGACAACCGAGGAACAACACCACCAACCACAGGCATGGACCTGTCTGGGGGATGTATACAAGTAAGATCCCCCTGAAGTTATTGGTAACCGCCCACTACGGACCCGTACGGTGGGTGGTGTGGGAGGACGGCCCGTGAAATAATCGCGGGCCTCCTACCCGATTGAGTCTGCTGCCAGACAGGACGCTGCAGCTGACAGCCCCTGCCGACCTCTGCCGTGCGGCAAAAGCTTTCGCAGTGTCATATTGCAGTGTCAGGGGTGCAATAGCAGGACAGCAGGCCGGCACGGTACGCCAGGATTGCAGGACAGGGCCGCGAGACAGGGCTTGCAAGCAGGAGGCATCCTGCAGGTGCACTTTTGCCTGCAGCTTGAAGGACGTGTGCCCGTCTGCTACAAGCAGCACTGTGTTCTGCGCATGGAAGAGAGCCAGGCATGGCCTGCACTGCGCGACCTGACAGCAGGCAGCAGGCACGCTTTTCCCGGCATTTTCAGGGCGTTTGCAATGGCGCCTGCAGGACATCGTTTTCCCCTTGTCCATCTCTCCCCCGTGCAGCTGCCATGAGGCAGGGCGTCGGGCGGAGCCTTCATACCTTCCCGGAGGCAGGAATGGCCGGATCGAGCCAGGCAAAGACAGCGGCAACATCGGCAAATCAGTCGGCAAAACAGGCTGCAGGGCAGTCGGCAGACAAGGCAGCACAGGCAGAGAAAACAGCCACACAGCAGAAGGCTGAGGCAAAGGGCAGGCTCGGGCGTGCCTGGTATGAGGAGCGCAACAGGGATATTGTTGTCTACTACCTTATTGCCGTCTTCTGTCTGGAGATCATTGTGGGTGCCGTAGCCTTCTTCTATGGCGTCACCAATGCTGTGCCCCTTGAGCCCGGTGGCCCCAGGATGGCCAGATTCCCCTGGGTGGGCTGGCTTGTGGCAGCTGTCCTCTCCCCTGTGGGCCTGCTGCTCCTTTTGCACCTCTCAGGCCAGTTCTTCTCCAGAGCCCTGAACGGCGGAGACGGCCAGGGCGGCGGTGGCGGTGCTGGTGAGGAGGTACCGCAGCGCTTCCAGCGCTTCTATGCCATTGTGCGTCATGCACCGACCATCGTCATCCTGCTCACCCTCATTGCCATGGGCTGCGCTGTGCTCTTCATTGACAGTGCCATGCAGATGGCCATGGCCATGGGCGCAGCCTTAAAGCCCTATATTCTCTGGATCATCCTGGGCATCGTGGTCTTCTTCATTGTCTGCTACTTAGGCAGGCTCTTCTTTCTTGCCAGGCACAGACGCATGGAGCAGGAATACGCCTATCGCATGAAGGTGCTGGAGACCACAGGCATTGTCATCATGAACAAGGACTGCCTGCCCCTGCGCTATGAGGAAGGCCAGCTCAAACTGCTGGCCGAGAATGCCGACGGCGCCCTCAAGGCCCTGCCTGACACGCCCACAGTTGCCGTCCAGGGGCCGACTCCGCAGCTGCCGGGCCAGCCCTCTGGCAATGCTGCCGGGCAGGCAGCAGGCAAGGCTGCTGCAGACGCACAGGCAGAGACACAGGCCTCTGCCCATGCAGCCAGCTCCGGTCAGCCCGGCACGCAGACTGCTGACATGGTGGAAGACGCCGCCATTGTGGAGAGTGTGGAGGACGCAGCACAGACTCAAAGTTCCACTCAGCCCCGCTAGCCGGACTTCAGGCTCAGCGCAGAGATGCCGGCAGATGGCCTGAGAGGCTGAGACAGAACTGCTGAGACAAAATAGCAAGAGGGCAGACAGAACGTGTGTTCTGTCTGCCCTCGCAAATTTTCCGGCAGCAGTCCCGGCCGGCTGTATGGCCTGTCTTCGGGGACAGTCCCTACTGTATGGAGCGGGACACCCTGTCGTCGTCGCGCTTTCTGAAGGCTTCCTTCAGGATGGCAGCGTCCCTGACCGGGTCTGCCCTGACCTGCAGCTCATTGTTGCCGCCATGGCAGAGGAAGCTGCCGTCAGCCTCAAGTTCCACGTAGCCTGCGGACAGCACTTTGCCATAGGGAAGCTGTTCGCACATATCCGCGTGATCCACACGTCTCGGGAAAATGAAGGGAACAGCCTGGCCGGAGAAGTCTTCCACAATGACATATTTCATATATTTCACTCCTTGTTGCTGCATATGTGCATGACGGCGCATGGCTGTACATGCCAACTGCCTGCCCTGTGCAGCGCACCTGTCCTGAAGTCCTGGCGTGTCTGTCTGCTTTGCAGGCGGCTACTGTTCCTGACGGCTCTTGCGGTACTGCTGCACGGCCCTGTTGTGCTCGCGCAGCGTTTTGCTGAACCTGTGCTCGCCGCCGTCCCGCACTGCCACAAAGTACAGATAGTCATGGGACTCGGGATTGACGGCTGCCTTGAGCGCCGAGATGCCGAAGGAACAGATGGGGCCGGGGGGAAGACCTGCCTTCTGATAGGTATTGTAGGGATTTGTGGGGTCGTTGAGCATGCTTTTGGTAATGCTGCCCTTGAAGCTTTCGCCCTTGCCATAGATGACAGTGGGGTCTGCCTGCAGCAACATGCCCCTTTCCAGGCGGTTTGCATAGACGCCGGCCACCCTGGGACGCTCTGAGGGCACTGCGGTTTCCTTCTCCACAATGGAGGCCAGGGTCACGTATCTGCGCAGCTCCTCCCGTGC
The DNA here is from genome assembly GCA_949291675.1 of uncultured Desulfovibrio sp. Lineage (GTDB taxonomy): Bacteria > Desulfobacterota > Desulfovibrionia > Desulfovibrionales > Desulfovibrionaceae > Desulfovibrio. The sequence goes on along the minus strand of CASEWR010000041.1, from coordinate 11,873 downwards.
GGGCTTCTTGCCATCAGGCCACACGGAGGCAGCCTTCTGCCAGAAGTTGTCCACCAGACGTCCGGCCACCTTCCAGGCAGGTGAGCGTCGTTTTTCGGCCTTTGCGGCCTTTTCCGCCTGCTCTTTTGCCTGTTGTGCTGCTGCAGCCTGTTCTTGAGCTGTCCCGGCTTCTGCCTTGTCTGCTGTGCTGCCAGAAGCCGTGCTGTCCGCTGCGGCTGTCTCAGTCTTGTCCGCCTGAGCAGCAGGTGTTGCCGTGGCAGCACCTGCCGTAGCGCTGGCTGTCCCGGCCTTGCCGGCACTGGCCTTTCCTGCCTGGTCTGCCGCCTCATCGGGCCGCTTCAGCAGGTAGGTGTCCGGCATGAGGAAGCCTTCGGCAGTGTCAAAGGGAATACCGTAGTGGAGCAGGAAGTCCTTGTCCCGCACAATGGCAACCAGGTCCTCATAGCTGGCATAGCCTGCATCTGCGAGCAGGCGTGCTGTCTGCCACCAGGTCAGACCTTCGGGGATGGTGATGCGGCTTAAGACCGGCTGACCGCTGACCAGGGTATCAAGCACCTGCTGAGGCAGCCAGCCTGTGTTGAACCGGAAGCGTCCTGCCTGCAGTCCTGTGCTGACCTCTTTGTAGCGGGCAAGCAGTCGGAACTTGAAGGCAGAGGTGACAACCTTCTTCTCTTCCAGCAGCTCGGCAATCCTGCCAAGGTGTGCACCGGGCTGAATGTCTATCAGCACATCGCGGCCCGGGGTCTCGGGAGCAGTGTTCATGAACTGATCGGCCATGAACATGACCCAGCCGCCTGCGGACAGGGCACAGAATATCAGGCTGATGATCAGGATTTTAAGTGTTTGCCACACAACAGGACTCCTGTGGCCGCACGGGCTCACGCGTGAAGGGGCAGGGCAAGGGAAGGGTTGTTGAGATAGCTTTCCAGAATGCGCACGGCTGCCTGCTGGTCCAGCACGCTTTTGACGCGCTTTTTGCTGACACCTGCGCTGCGCAGGTCCTGAAAGGCTTCTTCGGAGCTTAAATATTCGTTGAACAGCACACAGGGGCAGGGCACGCGCCGCTGTATCCTGGCGGCAAAATTGCGCACCTGGCGGGTGGTCATGCTCTCCGAGCCGTCTGCCAGAAGGGGCAGGCCTATGACCACAAGCTGCGTGTCCTCCTGCGCAATGCGGGCAGCCAGGGCTGCCAGAAAGGCCTTGCGGTCGGGGTAGTCCGCAAGCCTGAAGGTGGTCAGAGGATAGACCAGGATGGCGTCTGCATCCGTGGCTGCAAGGCCTGTGCGCTCAAGGCCGTAGTCAATGCCGAGAATCTTCATACATTCCTGATGGAGCCTGAAGCCGTCTGAAAGGCGTCTTGAGGGCTCCCTGGTGTCACGATGGCATCCGGGATGGTGCCATGGAGGGTCAGAATGGCTTCTGATGGCCCCATGGGACATATGGGACGCGGAGCACTGGCCTGTGTGGCACCATGGCAGGCTCCATAACGGCACCATGGCGGCTCCGGCAGGCGTGCCGGGAGCGTGCAGAGGGCGTTTTAGCATGCCCTGGCGGGGCATCCCGCTAGACAATGCCGAACAGGCCGAGGATGCCGTGATAGCTTTCCCGCAGAATGGGGGTGATGATGGGGCCGAGCACGCCTGTGGCCAGCAGCACAATGAGGATGAGCAGGCCGTAGCGCTCAATGCTGAGATATTTGTAGGCCAGGCGCTGCGGCAGGAAGTAGGACACCACCTTGCTGCCGTCCAGGGGCGGCACAGGGAAGAGATTGAAGAGGGCAAGACCGAGGTTGATGATGATGCCCATCTGCAGCATCGAGAGCACAAAGATGTAGGCGCTGCTGTCCTGGTAGGTCAGAAAGGGGAAGACGGTGATGGTGAGCTTGAGCAGCAGGCCGAAGAGAATGGCCAGGAGCACGTTGACCAGGGGGCCTGCCAGGGCCACGAGCATGAGGCCGTGTCTGGGGTTGCGGAAGTTGCGGGCATCCACAGGCACAGGCTTTGCCCAGCCGAAGACAAAGCTGCCGCTCAGGGAGGTGAGCACGAACATGAGCAGGCCCACAGGATCAATGTGGGCTATGGGGTTCATGGTCAGACGACCCATGAATTTGGCTGTATAGTCGCCCTGACGCAAGGCCATGTAGCCATGTCCCATCTCATGGAGAATGATGCCCAGAAAAGCAGGGATGAAGGCAATGGAGAAGTTGCGCAGAGCCTGTTCTGTATTGGAAAGGATATCGAGCATGGTTGTCCTGCAGGGGGCAGGCAGGGCCTGACAGATGCCGGTACGAGACCTGTATGAGACCTGTCGGGGCCGGTGCAGCCTGCCTTGTGAAGGGGTGGGGATCAGCCGCGCGAGGTCACCTGGCGCACAATGATGCTGTCGCCGGGCATGATGGCAAGATCCGGCGTCAGCAGGGTGCCGTTGCGTATCACCAGGGCTGTTTCCTCAAGCAGATCCAGTCTGTCGAGGAGCTGGCGCACGGTCTTGGGGCGTTCTATGGTGGAAATGCGTCCTTCAGGCTGAAGTTCCAGGGTGATGGTTGCGCTGCTGCGAGCCTTGCGCTCGCTGCGCTGCCCGGGCTGTGTGGTGTTGCTGGGTTCAGTCATGGATACCTCTCCTGGATGGGATGGCCTGTGTGGAAGACGCAGCAGCCCTGCGAGAGTCCAGGTACAGGGCCCCGGGGCCGGCCTATGCGCGGGCAGAGTCTACGGTATGGGCCCCTGCAAGTCAAAAAGCGGCCATGCTGCAGTCAGGTTGTGCGGGCATATGCGTGTCTGTGTGGTTGTGTGCAGTCAGGGTATGCAGTCAGAAAGAGGGTTGCAGGTCTCAAACCTGCAACCCTCTGGAAGATGCGCCTTCAGGCTGTCCGGCTTAGTAGCGGTAATGGTCAGCCTTGTAGGGACCGTTGACGCTCACGCCGATGTAGGCAGCCTGCTCTTCGGTCAGGGTGGTCAGTTTTGCGCCGATGCGGCCGAGGTGCAGACGGGCCACTTCCTCGTCGAGTTCCTTGGGCAGGGTGTAGACCTGTCTGGTGAGGGTCTTGTCCGTGGCCAGGCGAATCTGGGCCAGAATCTGGTTGGTGAAGCTGTTGGACATGACAAAGCTGGCATGGCCTGTGGCGCAGCCGAGGTTCACAAGGCGGCCTTCAGCAAGCACGATGATGGACCTGCCGGAGCGCAGGGTCCACTTGTCCACCTGGGGCTTGATGTTGGTTTTCACGCAGCCTTCGGTGGAGGTGAGGTAGTGCATATCGATTTCGTTGTCGAAGTGGCCGATATTGCAGACAATGGCCTCGTCCTTCATCTGCTCCATATGGGCGCCGGTAATGACATTGAGGTTGCCTGTGCAGGTGACATAGATGTCAGCCAGGGGCAGGGCGTCTTCCACGGTGCACACTTCAAAGCCTTCCATGGCGGCCTGCAGCGCGCAGATGGGGTCGATTTCGGAGACCAGGACGCGGGCGCCGAAGCCGCGCATGGACTTGGCGCAGCCCTTGCCCACATCGCCATAGCCGCAGACCATGACCACCTTGCCGGCGATCATGATGTCAGTGGCGCGCTTGATGCCGTCAGCCAGGGATTCGCGGCAGCCGTAGAGGTTGTCGAACTTGGACTTGGTCACGCTGTCGTTGACATTGATGGCAGGGAAGAGCAGTGCGCCCTGCTTGGCAAAGCTGTAGAGCCTGTGGACACCGGTGGTGGTTTCCTCGCTCACGCCGCGCACGCCGGCAGCCACGGTCTCCCAGTGGGTGGGATCAGCAGCATAGCGGGCCTTGAGGCGCTCGAAGATGATGCTCTCTTCCTCGTTGGCATGGGGCTTGTCGAAGAGGGAAGGATCCTTTTCGCAGGTATAGCCCATGTGGATGAGCAGGGTGGCGTCGCCGCCGTCGTCCACGATAAGGTCCGGTCCCTTGCCGTCAGGCCAGGTCAGTGCCATTTCCGTGCACCACCAGTAGTCTTCCACGCTCTCACCCTTCCAGGCAAAGACCTTTGCCCAGCCGTTCTTCACCACGGCAGCGGCAGCATGGTCCTGCGTGGAGAAGATGTTGCAGGAAGCCCAGCGGATGTCAGCACCGAGCTCGTACAGAGCACGGATGAGCATGGCTGTCTGAATGGTCATGTGCAGCGAGCCGGTCACACGCAGGCCCTTCAGGGGCTTTTCGGGGCCGTACTTTTTCATGCACTCCATGATGCCGGGCATTTCACGCTCGGACAGCTGGATTTCCTTGTTGCCGAAGTCAGCAAGACCGAGGTCGTGGATTTTATAGTCGAGGGAAAGATCAATTTCTTTAACCATGGTGTTCCTCTGTACTGTTGCTTGAGAGTGGAATCTGTGTGGAGTCTGTGTGGAATTTGGGTGTACGGTGTGATGATTTGTACGAAATCTGTGCAGCCTTTCAGGAAAACTGCGGAACGTCTGTGTGGAAGTTGCCGAGACGCTGCAGGGGAATTGCAGAGGACCTGCAGGATCTGTGGCTGAAGTTGCAGCGTCTGCGTCAGAGATGTGTGATCTGTCTGCGTCCTGGTGCGTCCTGATGTGTTGCAGGTGCGTTGCAGATGCGTTGCATCAGGCGCCTGAGACAGCAGCGGATGCAGCGCCTGCAGCCTGCTGTGTCTGAGCCTCGGCATTGGGTGCCGAGACATAGGAAGTGAGCATGATGAGGGTCAGGCCCTTGTTCACCTTCTGCTCGCGCAGCACGGTTCTGGTGAAGCCGTTTGCGCGCAGGGCCATGGCCAGTCTGCTGGTGTCAAAGCCCAGCCAGTGATCGCCATAGCGTGTGCGCATGCTCTCGTCCTTGTGCTTCTTGAAATCGGAAATGAAGAGAATGCCGCGCTGGGAGAGGATGCGGCGTATTTCCTGCAGGACATTGTCCGGCTGATGGATGTGATGCAGGACAAGGTTGATGGAGGCAAAGTCTGCCTCATGGTCGCGCAGGGGCAGATGCTCAAGCTCGCCTATACGCAGGGAAATGCGTTCTCCGGCCTCTGGCGTGTCCGCAAAGGTGCGCTTGCAGGCCTCAAGCATGCCGGGTGAGTTGTCCACGCCGATGACGCCATGGGAGTGGGCAAGCATGCGCTTGAGCACAGTGCCTGTGCCACAGCCAAGGTCCACGGCAAGGTTACAGCCCCTGGGCATGGCAGCGCAGACTGCCTCGGCAAGGTTAAAGTCGCCGAGAATCTCGCTGTTGAGATTGTCCCAGTCATCGGCAATCTCATTGAAGAACTGGCGGGACTTGCGGGTGCGCTCCTCAATCAGCCTGTTGGTATTCTCGATGTCCTGGGCAGCTTCGGGGATGTTCTGCAGAAAGGGGGCAATGGCATCGAGGAAGACTCTGTTCTCTCCCTCCTGCTGGGCCTGATAGAAGACCCATAGGCCGTCACGCCTGGAGGTGAGCAGACCTGCGTCGCTTAAAATGCGCAGGTGGCGGGAGATACGCGACTGCCCCATGCCGAGGACAGTGACAAGCTCGTTGACAGAAAGCTCATGGGAAAGCAGAATGCGCAGCAGCCTGAGCCTGGTTTCATCGGCAAGGGCCTTGAAATGTGTGACAGTCATTCTTGTCTCGTGCTCGTGATGCTCAGTGATATTCAGAACCGGCCAGTACAGCGCCGGTCATTCAGAACGGATCTGGAGCTGATCAGAAATGGATCAGGAATGGATCAGAGGCTGATCAGGGGCTCAGTGGTACTTCAGTACTGTGTTCCGTGTTGCCGGGTGTTGCCTGGTGAGGGGCACAGTGGGGGGACCGCAGTGTGAGAGCCGCTGAGCGGTGGTCGCACAGGCTCCTCTGAAAGTCAGTCTCTGGTGTATGTATCAAGATATCGTTATATGTCAATAGACGAAAATATAGATACAGGCTGCTGCAGGCTGTCAGTGCGTAACAGCGTGCTGTGGCGAACACAGCATTTTCTGTCAGCCGGGGGCTGCTCTCGCCGTATCCGGCGGACAGTGGCTGAGAGTACACCACACTCCCGAATATGCGGCACTGTCCGTGTGTGTCCGTACACCGGCCAGAGTCGTGCATTCCAGCGAACCCCTGATCATCACACCCCAGATCCACACACTCCTGATCAACACACCCCCGCAAGGTAGAGGAAAGCATGCCGGCAAAGCCAAAACGTCGTTCCCGCAGGCGCCGTACAGAGCAGGCGGAAGAGCTTGCCAGAAGATATCTGCAGAGCATGTCTGCCAGGGCAGGATGCCCTGAGCAGCTCAGGCTGGTGGAGCTGTGGCGCAACTGGCATCTGGTCATGGGCGAGGAAATCTCCTCCTTATGCGTGCCGGTAGGGCACAAGCAGCGCAGACTGGAAGTGGCAGCCGAGGACAGCATGGCCATGCAGGAGCTGATGTACCTGGGCCATGAAATGGTGCACAGAGCCAATGCCTTCATGGAGGAAGCCTTCTTTGAGGATGTGAAGGTAAGCCTGACTGCAGGGCGCAAGGGCCTTGCCCCGACGTCCTGGCAGGACGAGGAAGCCCCTGTTCGTCCGCAGCGCTTTGTCCCGGCGAATGCCACGGGCAAACTGCTGGAGACCATGGACCCCGACTCCCCTGTGGCGCGCTGCTACAGGGCCTGGAGCAGCCGCAGCGCAACCTGAGACAGACCGGAGAAAAGACTGGGCAAAGACTGAGAAAGGTCTGCTGAAAGACTGCGAAAGAACTGAGGAAAGACTGCGAACAGCATGCAACAGAACTGAGACAGGACGGAAACGTCCCCTGCAAAACATGTCTCCTGGAGAGTGGTTCAGCCCAAATTGAGGCAGTTATGCCTGCTTGCGTCCCTTCGCGCGCGGGCCTATACTGCCTTTTTCACACAATCACCCATCAGGGAGAACATATCATGCCTCACAAGGGACCGCATATTTCCATTTCTCCGGATTTCGTGGTCAACAGCATACTGCGCATCAACATTGACGATTTTCAGGCCTGGCCCCAGTCGGTGCGTGATCTTGCCATCTCCATTGCCGAAGAACTCTTTCTTGTCGCCTACAATCCCTTTATCAATGCCGATACAGTGCGCAGCAGTGTGAACGCCCACTACGAGCGCGACGCACTGTCCCTTGCTCACTATTATGCAACGGCCATCACCGAAGGCATTACCATGTTCTGGTCCGCATGGGAGGCACAGGTGGTCTTCAGAAGCCGTCTGCTGGATGAACTGCTGAAGTTTTTGCCCGAAGAGTGCATTCTCTCTGACCCTGCCTCCATCGTGGCTGCAGCCACGGACGCCACGGACCTGCGCATGGAGCTGCCATTGCTGGTGGTGGAGCCGGACACAACGGAGCAGGTCTCCCAGCTTGTCAAGCTGGCCAATGAGCTCAAGTTCGCCCTCATTCCCAGAGGCGGCGGCTCGGGCATGACAGGCGGCGCTGTCCCTGCACGCAAGCGCACAGTCATTGTGAGCATGACGCGCATGGACAAGATCTCTGCCATTGATACAGAGCGCCTTACTGTCACCTGTCAGGCAGGCTGTATCACCCAGGCCGTGATTGAGGCTGTCTCAAAGGCCGGCAATATCTTCTCCGTGGACCCGGCCTCCAAGACGGCCTCCACCATTGGCGGCAATATCTCCGAGAATGCCGGCGGCCCTATGGCCTTCGAGTACGGCACCACCATCGACAATCTGCTGTGGTGGCGCATGGTCACGCCTACAGGTGAAATCATCTCCGTGGAGCGCGAGAACCATCCCCGCCACAAGATTATGCCCGAAGAGACGGCTGTCTTTGCCGTGAAGGACATCAGTGGCGGCGTGCGCAACGTGGTGCGCCTGCAGGGCAACGAGATGCGTCTGCCAGGCCTTGGCAAGGACGTGACCAACAAGGCTCTGGGCGGCCTTCCCGGCGTGCAGAAGGAAGGGACGGACGGCATCATTACCGAGGCCTGTTTCACCACCCACCCCAAACCCAAGTTCAGCCGCGTCATGTGTCTGGAGTTCTTCGGGCGCAGCATGACCACAGCTGCCACGGTGGTGCGTGAGCTGGTGGCTTTGCGCAACCAGATCCGCGAAGAGGGTGACTACGCCCACATCTCGGCCATGGAAGAGTTCAATGCCAAGTATGTGCAGGCCATTGACTACCAGACCAAGAGCACAAAGTACAAGGATCGCCGTCCCATCTCCGTCATCATTGTCCAGGTGGATGGCGACGACACCTATCTGCTCGACAAGTGCGTGGAGAACATCGTCCAGGTCGTGAAGAAACAGGACGATGTGGATATCCTGGTCGCCCATGACAAGAAGGATGCAGAGCACTTCTGGGAAGACAGGCACAGACTCTCCCTCATTGCCAGGAGGACATCGGGCTTCAAGATCAACGAAGACGTGGTCATTCCCATTGACCGCATCCCAGAATTTGCCCAGTTCCTGGAGAATGTGAACATCGCCTGCACAGCCCGAGCCTACCGCAGGGCCCTGCAGGACGTGGGCAGGCTCTCCGGCTTCCCCATGGAAGACAAGGAAATGAACAAGGAGTTCTCCTATGTCTCCAAGGGTGCCTTAGGTGAGCTCTCCAGTGCCGAGGTGTCTGACACCGAGATCATGGAGCGCGCCCATGCCTTCCTGGCCCGCATGCGCGAGAAGTATCCCCGTCTTGCCCGCCAGATCAGCGAGATCGAGACTGCCATGGAGGCTTCGCACCTGGTGGTGGCAAGTCACATGCACGCAGGCGACGGCAACTGCCACATCAACATGCCCGTGAACTCCAACGATCACGACATGCTCGAACTCGCGGAAGAAGTGGCCTGCCATGTCATGGCCAAGTGTCAGGAGCTCGGCGGCGAAGTCTCCGGTGAACACGGCATAGGCATCACCAAGATTCACTTCCTTGAGCCAAAGAAGATGAACGATCTGAAGGCCTTCAAGGAAAGGACGGATCCGCGTGATGTCATGAATCCCGCCAAGCTGGTGAGCAGGGAACTGCCCACCAAGCCCTTTACCTTCTCCTTCAACGCCCTTATCCGCGACCTGAGCCAGAGCGGTCTGGCAGACAAGGACAAGCTCATTGACATTCTGCGCAGCGTGCAGACCTGTACGCGCTGCGGCAAGTGCAAGCGTGTCTGTCCCATGACCATTCCCGGCTCTTCCCTGCAGTTCCACCCGCGCAACAAGAACATGGCCTATGGTATGCTCATGGAGGCCATCTACTATTCGCAGGTGAACAAGGGTGCTGTGGATGCCTCGCTGTATCGTGCCCTGCGCAGACAGGTCGAGCACTGTACTTCCTGCGGACGCTGCATGCAGACCTGTCCCATGAAGATTCCCTCCGGCGAGGTCTCCTTAAGCCTGCATGCCATGCTTGAGCATGAGGGTGCCGGCGGCCACAATCTGAAGGACATGGTGCTTGACTGGCTGGTGAAGGACGTGCCCCAGCGCGTGCCCAAGGTGGCCAAGCTCGCCTCCGTGGGCCAGAAGGTGCAGAACAAGGTGCTCAGCGTGACGCCCTCTGCCTGGCGCAGACGCATGCAAAGCCCCCTCTTCTCCGGCCCTGGCCCCAAGATGGGCTATACCAACCTCTACGAGTCGCTGAAGGTCCACAAGGGCAATATCTTCTCGCCCTCAGAGGACGTGGAGAATACCCCCCTGGTCTTCTACTTCCCGGGCTGTGGCGGCGGCCTCTTCTACGACCGCATCGGCCTCTCCTCGGTCATGCTGCTTTTGCAGGCCGGCTTTGCCGTGGTGGTGCCGCCAAAGCACATGTGCTGCGGCTACCCGCTGCTGGCTGCAGGCAGTGACGTGCACTATGAGGATAACAAGGCCAAGAACAGGCAGTACATGGCATCCATCTTGCGCTCCTGCCAGCAGAAGGGCTTTACCTGCAAGTACATTGTCACCAGCTGCCCCACCTGCCTGGACGGCATGGAGCGTCTCGGCCTTGAGGAGAGCTTTGAGGGGCTCAAGGTCATTGACCTGACCCAGCTTGTGCTGCCCATCTTCAATGAGGCCAGAAAGGGCATGACACCGCCTCTGCCTGCAGGCACACGCCTTATCTACCACGGCTCCTGCCACTGCCCCTGGGCAGGTGCCCACATCGTCAAGGGCCACCAGGCACTCATGCAGGCTGTGGAGACCTTCAGCGGTGCCAACATCGTGCTGAGCCAGGGCTGCTGCTCTGAGTCCGGCACAGGCTCCATGACCACCCCTGAAATCTACAATGTGCTGCGCAAGTCCAAGCAGGAGAATCTGGCTCAGCTCATGGGGGACAACTACTCCCAGTCCCTGCTGGTGGCCTGCCCGTCCTGCAAGATCGGTATTGCCCGCTGCATGCTGAACATGAAGCGCAAGAACCACACCCTGCACATTGCAGAGTTCATTGCCGGTCTGATCGACGGAGAGGATCGCAGACAGTCCTTCCGCAGGCGTGTGGGAGAGACCAAGGCGGAAATCCGCGTCATTCCCATGCCTCCCATGCCTCCAGTGCGCTGAGAAATTGCGCTGCAGAGCCTTTTTAAGGTTGACCTGTATTGCGATTTTCTTTATGCAAAGTTCGCGCTTTGTTCCCGTGTACTCCATGGCGGCAGGCAGCGCCGACGGTCTGTACTGACAGATCCCCCGTATGCCCATCGGGTTCTTTTCTCTGCAATTCGCACAAAAAGAGCTCCAGGAAGCGCGTACAGACGATTGGAACATACAGGCAGAGCTTCACACTCCCTGTTCTTTCAGTCCGGGGAATGTGAACATACGTTTGGGAAATTTGACTCATAGCGTTTCGCTGGTTTACTCATAAGTTCAAGCCGCACGCTCTACCTTTTAACTTGGAATATATGGAGGCTGCGTTTCCACTCCCTGCGTGCGCAGGGAATAACCTCGCAGTTTAAGACTATGACTAAAGCAGAATTGGTTGAAAAGATTGCACAGAAGGCTGGCCTGGACAGCAAAGGCGTTGCCGAGAAGGCCCTGAACGCCACCGTCGAGGCTCTTCGCGAAGCTCTGGTTGCCGGTGAGTCCGTGACCCTGACCGGTTTCGGCACCTTCAAGGTTGTGGAACGCGCTGCCCGCAAGTGCCGCAACCCCCGCACCCAGACCGAGATGGAAATCCCCGCCTGCAACGTTGCCAAGTTCACCCCTGGCAAGCAGCTCAAGGAAGCCATCCAGAAGTAGCACAGTATCACCTGCGGAGGGATGGCAGAGTGGTTGATCGCGGCGGTCTTGAAAACCGTTGAAGGTGCAAGCCTTCCAGGGGTTCAAATCCCTTTCCCTCCGCCATTTCATTGATTTTACAGGGTTTTACACGTAGCGATACGTTGTAAGACCCTTTTTCTTTTCCCCGGGTACGCTGTCACAGCATTCATGGTCCGTCTTCCTGGATGTGGGACAACTGTTGCTTTTGAGCGCCGAGAAAAGTGCAGAGAAGAATGCTGAGAAGGGCGCTGAAAAGCTGCGTCTGGCTCCACAGGCCTTCCGTTCCGGCGTGCGGACACGCATGATTCTGCGAGAGCGGCCCCATCTGCTGGACGAACCCTTCCCGATTTCAGGTGTGACAGTGACTCTTCGTCCAGAAGCAGGATCAGCTTTCAGAAGCACATCCTGCGCTCTTCCTCATGTGTCGGATCTGAACACAATATTCAACAAGGAAAAATGCATTGAAAACAAAGACACCTTCCGGAATGTGTTCCGTACAATATTCTTATTGTGAACACACTCCCATGTCAGGACCTGTGTCTCTTCAAAAGATGAACAGGACACATGTCTCTACTGCTCCCATTAAGTCTCCTCAGCCGCTCTCCCCATAAAGCCTGAAAGTTTGATTATGGTCACTTACAGATAGCTATGTCCCATAGGCTCTCCTAATTTTCCCAGGAAAAAACATAATCTTACCACGTTTATAGACCACTTTCCCCTTGCCTTTTTTTGAGTGATTTCTTATAATATGGTC
>CASEWR010000040.1 GCA_949291675.1 uncultured Desulfovibrio sp. | reverse complement strand
AGCTGTGGGACAGGGATCACACTCTCGTATACTCATACTGGGCAGCACGGCACAGGCTCTCCGCCTTCCTGAAAGCTGTGCGGGATCTGCATGTGCAGCACGAATCTTTGTCCTCTGTCCTGCCAGTGAGCTGGAACCCCTTGTTTGTGCCCTGGCGATGGCTTGGGCTGCGCTCTGTGTGACTGCTGCGCCTCTGTGTCGCACGGCCGGCAGCATGTCCTGCGTGAGGCAGGCACAGGCACTGCAGCCCCAGGAGTGTACTGCTCCAGTGCTCTGTGAAGGGAGCGGGTGCAGGAACATATGTCGCCACAGGGCACACGCATGCTGCCCTGGCTGGGCGGAGTCTGGTGCACCGGCACTGTTTCACGTGAAACACTCCATCCCTGCTGCAGCAGGACTTCAGCTTTGAGCTGTGGGCCAGGAAGCATACTCTCTGCCATACAGACAGGGCGGCACAGCACAGGGCCCCCGTCTTCCTGAAAGCTGCAGGAAGCCTGCGTATGCAGCACACTCTTTGTCCTCTGTCTTGCCAGTGAGCTGGAAACCCTTGTCTGTGTCCTGGCAGCCACTGGCTTAGAGTTGCGCACAGCGTGTCTGGTGCGTCCCTTTGCCGCGCGCTCACCTGCACGTCCTCTGTGAGGAAGACACAGGCACTGCTGCACAGAGCGTGCTGTCCCAATGCTCTGTGAAGGAGATGGCACGGGAACGCGTGTTGCCACTGCCAGAGCGCACGCATGCTGATCCAGGCTGAACTGAGCCTGTGCACACGCTGGCTCTGTTTCACGTGAAACACTCCATCCTCTGCACTGAAGAGCACAGTGCTGTCTGCCGCAGCACCAGTTTGCCAGGCAGCAAGCAATGCACTGCACGCCCATGGCCTGGCTCTCGATCGCCCGCGCAGCAGCAGGACTTCAGCTTCGGACAGTGAAGCTGGGAATACACTCTCGGCCATACAGACAGAGCAGGGCAGGACGACGCCCCCGTCTTCCTGAAAGCTGCCTGAAAGCAGCACGGGGCCTGCATGTGCAGTACGAATTTTGTCCTCTGGCCTGGCAGGGCCTGGAAACCTTTATCTGTACTCTGGCACCCCTGGCATTTACTGCGCACTGTGTGTCTGCTGTGCCCCTTTGCCGCGCGCTCACCTGCACGTCCTCTGTGAGGAAGACACAGGCACTGCTGCACAGAGCGTGCTGTCCCAATGCTCTGTGAAGGAGATGGCACAGGAACGCGTGTTGTCACTGCCAGAGCGCACGCATGCTGACCCTGGCTGAACTGAGCCTGTGCGCACCGGGTCTGTTTCACGTGAAACACTCCAACCACTTTCCGGGAGTGGCACAGCATTGTTTGTCGTAAACAGCTGTTTGTTGGCCATGCACTGCACGCCCATGGCCTGGCTCTCAATCGCCCCAGGAGCAACAGGACTTCAGCTTCGGACAGTGAAGCTGGGAATACACTCTCGCCATACAGACAGGGCAGCATGATGCCCCGTCTGTATGAAAGCTTCCTGAAAGCAGCACGGGGTCTGCAGGTGCAGTACGAATTTTGTCCTCTGGCCTGGCAGGGCCTGAAAACCTTTGTCTGTACTCTGGCAGCCACTGGCTTTTGTTGTGCACTGTATGTCTTGTATACCGCCCCTGCAGCACGCGTGGGAACATGTCCTGTGTGAGGCAGACGCAGGCACTGCTGTCCAGGGCCGCCCCAGTGCTCTGTGGAGGAGATGGCACAGGAAGGCGTGTTATCACTGCCAGGGCGCACGCATGCTGCCCCTGGCTGAACTGAGCCTGTATCCACCGGCTCTGTTTCACGTGAAACAATCCCGTCTCCTGCCTGGAAGTGCACAGTGCTGTCTGCCGCCAGCAACTGTTTGCTGGGCAGCAAGCACTGCACGCCCATGGCCTGGCTCTCAATCGCCCAGGAGCAACTGGGCTTCAGCTTCGGACAGAGAGGCAGGGAGCACGTTCTCATCCACGCCAGGACAGGCAGCTGCCGGACAAAATGTACAGGGGGCATTGTTTCACGTGAAACAATGCCCCCTGCGCACAAAGCGTGGCAGCGTCTGTCTGCCACGCTCCTGAAAGTTCGTCGTTACTGTCAGCTTTTGTTTGAAGCGGTATGGTCTGGTTCGATACGTACCTGATAGCGTTCGGGATCAATGCAGACAGTGTGACTGGTTGTTCTCTCAATGTAGTCCTTGATCGCGTTCAGTGTAGCAAACCTGTTCTGATGTTTTTTGCGCAGCATGTCCTTGTCTGCAGTCACAATACTTTCCAGAATTGTGGTCTTCATGGTCTCTGTTGTGCTGGTGGCCATGGACACATGCAGGGGCACAATACCTTCACGCTGGTTGAAGTCTTCAATATCTGCAGCAATGTCTGCCATGATCTTTCTGGCATTTTCAGCAGGGCAGCGCAGCAGAAGGATGAAGAACTCATCTCCGCCCATGCGGGCCACGCAGTCGGTGGCACGGACATGGCGGCGCAGAAGCTGGGCAAACTCACAGATCATGCTGTCGCCGCGTTCATGGCCGAGATAGTCATTCACAAGTTTCAGGCCATCCAGGTCAAAGACGATGATGCTGGTAGGACGGATCATGGCATGTTCCACGCGCTGGACTTCGGCATTGAAGAACCAGCGGCTGTGCAGGCCTGTAAGCTGATCTGTATTGACTGCATCCTCAAGCTGGGATCTGTTGCCCTGGGGAACGGTGATGTCCGTGTGCAGGCCAACCATACGGGTTGCCCGGCCGTTCTTGTCACGGTGTGAGACATAGCCTCTGCCCAGAATCCAGGCCCAGGTACCGTCCGCCTTGCGCATTCTGTAGGAGCATTCAAAGCTGTCGCCGTAGACAGGGGAGGAGATGACCCTCAGCTGCATGCCGACTGTGGCCTCCATATCATCAGGATGCACGTTTTTAGCCCAGCTTTCCGGCACAGAGGGAAATTCTTCCGGTGTGTAGCCCAGCATGGCCAGGTAGCGGGAAGAATAGGAAACGCTGTTGTGTTCCACATCCCAGTCCCACAGACCGTCACCAGAGGAGCTGATGGCCTGGATAAGATTGGTGTTGGGCGAAGGCAGAACAAATTCGTCAACGCTGCGCAAGCTGCCCACAACCAGTGTTGCCTGGCGCAGTTCATTACGCTTCAGCACGGACAGGCTCAGGGCAAAGCGGGCTTCCACGCCATCCTGTCTGTGCATGCGCACAACTTCCTCAAAGTAGTTGCCCCACTGATTGTGCTCGAAAAAGAGCTTTGCCCGTGTGATAAGTCCGCTGGAGTCCTCGCGACGCACCATAGTGCGGAACTGACTGATGCTGATTTCCTTGGGCGCTGTGTCTGTATAGCCGAGCAGGGCAGCACAGTTACTGTCCAGGGTGATCATGCGCCTGGAAATATCATACTCCATGAAGCCATGCAGAGAAATGTTTTCGTGACTGGACTGGCTTGGAGAGTAGGACACCCCCTCCTGAACAGCAATAAAGCCCAGGATAGTGCGGGCTGAGCCGTTCGCCTCTCTGTGGATGACAAAGAGGTGTGTGTGCAGAATCACTGCGTCGAAGGGATAGATCATTTCCAGAATGGAAGAATTATTCCCTGTGATCAGTTCATGGAGCAGATGTTCCCTGGCCTTGAAGTTTTTCGGGGGAATATGGCGTATGAACTCATCTCTGGAAATGATGGGTTCGGGGCCGAGATTCAGGCGTGTTCTGATGCCTTCTGTGAGGAAGAGTCTGTTCTCGCGAAGATCCCATTCGTAGATAAGGTCCTGAGAGGACAGTTGTATGACGGTAGGGCGTGCTTTCTGGGGCATAAAGACTTGCTTTCTTCTCTTCCCCCGAGACTGATACAGGAAAGGCGGGGGAATACACGTTGCTGGAATCTGGTCTCCTGCTCCCTGGTGCGCGAAAAAGGGAGAGAGGCTTGTCTGCAAAAGGACATGTCTGCAACAGGTTTGGGACATGCACTTTTTGCCGCAAGAACACCTGGGTACGTCCAAATCGCTCCCCTCGTCTGTGACGGGGGGCTCACAAAAGCCTGGTCTGCTGCTATGGGTGCAGAAAACAAAGGGTGCGCAGGCAGGACCAGTCTTGTATGAAGCAGACCTGTTTCAGCAGTATACCGAGCTTGTGACAGGCCGGAGTGTGTGTGAGCAATGCCTGAAAACTGTATGCTCCTGCCCTGAGAGGCAGCCCAAGCCTCCTGGCAGGAGAGTACAGTCTGCATGAGTCTCCGGCTTCCGGGGGCGAAGATATGTACATTCGACCGCAGGCATTGATGAAGATGCGGGCAAAGCATCTGCAGCACGCCGTCGCTCGGAGATCTCTGCATGGACAAAATGAAGAGTTAGCAACACTCAAAGGTTTATGCAACAGAAAACAGCCTTGTTTCCTGTGTATCCCCTCGCCAGGCGCTTTTCTGCAAGGTGTCAAAGTACTGCTTTTCACAGTGATTGCGTTGTGTTTGACGTGTCAGGCCCTTGCAAGACGAAAAGACGTTGTCCCTGCCCGGCTCCGGCAGCCGGGCTTTCTGTCAGGACAAGAGGCCTGTGCTACTCTCGGGAAAGCTGCCTTTTTTGAGAAAGCGTGACAGCCCGGCATTGCAAAGGACGCTGGTATCTCCTGCTGGCTTTTGCCCTGCGAGTGTTGTCCGTTTACGGGGCTGAGAAGGGAGGAGAGTTTCACGTGAAACACAGCCCGGGTGTCGCACGCCAGTTCTTCTGTCCTGCCTTCTGTCTGCTTCCCGCCCGGCAGTCCTGCTCTTGGCAGGCCGGCACTGCTGTGAAATACTGTGCGGCACATGTTCCTGCCGAGATGCCGAGATACTGAGGTTCGTTTCATGTATATTGCCGACCTTCACATTCACTCCCGCTTTTCCATGGCTACCAGCAAGCAGCTCACCCTGCCGCATCTGGCAGGCTGGGCCATGTGCAAGGGCATCAATGTGCTGGGGACAGGGGACTTCACCCATCCTGTCTGGCAGAAGGAACTGGCCGACAATCTCGAATTTGATGAAGAATCCGGCTTCTACAAGCTCAAGGGACAGCCTGACCGCGTCCTGGTGGACAAGGAGCTTGCCGACGCAAGGCCGCCCCTGTTCTGTCTGCAGACAGAGATCAGCTCTGTCTACAAAAAGGGCGGCAGGTCACGGCGCGTCCACAACCTGGTCTTTTTTCCCACCCTGGAGGATGTGGCAGCCTTTTCCAGAAAGCTTGCCCAGATTGGCAATATCGCCTCCGACGGCAGGCCCATCCTGGGCCTGGACTCCAGGGATTTACTGGAAATCGTCCTGGAAACCTCGGACAGGGGCGTGCTCATTCCTGCCCATGTGTGGACGCCCTGGTACTCTCTTTTTGGCTCCAGGTCAGGCTTTGACTGCATTGAGGACTGCTTCGGGGATCTGACCGGGCATATCTTTGCTCTGGAAACCGGTCTTTCCTCGGACCCTGCCATGAACCGTCTGGTCTCGGCGCTGGACCGCTTTGTCCTTATCTCCAACTCGGACGCCCACTCCGGTGCCAATCTGGGCCGTGAAGCCAATCTCTTCCAGGGCACTCCCAGCTATGACGGCATGTTTGCGGCCCTGCGCAAGGCTGCCAGACGCGAGGAGAGTGCAGGGCTTGCTGAGTCTTTTGCAGGAACGCTCGAAATCTATCCTGAAGAGGGCAAGTACCATCTCGACGGGCACAGGGCATGCCATGTGGTCATGACGCCTGAAGAGGCGCAGGCCAGGAACAATATCTGCCCTGTGTGCGGCAGACCCCTCACCATTGGTGTGCTGCACAGGGTGTGGGAGCTTGCGGACAGACGTGAGGTGCCACAGCTTGCCCATGAGCCGGCCGTGCACCCCGTCATCCCGCTGCCTGCGGTGCTTGCGCAGATCTACGGCTTGGGCCAGTCAGGCAAAAAGCTTGAGCTGCTGTTCAAGACAACCCTGGAACATCTCGGCAGCGAGTTCGCTATCCTGGCCATGAAGGAGATCGACGAGATTGCTGCCTATGACAGTGTGCTCGGCGAGGCTGTGCAGCGCATACGCGCAGGCAATATCGGCCTTCATGGCGGCTATGACGGAGAGTTCGGCACCATCACCATCTTCACTGAGGAAGAGCTGAAGGAGCGTGCGCCCCTCATGAAGGCAAAGTCCGGCAGACGCAGCACAGGCAAAAAGCCGGCTGCAGCAGGCAGAGTCTCCATTGTGCCGGATGCAGGCTTTGTGGACAAACTTCACAAAGACAAGGCCGAGGCTGCCCGAAAAAAGCAGGAAGAAGCTGTGATCCGTCTTGATGCAGCCCAGGAAAAGGCCTGCGCCCATGATGCCTCGCCGCTGCTTGTGCTGGCAGGACCAGGAGCTGGCAAGACACGCATTCTCACGGAGCGCATCATTCGTTTGCTTGAGAAGAAGGTTCCTGCTGCAGAAATCCTTGCCCTCACCTTCAGCCGCAAGGCTGGCCAGGAAATCGCAGAGCGCGTGCGCGCCAGGGTGCAGGGGCCTGTGCCGTACTGCGGCACCTTCCATGCCCTTGCCTGGCAGCGCATGCAGCAGGAGAGCGGGAAACAGTACGTGCTCTTGTCCGAGCAGCAGGCCAATGCCCTGCTGCAGACAGCCATGCAGCAGTGCGGTGTCAGTCTTGACTCTCAGGGAGTGCGTCGCTTTGTGCAGGACTTCTGGCGCAGGCGTGAGCGCTGCGAGCCCTTTGGTGACACAGAGAGGGCTGTGTACGAGGCCTATGTGGCAGCCAGGCACAAACAGGGTGTCTGCTGTGTGGACTTTTGCGATCTGCTGGAGTGGCTGGCACAGGCAAAGCTGCCCTGCCAGTACCTGCTGGTTGACGAAGTGCAGGACCTCTCGGCCCTGCAGCTCAGGGTGCTGCGCGGCCTTCTGCCCTCTTCAGGCAGGGGCTTTTTCGGCATTGGCGACCCTGACCAGTCCATCTACGCCTTCCGTGGTGCCGTGACGGACATTGTGCCGGCCCTGCGCCGCATCTGGCCCTTTTTGCAGACCATGACCCTGACTACCAGCTTCCGCTCCAGTCAGAAGATTCTGGACCTTGCCTGCATGGCCATGCAGGACAAGCCAGCCTCAGGGCACCTCACAGCAGCTCGTGCACTTTCCGCAAGCCTCACCTCCTTTGAGGCCCCGACGCAGGCCATGGAGGAGAACTGGATAGCAGAGCAGATGGAGCTGCTTTTAGGCTCCTCGTCCCACACCCTCATGGACATGAGCCGGGGACCCGGGCTTGAGAACATTGCTCCCCAGGATGTGGCAGTGCTGGTGCGCCTCAAGGCACAGATTCCCCAGCTTGTACGGACCCTGGCAAAGCGGGGCATACCTGTGCAGGCCCCGGCCCAGGAGCTCTTCTGGCAGGATGCGGGCATGGAACACTTGCTGACCTTCATGGAAGAGAAGGTCGGACAGGGCGGGGAGGGCCTTGGTCTGGCCATGCTGGCAGGCGAGAAGGTCAGTACCATGCCGCCACAGGCACTGCTGCCCCTTTTTGAGGAGCAGGGGCTTGTGAATGAGACAGTGCTGGCCTCGGATGCCTGGAAGGCACTGCTGCGTGCCTTTGCTGCCTGCGGCAGCTGGGAGAAGCTCTTTGAGCAGGTGGTGTGGCAGAAGGAGGCAGACTGTCTGCAGAGCAAGGCGCAGAGCGTGCGCATCCTCACCATGCATGCAGCCAAGGGACTGGAGTTTCGGGCAGTCTTTCTGCCCGGGCTCAATGACGGCCTCATACCCCACGACAGAGCGCTTTTGCAGGGAAAGACACATGAGCTTTCTCTTGACGCAGCTGCACTGGAAGAAGAACGCAGGCTGCTCTATGTGGCTCTGACCAGAGCCTCCGAGGCTGTCTATGTCTCTTCTGCGGCAAAACGCCATCTCTACGGCAGGGAGACAGAACTTGCTCCCTCGCGCTTTTTCAGGGACATGGCCTCACTCTTTGCTAGAAAGCGCATTGTGCGTCACGAAAGAACACGCCTGACACCAGGCAGCCTGATCTGACGCCCTGACGCCCTGGCCGAGACGGGGCTGCTGACTGGCGTCCTGTTGCCTGTGCGCCTGGCAGGGGAGGCAGGCAAGCACAGGGACGGGCAGGCAAGGGGAGATGCATCGCTTTTGAGACGCATAGGGACAGGTAAAGACGCAGGGAAGCACAGGGAGACGCGTGAAGACACAGGCAAACGCAGATGCTGGCATGAGGAACATGGGGCCAGGCACACAAAAGTCTGCGGGCAGGGCTAAAGTTTCCCTGACGTTTGGCCGATAAGATGTGCAGAAACCTTCTGTGTTGCAGGAGCCTGCCATGACGCGTTCCCTTTGTACCCTCCTCTGCATACTGTCGCTGGCCTTTCTTTTGAACGCCTGCGGCTTCAACCAGGTACCACCTGGAGAGATCACCCCCCAGGCACAGGGTGCCGTGCGTGATGCCTATGCACAGATGGGCAAGCCCTATCGTATTGGCGGCGCTTCTCCGAGGCAGGGCTTTGACTGCTCAGGGCTCATCTACTGGGCCTATGGCAGGAACGGGGTCAAGGTTCCCCGCATCACCAGGGATCAGCTGCGTGCAGGGCACGGTGTCAGCAGGGAAGAGACCCTGCCCGGCGATATCGTGGTCTTCCGTATTGGTCGCGGCACACTGCATACAGGTCTCTATGCCGGCGGCAATGCCTTCATCCACGCCCCCCGCAAGGGCTCAAGGGTTCGCATGGAGTCCCTCTCCACTCCCTACTGGAACAAGAAGCTCATTTCCATACGCCGTGTCTCCGGCTGATGCCGCAGCACAGACCAACAAGACATTTGCAGGGCAGAGCCAGTGTGCTGCTGCCCTTTTTTGTGCGCCCGGCATGGGCATATTCTCACGGGTGAAAGTCCCTAAGACAGTTGTTAGCGGCAAGTCTAGCCAAGAGCAAGGGTGTCCATCGCGAGGTGGAATCTGGAGGAAGCTGGAGGCAAACCGTCGATCTGAC
>CASEWR010000039.1 GCA_949291675.1 uncultured Desulfovibrio sp. | reverse complement strand
TAAGGGGGGTGTAAGATTCTGTGTGTAAATTGAGGATGGAGGAGGGGCCAGTCTATGTGCTCAAAACGGTAGTCGCGGAACCTACCACCCGACATTTTCTCTTGCAGAGAGGGGTCCAGGCAGCGGGCAGCAGCGCGCGGATCGGCCCGAAAAGCCTGCTTGCCAGTGCAGGCAGGATCCGGTAAAGAGGAACGATCTTCAACACTATTGGTGTCCGGCAGCAGTCCTTCAGCAGTCCTTCAGCTGTCTTTCAGCTGTCCCGGGCCTGCCTGTTTTGGCAGCACAGGTGCCGGCAGACGTACCAGCATATACCAGCCAGCATATACAAAAGGAGTTCAGCAAGATGCGAGCAGCCTCATTGCTCTTTCCCGGACAGGGCGCCCAGGTCCGGGGCATGGGTCGCGACGTGGCCGATGCCAGTTCCGAAGCCATGGACATGTGGAAAAAGGCAGAAGCCATAAGCGGCCTGCCCCTGCGCGAGATCTACTGGGAGGGTGACGATGCTGCCATGAGCGATACCAGAGCTCTGCAGCCTGCACTCACCGTGGTCAGCCTGACCCTGTGGCAGGCCCTTGCCCGCAAGGTGACGCCCCTTGCCTGTGCCGGACACAGCCTTGGGGAATACAGCGCACTGGCAGTGGCCAGGGTGCTGGATGTGGAGACCTGCCTGAAACTTGTCTCCCTGCGCGGCCGGCTCATGGCTGACAGCGACCCGGACGGGCGCGGCGCCATGGCAGCCGTGGTGAAGCTGCCCCTGGAAAAGGTGCAGGACATTGTGGCAAAGGCAAAGGCCGAATCCGGCCAGGTGCTGCTGGTTGCTAACTACAACACCCCCGGCCAGTACGTGATCAGCGGTGAGAAGGAAGCCGTGGAGCTTGCCTCCTCCCTGGCAAAGGAGGTGAAGGGCCGCGCTCTGCCTCTGGCTGTGAGCGGCGCCTTCCACAGCCCCCTCATGCGCAGGGCTGCAGACGAGCTTGCCAGACATATGACAAAGGTCGTGTGGAACAGGCCCTGCTGCCCTGTGTACAGCAATGTGACCGCAGGCCCCCTGGAAGACGGCGAGAGCGTGCGCGAGGCCATGCTGGTGCAGATGACCTCCCCTGTGCGCTGGATCGAAATCATGCAGGCAGAGGCAGGCAACGGCCTGCGCGACTTCATCGAAGTGGGCCCCAAGGCAGTGCTGAGCAAGATGGTTGGCCGCTGCGTGGAGGGCGTTGTGCCTGCTGAAGAGATCAGCACAGCCGTGGTCAGCAGCCTTGCCGACATCGAGGCCCTTGCCTAGAGATTTTTCTGAGCCGGCAGCAGCTGCCGGCTCCCCATCCCTTTGAAACAGCATCGGGCATACGAAGACGCACTCTGCCCGTGAAAGAAGATATTGTTGCAGGAGACACGCGCATGCAAGCATACAGCACAGTCCATTCCCTTGTGGGAGAATTTCTGCTCAAGAAGGGGCTGGCCTGGCCCGAGAAGGCAGTCATTGAACCTGCCAGAGATCCTAAGCACGGGGATCTGGCCACCAACGTGGCCATGCTGCTGGCAAAGCCCCTGGGCAAGGCGCCCAGGGAGGTGGCTGCGGAGCTCGCGGACTTCATACGCTCCTCCTGCGAGGACATTGTGTCCGTGGACATTGCAGGGCCCGGCTTTTGCAACATCACCTTTGCCCCGTCCTTCTGGCAGAAGGTGGTCTCGGATGTGGAGCATGCAGGGGTGCGCTACGGCAACTCCGCGACCGGTGCTGGCAAAAAGACCCTGGTGGAATACGTGTCCGCCAACCCCACAGGCCCCCTGCACGTGGGCCATGGCCGCGGTGCAGCCTGCGGCGACAGCCTGGCGCGCATTCTGCGCAGAGCAGGCTATGATGTGACCACGGAGTACTATATCAATGATGCCGGACGGCAGATGCGCCTCTTGGGCCTGTCTGTCTGGTATCGCCTGCGCAACATGGTGAACCGTCCCATGGAGGAGCCGGCAGACTGGTACAGGGGCGAGTACATCAAGGATATTGCCCAGGAAATGCTGCTGCAGGACCCGGACCTTGCTGCTGCCACGGATGAAGACGGCGAGCAGCGCTGCTATGAATACGCCAAGGACGTGATCCTGGAAGGCATTCGTGCGGACTTAGCGGAATTTCGCGTGGAGCATCAGAACTGGTTCTCGGAAAAGAGCCTTTTTGACGAGGGCAAGGTGGAGGCAGCCTTCCAGGCCCTGGACAAGGCAGGCTACCTCTATGAAAAGGATGGTGCCCTGTGGTTTGCCACCACACAGTTCGGCGATGACAAGGACCGCGTGCTGCGCAAGCAGGACGGCTCGCTTACCTATTTTGCCTCGGACATTGCCTATCATCACGACAAGTTCAGCAGAGGCTTTGACTACCTTGTGGACGTGTGGGGCGCAGACCATCACGGCTACATCCCCAGAATGCGCGCAGCCATTGCCGCCATGGGCCGCCAGCAGTCCGAGTTCGATGTGGAGCTCATCCAGCTGGTGAATCTGCTCATGAAGGGCCAGCCTGTGAGCATGTCCACCCGCGCAGGCACCTTCGAGACCCTGGCGGACGTGGTGAAGGAAGTGGGCGTGGACGCTGCCCGCTTCATGTTCCTGTCCCGCAAGATGGACACAGCCGTGGACTTTGATCTGGAAGCTGTGAAAGAGCGCAGCATGGACAACCCTGTCTACTATGTGCAGTACGCCCATGCCCGTATCTGCGCCATCATGCGCAGGGCCCAGGAGCAGGGCGCAGGCCTTGCCCAGCTGAGCAGCGAGGAGGTGCTGGCTGCCCTGGACACGCCCGAGGACATGGCCCTGCTGCGCAAGATGGAGTATTTCCCGGACATGATTGCCCAGGCAGCCAGAACACTGTCTGTGCACCATGTGAGCCACTACCTCACAGAACTTGCCCAGCTTCTGCACAGCTACTATAACAAGTACTCCATCCTTGCTGCAGACAAGCCAGACACCGTGCAGGCCAGACTGGCACTGCTCAGGGCAGTGGCCCAGGTGCTTGCCAACGGCCTGGATCTTCTGGGCGTGAGCGCACCGGAACGCATGTAGAATGCATGCAGAACGCATGCAGGACGCTGCACAACGTTGCAGTGTGCCAGGCGGTTTGCAGGACGCAGACTGCAGACAGACTGCAGACCGCCTGCACAGTGCTGTGTTCGCAAAGAACAGTTCCGTCCGGTGTGTCCGGTCTGTTCCGCAACAAAGACAGGACACGGAGCGTGCAGAGGATACAGCAGGCAGACAGGGTACAAAGACAGCGTACGCAGGGTATCCTGAGATGATCCAGAGATGATCCTGAGACGACCCTGAGAAGATATCTTGCAGAAGATGTCTGACAGAAGATGTCTTGCTGAAGATGTCTTGCAGAAGATATGCGGGAGGCAGGTATGGCACAGCAGTCCATTGTACAGAGAACACAAGGCAGAAGCGCAGCAAAGCGCTGGAACATTTCTCTGTCTCTCACAGCTGCCAGCCTTCTCGGCCTGGCTGCTGTCCTTCTGCTCGGCTGGTGCTTCTACATGGGCTTCATGATTGGCAGAGGCCAGAATCCGGAAGAACACCTGCAAAAGATTGCAGCCATCTGGCAGAAGCCTGGCGCTGGCCAGAGTGCGCAGGCTGTGGCTGCAGGCCAGCCAGGCCAGCCAGGCCAGCCGGGACAGCCTGGTCAGACCGGCCAGCAGGGACAGCCTGGCCAGGCAGCAGTGCCGGCAGGCCTTCCCGTGCAGCAGCCGGGCCAGCCCGTCATTGTGCCGGGCCAGCCTGTGTTCCGTACCGAGTCAGCCCAGCCTGCCCAGCCAGGCCAGACTGCAGCAGGCCAGGGACAGCAAAAGAGCACACGGCAGAGCCAGCAGGCACAGTCCGGTCCTGCCACCTATACCTATACCTACCGCATGGCCACAGTGCGCTCGCAGCAGGATGCCAGAGAGGAACAGGCCCGCTACGAGAGCAGGGGCTTTCGCGTGAGCATACGCAAGAGCGGCAATGCCTGGGCTCTGCAGCACTCCTTCACGGGCACGGATGAGGACGCAGCGCAGTTTCTGCGTGATGTGAAGGCCGCAGGCCTCGGGGAGCCCATGCGCCTGTCCAGGAAGAAGAACTGAGCCGTGCACACTGGGGAAAACATGCACGCTGCGAGCACTGTACGCACTGCAAGATCTGTGAGGGAGACCGGCACGTCATGATACGCTTTTTTTCAGCCCTGGGGCAGCCTGTTGAGCGCGCCCTGTGCTTCATGGGCTCGCTTGCCATATTCTTTGTCCAGGGCCTTGTGCAGATCTTCACCTCGCCGCGCATCATCCTGCGCAGCCTGCGCCAGATCCATGTCATCGGCTTCCAGTCCCTCTTTCTCATTGTGCTCATCTCCCTGTTCTGCGGCATGGTCCTGGGCCTGCAGGGCTACTACACCCTCATCAAGTTCGGCTCCGTGGGCTTTTTGGGCTCCGTGGTCTCCCTGTCGCTCATTCGCGAGCTGGGTCCTGTGCTCACAGCCATCATGCTCACAGGCAGGGCAGGCTCCAGCATGACTGCCGAAATTGGTGTCATGCGCATCAGTGATCAGATAGACGCCCTTGATGTCATGGACATCAATTCCGTCTCCTACCTGGTCTCACCGCGCCTGGTGGCCTCCATTGTCTCCTTCCCGCTGCTCACGGCAGTCTTTGACGTGGTGGGCATCATCGGCGGCTACCTCACCGGTGTGGCCCTGCTGGACATGAACCAGGGCGCCTACTTCTACCGTATCTCCTCGTCTGTCACCATGACAGACATAAGCTGCGGCTTTTTGAAGGCCCTGGTCTTCGGCCTGCTGGTCACCATTGTCTGCTGCCATCAGGGCTATTACGCCAATACCCGCAAAGACAGCGTGGGACCGGAAGCAGTGGGCAATGCCACCACCAGTGCCGTGGTCATTGCCTGCGTGCTCATCCTGGCAACAGACTACGTGCTCACCTCCATTTTCCTCTAATCTTCGCTGGCCTCCTCCGGGGGCCCCGGGGCTTCGGTGCCATGGGGCGTTCCGGGGCGCCATGCGGCGTCATGCGGCATCCCGGGACATCGCAGGGCCGTGGCTCTGGCACCACAGGGACAGGGCCTGCACCACAGACAGCTTCAGGGTACAACAACGGTATGGATAGGTATGGATACACGCTGGGACATTGACATACGCCATCTCAAGGCAGGCTACGGCGATCACGTGGTCCTGCAGGATGTGAGCGGCACCCTGCCTGCCGGCAATATTTCCGTGATCTTGGGCGGCTCAGGCTGCGGCAAGTCCACCCTGCTGCGCCAGATCATCGGCCTGTCCAGGCCCATGGCAGGCAAGCTGCTCATTGGCGGCCAGGACATCTTGCAGCTGCCCTTTGCCGAGTACCGCAGGGTGCGCCGCAATATGGGCGTGCTCTTTCAGGACGGTGCCCTGCTCGGCGCCCTCAGCCTGGCCCAGAACGTGGTCCTGCCCCTCTCGGAGCATCTGCACCTCACAAAGGCCGAACTGCGCGAGGAAGCCCTGCGGGTGCTGGAGCTGGTGGGCCTGGCTGACTTTGCGGACTACTATCCCAACGAGCTCTCTGGCGGCA
The DNA here is from genome assembly GCA_949291675.1 of uncultured Desulfovibrio sp. Taxonomy (GTDB): domain Bacteria; phylum Desulfobacterota; class Desulfovibrionia; order Desulfovibrionales; family Desulfovibrionaceae; genus Desulfovibrio. Next base: position 5,029 of record CASEWR010000039.1, on the reverse strand, counting down.
TGCGCAAGCGCGCAGGCCTTGCCCGCGCCATCATCGCTGACCCGCGCATCCTCTTGTGCGACGAGCCTACCTCAGGCCTTGACCCCATCACGGCTGCGCGCATGGATGAACTTCTGCTCTCCATGAACGAGCGCTTCCCGGACATGACCATTGTGGTGGTGAGCCACGACCTTGCCAGCCTGTGGACCATTGCCGACCAGGTGCTGGTCATACGCGACGGCAGGTCCGTCTTCTGCGGCGGCCCTGACGAGCTGAAACAGGCCGAGGATCCGTACCTTGTGCAGTTTCTGCAGCGCAAGGCCTCAGCCGAAGAGGTCAGCAGGGCAGAGACTGGTGCCGCATCCGCAGGCATGGCAGACAGGGTGAAGGCCATTCTCAACAAGTGGCTGGCTCGCTGAGCTTCCCTGCCTGAGCATCCCATGCCGCGCCGTACAGTGTACGAAGTTTCCCCTTGCAAGCAGGCAGGGCCGGTCGTATGGTGTGACGTCTGAGCAGTCTTCAGCGTAAGGCATGCTGTCAGGCCATAGTCAGGGCCTGCTTCAGGGCTGTTCTCAGGGACAGAACGCTTTCTTCAGAACACCTTCTCAGAATACTTTTCCGGGACACCTGCAAAGGACACCTTCAAGGGATACCTTCTCTGGACACCTTCTCTGGACACCTTCTCGGGATACTTTCTCAGGACACCTTCCAAGACAGATTCAAGGATATACGCATGGACTCCAAACGCTCCGCCGCAGTCGGCGTCTTTGTGCTCATCGGCCTGCTCTGTGTGGCCTACATGACCATCAGGCTGGGCAAGATGGAAGTCTTCAGTGATGAAGGCTTCGAGCTGAAGGCAAGCTTTACCAATGTCTCCGGTCTGCGCGTGGGCGCTGACGTGGAGATGTCAGGCGTGCCTGTGGGCAAGGTGGCGAGTATTGAACTGCAGCGCACCGAGACCTCGACCACTGCCCTGGTCAGCCTGCGCTTTGAAAAGGACCTGCAGCTGCCTGATGACACCATTGCCTCAGTGCGCACGGCAGGCCTTATCGGCGACAAGTTCATTGACATTGCCCCCGGCGGGTCCATGGACATTTTGCAGGCCGGCGACACCATTGTGGACACCGAACCTGCCCTTGACCTGGGCTCCCTCATCGGCAAGTACGCCTTTGGTGGCGTGAAGTAGGAGCAGCTATGGCCCCTGTGCAGGTTCAAAGGGCGCAGGATCAAGGGGCGCAGGATCAAAGGGCGCAGGCACAGCGCACAGCGCAGTCCTGCGCGGCATCGGATCTGCCGCCTGGCGCGGGATCATGTGTGCTGTCTGCCGCCCTGCCCGGCGCAGCGGCACCCGGTGCTGCCCGCCCTGATTCTGCCCGCCATGCCCCTGCCTGTCATGACCCTGTCCGCCGTGGCCTGCGTCCGCGCCTGTACAGCCTCATGTGCTGCCTTGCCCTCGGCATGCTCTTCTGCACTGTCTTTTGTCCTGCCTTCTGCCCGGGCCTGGTGCCGCAGGTGCAGGCAGCCGAAGCACGGGCAGCAGTACAGGCACAGGCGGCAACAGCAGCACAGCCTGTCACACAGCCTGATCCGGATCTTGCCAGGAAGATGCTTGAGACCTCCATTGAGCGCATCTTAAGCCTTCTGAAGAACCCCAACTATGTCAATCCTGCCACCCGCGGCCCCTATCGCAGGCAGATCGAGGATGAGGTCTACCACATCTTTGATTTTGCAGCCTTTTCGGCCCGCACCTTGGGCCAGGCCTGGCGCAGCTTCACGGCAGAGGAGAAGGGCAGCTTTACGGAAGCCTTTGCAAGCCTGCTCTTTTCCACCTATCTGAATCATATCGATGGCTACAACGGCGAGAAGGTGCGCATTGTTTCCGAGCGCAGGTCCTCGTCGGGCAGGCGTGTGGAAATCGGCACGGAGCTCACCATGTCCGACGGACGCATCCTCCCTGTCTCCTACCGCATGATGCCCGGAGAAGAAGCTGCCGGAGACGCCTGGGTGGTGTATGACGTCTTTGTGGAAGGCATCAGTCTGGTGAATAACTACCGCACCCAGTTCCAGGAAATCTTGATCTCGTCCTCGCCGGCAACCCTTATCGAAAGGGTGCGGGCCAGGGCAACGGAGGCCGGTCACTGATGAATATGCAGATGGCTATGCAGAGAAAGACGCAGACGAAGGCGCAGATGGCTGCGCAGGCAGCGCTGCAGAGAGAGACACAGAAGGCTGTGCAGATGACTGCCCGGCACACCTTGCTTCGCCCCTGCTGCAGGGCAGTTTTTTCCCTGCTTGTTGTGTGCGCCCTGTCTTTTCTGAGCGCACCCTGTGCCCCTGCAGCAGAAGCTCCGGCCGGTGAGGGCGCTGTCACAGCCCGCCCTGTGGTGGCCAATCCCGGAACATCCACAGCAGCCCCGTCCAGCATCTACGGCCAGGATGCCGGACAGCCCCTGCCCATGGACGGCATTGTGATCAAGGATAACAAGCCCCTGGACATCCAGGTGGCTGACGAGCTCGATGACTATGACTCCGAGCCTGTGCAGAGCATTGCCGACCCCATTGAGGGCTGGAACCGCTTCTGGTTCGGCTTTAATGACATCTTCTATGTCTATGTGGCAAAGCCTGCCTACACAGCCTGGGAGACTGTCACCCCGTCCCAGCTGCGCGAGGGCATCAGCAATTTCTGGAACAATCTGCTCTTCCCCATGCGCTTTGTGAATAATCTTTTGCAGTTCCGCTTCCTGGAAGCAGGTGTGGAATTTGCCCGCTTCATTGCCAATTCCACGGCAGGCATGGGTGGCTTCATTGATGTTGCCAAGTACAAGAAGCCCGTGGTGCCCGTGCATCCCGAGGGCGAGGACTTCGGGCAGACACTGGGCCGCTGGGGCATTCCCCATGGCTTCTACATTGTCTGGCCCTTCATCGGCCCGAGCTCCGTGCGCGAGACCTTTGGCTGGGCTGGTGACTACTTTGCCTACCCAGGCTTTGCCGCAGGCTATGCCTGGAAGGCACCCTGGTATGTCATCTCAGGCATACAGGTGGGCTTCTTCTTCAACGATCTTGACGATGTGCTGCCTACCTACATGTCCCTGCGCGACGCAGCCGTGGACCCCTATATCATGATGCGCGAGGCCTGGGTCCGCTACCGCGCCATTCAGGTGGCCCGTTAGTGTCTGGCATACATGCCGGTCCTGAACTGATCAGGCAGGGCCCGCTGCCGCACCATGCAGGCCCCTTCGTGTCAGGCATGCCTGCAGGTCTTGAACTGGTCAATCTTGGAGTCTCCTTTCGCGATGACGAAATGCGGCGCCTTGCTGCCGTCCAGGGAGTGAGCTTCACGCTGCAGCCTGGCAGCATTACCTGCCTTGTGGGCGAGTCCGGCTGCGGCAAGAGCCTCACAGCCAGGGCCTGCATGGGCCTTGTGCCGCGCACAGGCGAGCTGTCCGGCAAGGTCCTCTTCAAGGGCGAGGATTTGCTGCAGCGCTCGGAAAAAGCCTGGCAGTCCTTGCGCGGCAGGACCATTTCCATGATCTTTCAGGAGCCCATGACGGCCTTGAACCCCGTGCTCAGGGTGGGCATGCAGGCGGCAGAGCCCTTACGCTACCACAAGGGCCTCTCAAAGCAGGAAGCCCGCGACACCATCATTGAGCTCTTTGCCCAGGTGGGCATTCCCTCAGCTGCCGAGCGCTATGAGCTCTATCCCCATGAGCTCTCCGGCGGCATGCGCCAGCGGGTGATGATAGCCATGGCTCTGAGCTGCGAGCCTGAGATTTTGCTGGCAGACGAGCCCACCACGGCCCTGGATGCCACCATTCAGGGACAGATCCTGGCCATTCTGGCTGATCAGTGCGAAAAGCGCGGCATGGCTGTGCTGCTCATCACCCATGACCTGGGCGTGGTGGCCCGCACAGCCGAGCAGGTGGGCGTTATGTACGCAGGCCACCTTGTGGAGTGGGGCAGTGTGCAGGACGTGCTGCAGCAACCTGCCCATCCCTATACCAGGGGCCTCATGGCCTGTGACCCTGCCAGGGTGGCAGGCACTGCCAGACGGCTGCCTGTCATTGCCGGCACAGTGCCGGCCCTCGGAGCCATGCCCGATGGCTGCCCCTTCCATCCCCGCTGCCCTGAGGCAGACGCAGGCTGTGCCAGGGAAAAGCCTGTGCTGCGCGAACTTTCAGGCGGACACAGGGTCTGCTGCCACAAGGCCTGATGCCACAAGGCGTACGGCAGTGCAGCAAACTGAAGACTGGCTGTTTCCAGTACGGGCTTGCCAGCGGGGAACAACCCCAAAGGCGGCACCGGCCATGAAGGGGCATGAAGCAAGTGACCTGTTTGCCGGGAGGTATCCCTGTGGCTCACGTCTTCGATGTTGCTCAGTACATCGTCAACAAACTGGGCAGGATTTCCACAATCAAGTTGCAAAAGCTCGTGTACTACAGCAAAGCATGGTCCCTTGTCTGGGACGAGGATCCCCTGTTCCCGGAAGAGGTACAGGCCTGGGCTATTGGCCCGGTTGTGCCTGTCCTGTATGAGGTGCACAAGGGCCAGTTTTTCAGCCCCATGAACTTCAAGGGTGCTGATCCCGATACTCTGACAGAGGCGCAGAAGGAGACGATCGATCTTGTGATTGCGTCCTATGGCCCGCATGATCCCCAGTTCCTCGTTGCGTTAAGTCACTCAGAACAACCCTGGCGTATGCATAGAAGAGGGTTGCGAGACTACGAGACAGGGCATGAACCAATATCCGATCTTGACATTGCTGAGTACTACAGCCGCCTGGAGATATGATCTGCAGGCCTTTGGACCTGGTCTTTGCAGAGGCGCACCAGGACAGGCGTGCTGAGGTGCATGTCACGAAGAGCATGGCACGCCAGGCACGCCACGGGCAGAAGTTCACGAAGAAAGCGTCTTGACATCCTCCCCTGCCTAAAGGCAGGGGATTCCTGACTTTAGCCAGATGAGGTTCCTGCTGCGGAAAGAGCGAAAGACATGCGTCGCTATGACGTACGTTCCCACTTCTCCCCCTTTGCAGGCATGTACCCGTACATTG
>CASEWR010000038.1 GCA_949291675.1 uncultured Desulfovibrio sp. | reverse complement strand
CATGGCCATCTGTGCAGAGGCCATGCTCACAGCAGCCCTCATGCGCACGGAAAGCCGCGGCTCTCACCTGCGCCTGGACTATCCGGAAACGGACAACGAACACTGGCTGAAGTGGATTCTCATCACCCAGGGCGAGCACGGGCTGGAACTTTCCACCCGTGATGTGCCCATTGACCGCTATCCCGGGAAGCCGGAACACAAGTGTGAGCTGCATGCCTCCATTGCTGCAGCACGAAATCTCGGGGAGGACATCTGATGGGCGTTCGTTACATAGACAGGGAAACGTGCATCCACTGCGGCTTTTGCGTACAGATCTGTCCCCAGGACGTGCTGCGCCAGGATGCGGACGGCTACCCTGTCATTACCTATCTGCAGGACTGCCAGTCCTGTTTTCTGTGCGAGAAGTACTGTCCAAAGCAGGCCATCCGCGTCTCTGCGGACCGCGAGCGCAGGGCTGTGCTGCCCTGGTAAGGACTGGCGCTGCAGGGGCCTGGCAGTGCGCCAATGGTTCTGAGAGAGCGTTGAGCATACGGTCTGACAGGGGCTGGCAGAGGCCTGGCAGAGGTGGACAGCCTGTTGACAAAAGCCCTGCACGTCCCTGAACATCGCGCTGCTTCCCGCACGCAGACACTGATTTTTCTCATGCATTGTCTGCAGAAGAGGGCCTGTCCTCTTCTGCACAGTACATGCACAGTGCATGTACATTGTCAATATTTTCGCAGACTGCTTTTGTCAGGGGGAGAAAAAGCATGATTGCCAATATGCCTGCGGACTCCTTTCTCTTCTATGTTGTCTTCTTTGTGGTGCAATTTGTCCTGGTTGTCGGCTACGGCATCTGGTGGATGCTGCAAAAGTAAGCACGTGCACATCTTTTTGCAGACCGGAGCAGACCGGAGCACGCCAATGACAGCAACCATCATCATTCTTGTTCTCTACTTTCTTGTGATGCTTGCCATCGGCTGGATGGCATCCAGACGGATCAAAAGCTCCAGGGACTACATTCTCGGTGGCCGGGGCTTCGGGCCCTGGCTCACAGCCTTCAAGTTCGCCTCCACCTGGGAGAGCGGCGTCAAGCTGGTGGGCAGTCCGGGCATGGCCTGGAACGTGGGCTGGGCAGCCTTTTCCATGGGCATTGCCACACCTGTCTGCTACTTCTTCTCCTTCCGCGTCTTCGGGCAGCGCATGAAGGTGGCCTTTGATCATTACAATGTGCTCACCCTGCCCCAGCTTCTGGAAAAGCGCTACAACAGCCGCGCCATCCGCATGCTGGCAGCCCTGGCCATTCTCATCGGTCTTGGCGGCTCCCTTGTGGCACAGTTCAAGGCCACAGGCGAAATCTTCAGCGTGACCCTGGGCATTCCCTATGTCACCAGCCTCTTCATCGGTGCCTCAGTGGTGGGTGTGTACTGCATTCTCGGCGGCTATCTTGCCAGTGTGTGGACAGACTGCCTGCAGGGCATCCTCATGATTGCAGGCTCCATTGTCATCTTTGTGGCCACTGCCAATGTGGCCCTGGGCGGCCTGCACCCGGACTTCTTCTCCCAGCTCAACCTGCAGCTGGCTGCCATAGACACAAATTTGCTGGACATCACAGGCGGCGGCAAGATTCCTGCGGGCCAGATTGTCATCATCATTGCCATCACGGCACTGGTAGGCATTGCTCTGCCCCAGCAGAGTGTGGCCATTTTCAGCATGCGCGATGTGCGCACTGCCCGTGCAGCCCTGGTCATCTGCACGTTCTTCTCTGCCATTCTGGCCTGGACTCTGGTGCCCACAGGCATGATGGCCCGTCTGGTACTTGATACAGCCACCATTCCCAATCCTGACTCCGTCATCCCCATGCTGATCACAAAGGTGCTCTCGCCGGCACTGGGCGGCGTCTTCATTGCCGCCATTCTCTCTGCCATCATGTCCACCGTGAGCGGCACCATTGTGGTGGCAGCCTCCACCCTGTCCGAAGACCTCTTCCGCTTTGTCATTCCCAATCTCTCTGCAAAGCACCCTGTTGCCTGCAACCGCACAGGTGCCCTGGTCTTTGTGCTCATCCCCATGCTCCTGGCCATCAATCCCCCTGCCATCATCTTCTGGATTGGTGTCTTTGCCTTCGGCTTCCTGGTCTTCACCTTCCTCATGCCCATGATTGGTGTCATTCTCCTGCCCAGGACCCCGAAGCAGGCTGTCCTTGCCCAGATGCTGGTCACCATGGTGGTCATCCCCTTCTGGGCAGTGGCAGGTCAGGAACTCACAGGCATCCCCTCGCTGCTGGCAGGCCTTGTGCTCTCACCCCTGGTCTTTGCCGTGGCGTATGCCCTCACAAAGAACAAGCCCTGCAGCGAGGACATACGCAGGCTCTGGCAAAAGTATGCCCTCCTGGAAGGGGGCCCGGGAGGCAGGGCTTAAACCTCATCAGCACAGGACAACGCAACAATGTGCCACAGGACAGCACAATTGGCACACAGCAGGAGGAAACCATGCCAGACGCCATGGCGACCACAGCACCCCCTTGCGGCACGCAGACACAGGCTGGCAGCACAGCCATGCAGCTGGTGAGCACAGGGGTGGTCTGGGACATCCCCAGGCTCTGGAAGCGCTATCGCTTTCTGCGCGCCCTGCGTGAGGACGTCTTCTTTTTCCGCCTCTGCTACCCCTACTGGCTGTGCACCCTGACAGGCAGTATCACCTGGCCTGTGCTTGGCAGACGCGACACAGCGCAGCTGCGCATTCTGGATGCCAGAGAGACAAGGGGCGGCAGAGATGTCAGTGGCGCCGGAGACGGCAGAGATGTCAGTGGCGTCAGGCCCGGCACGTCCCAAAAGCTCCTCTCACGGCCTGAGACTGTCCCTGAGACTGTGCTGCCCAACTATGCCCGTGCAGACCTGCACAAGCCCTTCCCGCCCCAGCGTGCCGAAGATCGTACCCTGGAGCGCTGCCCTGTGCACGTGGCACAGCCCCTTCTGTCGGCAGATGATGCCGGCGCCAGGGCAGCCGGGGATGGCTGGAGGGAGCTGCAGAAATGCTGCAACCTGCCCCTTGGCATACGGGCAGACATCGAAGTACGGACCACCCGGGCAGAGCTCATCTGGAAGCCCTTCTGGGTCATGCGCTCCTCTTCCCGTGCAGAACGGGTCTTTGTCTTTGATGCCACCACCGGCATGGGCGGCACTGCAGAGTACTGGAATGTCATCTCCTACCTTTTTGACCTGTAGGGCTTTACCCTGCAGTTTTGCCCTGCAGATCTGATGCAGTTTTGGCCTGAAGTTCTGCCCCCTGACGCGTTCAGGCCTGCATCGGTCTGAACGCACCCCGGACATGCCCCCATGCATTTCCCCATGCATCATGACCAGACGTCCTCACCATGCCCCGGCACTTCCGCGCTCATGGCCATGGTGCACCTTTTTTTGTCTGTTCCCCTGCCAGGCAGGCTGTCAGTGGCTCCCCCGTCTCACCCGCACCCCTGCAGGCCAGCACATATGCACCATCACGCGCTATGAACACACAACACTTCTTCCCTGTGAGCGGCCCTGCTGCCACCCCATCCCAGCCCCCGGACAAATACCACAGACAAATGCCACAGACAAATGCCCTGGCATATGTCCTGAGCACACCCAGGGCAAACGCTCCTGGCCTGCCCTGCGCAGCAGGCCTGCCACACTCTTGTGTGCAGCAGCCATTGTCATGTCCGGCTCCCGGGGCAGTGTCTCTGCAGCTCAGGCTGTGGACTTCAACGTCAGGGGCGAATGGGGTGTCAGCTTCGACTATGGCCAGAACGGCACTTTCACAGGGGGTAACGGCCAGACAGGCTATGACGGCAGGCAGGCTGTGAGGGCAGGCTATGATTGCAGGCAGAATGAATTCCTGGCAAAGGAGCGTCTGGCAGCCAGGTGGACGCGGCAGTATCGGAATACCTCTCCGGCACAGTCTTCTTTGCAATCGGTGAGACAAACTTCGGGCAGTCCGGCACAGGCGGTGCTCCGGGCGCTGACGAGACCATTGTTGAAGTGCGCAGCGCCTGTGCTGACTGGACAGTGCCGAAGACGGAGCTGACCTTCCGCATGGGGCTGCAGGGCGTCGTTGTGCCCTCCCCATGCCCTCTTGTGCCATGGCAAAGCCCCAGTCTCTGGGTGATGACTTTGCCGCTGTGGCCTTCACCTGGCAGTTCACGGAACACGCAGGTATAAGCTGCTTCCGGGACAGGCCCTGCAATGACAACTCTCAGGGCAGGGGTGAACACGGCACACGCACCAGTGCAGGCTCCATGGACAACGCCATGAACAACGCCATGAACAACTACAAGGACAACTCCATGGGCAACTCCAAGGACAACATGGATGTCTTCATGCTCAGCCTGCCCCTGACCTTTGCAGGCAACTTCGCCAATGTCCCGGGCGTCTCCGCTCCCTTGCCATGTGGCGGACACGTCTGCGGACACCTGGGGCCATGCTGCCATCAATGGCCGCGATGACACGGTGAAGGATACCTGGAACCTGAACCTCATGTTCCTGTACGCATGCTGACCCGAAGCTCTGACCCGAAGCTCCAGCCCTCACTACTCTGACCCGGATGCTCCGGCTCAATGATCCGGCGCAATGATCTGACGCAATGATCTGGCCCGAAGCTCCGGCGCAACGTATGCCCTGACGCAGGACCAGGACGTCCGGCGGCTCCCTGGCTGGCAATGGTACAAGCCCTTCGCAGCACAAGAGCCACTGTGCGGGAGCCTGCCTGCAGGACCATCACTGCGGAACGCTGTCTGCTGCGCAGGTCAGGCATCTGGCATGGCTGCCTGTCATGACCGTCACCGGGGCTGTGCGGCTGTGTTCTCTGCCTGCCGGCTTTTCTGCCACAACTTCCTTTTGCTGAAACGGGCGTTGTCTGCTAAGGAAGGCACAGACACGTTCTTTGGGAACAGGACAACCGGAGGAAGAGGCATGTCCATACGCATCACCAGCACAACAATCGCACAGAAAGAGGGGGAGACTGCCGAAAAGGCTGATGCGACGACACAATCGTGTCAGTATTTCGTCAAGAAGCTGCTCTGGGAGACAAAGGATTTTGAGGACGACTGTACGGGCATTCAGGACGAGGAGCTCATTGCAGCTGCCCGTCTGGGAAACACAGAGGCCCAGTACCGTCTTGGCAAGCTCTATGCTGAAGGCAGAGACGTTGCCAGGGATGATGCACGGGCTTTGTACTGGTTCCAGCGAGCTGCTCAGCCGCCCATACCTGGTCAGAAACCCCTCTACAAGATTTCCTACCCCTGCACGAAGGCGGTCTCTCCCTGCAGAGAGGCCAGCTATGAGATCGGTCGCGCCTACTGGCACGGAAGAGGCACACAACTGGATCACAACGATGCCTGGGCCTGGTGGGAAATGGCAGACGTGCAGGGAAGCGAACATGCCCGCATGGCACTGAGTGCCTACAATCTTCTCGACAATCCCAGGCCCATGGACGCCATCACCTCCCTCTATATCGTACAAATGGCTGAGAAAGGTGACATGGATGCCCAGCACTGCCTGGGAAACTGCTGCTACATGGGCCTGGAGGTTCCCAAAGACTATGCAAAGGCCATGGAGTGGTGGAAGAAGGCTGCAGCACAGGGGCATGAGATTGCACTCTTTCACGCTGCCTGCGCCATCCTGGAAGGACACTGCAAGGCAGGCAGCGAGGAGGCCGTCAGCCTGCTTGAAAAGGCTGACAGCATGGGACTGAGAAAGGCGAAATGCCTGCTCGGAAAGCTGTACCTGTACGGAGAGCATGTCCGGCAGGATCCCGAAAAGGCCATGGCGTATCTGACTCAGGCCGTGGAAGAGGGCAGCGTCGATGCGCGCACCATCCTTGGTGCGGCACTGGTTCTGGGCATTGGCGGGATTCCCATGAATCGGGAGCTTGGTATGCGCTATGTGGAGGAAGCCGCAGACGCCGGGAGTACTGAGGCACAGACCATGCTGTCCCAGTTTTCTTTCATGATGAAGCTGCAGGAGGCAATGGGCGTCCTGAAACCGACCCCCAAAAAGTCTCGCCGAAAGCGCGCAGCGAAACGGCGCAAAAAGGCATAGCAACATGGCCTGGCAACAGGCAGTCCGTGGCCGGCAGAACACTGCTCCCATGCATCATCAGGAATGCATCAGAAATGCATCAGAAATGCACGCATGCAGCATGCATGTGCGCCGTGCTGACGTCTCCTGTGCTCACTGAGCAGGGCCCCTGTCAGCTGCGCTGATGAGGCACCTGGCTGTCAGGCACGGTTGTCATGACTGTGCAGGAAGCATGTCTGGCTGTTGTCTTTCATGTCTGTCTGCCTGCCTGCCGCCCCCTTTCCCACACACTCCTTTTGCTGCAGCGCAATGTCTGCTATGCTGCGGAGGCAGACATGCTCTTTGGGGAAAACACACAAGAGGAAGAAGAACATGGCAAAAAACAGCAAACGCTCCAGGGCTGGACATACCGGAAGGGCACAGCAATCCCGGATTGTCTTCCAGACCCTGCGCTGGACTCCGCTGGATTTTGCAGACGACTGTACGGGCATTCAGGACGAGGAGCTCATTGCAGCTGCCCGCAGGGGAGATACAGAGGCCCAGTATCGTCTTGGCAAGCTCTATTCTGCTGGCAAAGACGTTCCCAGGGACGATGCAAGGGCTTTGTACTGGTTCCAGCGGGCTGCACAGCCCCCCATCCCGGGCCAGGAACCTCTCTACAAGATTTCCTACCCCTGCACAGAACAAGTGCCTCCTCACAAGGAGGCCGCCTATGAGGTCGGTCGTGCCATCTTCCACGGAAGAGGCGCAGATTTGGATACCAGGGATGCCAGTGAGTGGTGGAAACTGGCAGATATGCTGGGCAGCGAGCATGCCCACATGGCACTGTGCGCCTACCATATTCCTGACAATCCGAAGACCATGGACGACACCACCTTCATTCGCATGGTGCAGATGGCTGAGGCTGGTGACATGGATATCCAGTACTGCCTTGGAAACTGCTTCTACATGGGATGGTATGTTGACCAGGAGTACGTACAGGCCCTTGAGTGGTGGAAGAAGGCAGCCGAACAGGGGCATGAGCTTGCGCTGCACAATGCTGGCGGCGCCCTCCTGGAAGAGGGAATTCCAGAACGCCGTGCTGAGGCCGTCAGTCTGCTTGAAAAGGCTGTCAGCCTGGGACTGAGAAAGAGCAAAGTTCTGCTCGGAAGGATGTACCTGCACGGCGAGTTTGTCCAGGCGGATCCCGCAAAGGGCGTGGACGATCTGTCACAGGCCGTGGAAGAGGGCAGCGTCGATGCGCGCACCATCCTTGGTGCCGCACTGGTGCTGGGCACAAACGGAGTTCCCAAAAATCGGGAGCTTGGTATGGCGTACCTGCAGGAGGCCGCCATAGAAAATGGAAATCCTCATGCCCGCGAAGTCCTGACCCGGATCCTTCTCACGGAGAAAATGGAACGGGAGATGAGCACCCCGCGGTCGGCCCGCAAAAAGTCTGCCCGCAAGCGCACACAAAAACGCAAAAAGTAGTCAGGCCCTGCGGCACACAACGCATGCATTCCGGGCTGCCGCTGCGTACAAGGCGTGAACCTGATGAGGCCTGTGCGATGCACTTCTTCCACACCACACACACCACACTTCTCAGCGGAGCCTGATGGCTCCAGACAAGGGCTCTGCAGCGCAAAAACACTGCCTGCGGGGCCCTTGTTCTGCACTGCAACGCAAGGTCAGGAGCGCTCAAAACCACCTCCGGAACCAGCGCGTCACATCAGGAGCAGGCTGCATGGCCGCCATGCGTCATGACCGCCGCAAGCCGGTATGGCCGGTTTTCATGCCAGCCTGTTTCCCTGCCCACAATTTCCTTTTGCTGGCAGACAACATCTGCTACGAAAGGGGGCAGACAGTCTCTTTGGGGAGAACTCCGGAGAAGAAACAGCCATTCAGGCACCATTCAGGAAAACGCTGCAGGAGGCAGGAACATGGTCAGAAGCACCGCCATGACCGGGACAGGACAACATCTCTCTTTCAACAAGCCTGTACGCTGGTCTGCAAAGGATTTTGAGGACGACTGTACGGGCATTCAGGACGAGGAGCTCGTTGCATCTGCCCGCAGGGGAGATACAGAGGCCCAGTACCGTCTTGGCAAGCTCTATGCTGCAGGCAAAGAGGTGCCCAGGGATTATGAGAGGGCGTTGTACTGGTTCCAGCGGGCAGCAGTGCCACCCATCCCGGGCCTCACGCCACCTTACAAAATCTCCTATCCCTGCACCAAGGCGGTGCCTCCCTGCAGTGAGGCCACCTATGAGGTCGGTCGTGCCATCTGGCATGGAAAAGGAGCATGCATGGACCGTACTGATGCCTGTGCCTGGTGGGAACTGGCTGAGGTCCAGGGCAATGAACATGCCCGCATGGCACTGAGTGCCTACCATCTCGACGGCAATCCGAGACCTATGGACGACATTACCTTCATTCACATGGTGCAAATGGCTGAAGCTGGCGAGATGGATGCCCAGCACTGTCTTGCCAACTGCTTCTTTTCGGGCATCCATATTGCCAAAGACCCGGCAAAGGCCATGGAGTGGTGGAAGAAGGCTGCTGAACAGGGCCATGAGCATGCTCTGCACCATGCTGCCGGCGTCATCCTGGACAAAAGGATGCCGGGAAGTATCGACGAGGCCGTCAGTCTGCTTGAAAGAGCTGCCAGCCTGGGGCTGAGAAAGTCCAGATACACGCTCGGAAAGATGTACCTGTATGGACAGCATGTCCAACCGGATCCCGCAAAGGGCATGGCCTATCTGACCCAGGCTATAGAAGATGGCAGCATCGAAGCACGCGTCATTCTTGGTATCTCACTGGTGATGGGCATGGACGGAGTTCCCCGGAATCGGGAGCTGGGTATGAGCTACCTGAAAGTCGCCGCGGACGCTGGTAACGCTCATGCTCGCGCACTTCTGTCTCAGATGTCCCTGATAGAACAGATGGAACAGAGACACTTGCCAATGTCTGACCGCAAGAAGTCTGACCGCAAGAAGTCTGGCCGCAGGAGCACAAAAAAACGCAGGAAGTAGTCAGGCCCTGTACGGGAAGCACGTTCTTCTGAAGAGCTGATATCTGACTGGCTGCATCGCAAGGAGCTTCCGGTCACAAGCTCCGGTCACAGGAAGAACGTTCTCACCTGCCTGCCAGCACTCTCCTTGTGCCGGCAGGCAAGGTCTGCTCAGAAAGGGGGAACAGACACGCTCTTTGGGAGAATTCCGGAGAAGAAACCGCCATTCGGGCACCATTCAGGACAACACGGCAGGAGGCAGGGACATGGCCCAAAGCAAAAGCCGCACCAGAAGCGCAAAGAAACAGAGGCAGCCTTTGAAAAAAGGCAGGGAGAGAGAACAACAAGTCTATTTCGTCCAGAGCATGCGCTGGGCGACAAGGGATTTTGAGGACGACTGCACGGGCGTTCAGGATGAGGAGCTCATTGCAGCTGCCCGCACGGGAGACACAGAGGCCCAGTACCGTCTTGGCAAGCTCTATGCTGAAGGCAGAAAGGTTCCCAGGGACGACGAGAGGGCTTTGTACTGGTTTCAGCGGGCAGCACAGCCGCCTGTCCCCGGGCACGAGCCCCTCTACAAAATCTCCTATCCCTGCACAAAAAAAGTGCTTCCCAGCAGTGAGGCTACCTATGAGGTCGGTCGCGCCATCTGGCACGGCAGGGGCACAGAAATGGATTTTGGCGATGCCTATGCCTGGTGGAAAATGGCAGATGCGCAGGGCAATGACCATGCCCGCATGGCACTGAGCGCCTACCATATCCCGGACAATCCGAGGCCCATGGACGACGCGACCTTCACCTGCATCGTCCAGATGGCTGATGCCGGTGACATGGATGCCCAGCACTGCCTTGGAAACTGCTTCTTTCTGGGACTGGGTGTTTCCAAAGACCCTGCAAAGGCCATGGAGTGGTGGAAGAAGGCTGCAGCACAGGGCCATGAGCACGCCACATACTATGCTGGCGCCAGCATACTGCAGAACAACTTTCCGGGAAGTTGTGAAGAGGCCATCAGCCTGATGGAACAGGCTGCCGGGCTGGGATTGAGAAAAGCCAAATGCCTGCTCGGAAACTGCTATCTGCACGGGGACTATGTGCAGCAGGATCCCGAAAAGGCCGTGGCCTATCTGACGCAGGCTGTGGAAGGGGGCAGCATCGATGCGCGTATCAGCCTTGGTGCCGCACTGGTGCTGGGCATGCACGGAGTTCCCAAAAATCGGGAGCTTGGTATGCTCTACCTGGAAGAAGCCGCCCTGGACGCTGGTGATCCTGATGCTCGCAAAGTCCTGGACCAGATCACCGCCATGGAGAAGATGGCACAGAAGCCGAACCGCAAAAAGGCAGTCCGTACAACGTCTGGCCGCAAGAGCACAGGAAGCAGACGCAGGAAGTAGTCAGGGCCTGCGCAACAGCAACGCATGCATTCCTGGCTGCCGCTGCGTACAGGGCACGGCCATAGCCCGTTCCCTGCATGACAGAGAGAGACGGCGTTGCGCATCCCCTGTCTTGCGGCACGTCAGCCAGACGGCTGCAGCACTGTCACTGTGCAGTCTTGTGCAGCACGCGACGCTGCACAAGGACTCTGCAGGTTTTCCGGTAAAAGGCTATGCCATAGTGCAGGATGGTTGTGTACCTGTGCTCTGTCCAAAGGTCGGTGTCATACTTTCTGGTTTCAATTTGAGCCAGGGCTTTCTGCGCCAGAGCGTCAAGCTCCTGCTCCTCTGCTGCCCGTTTCACCTCAATGATGGCGGCACGCTTTCTGCCTGCATCCCGGACAGCAATGTCATAGCGTCCGAGTCCGCTTTCCCGGTTGGAGATGACATCATACGTTCTGGCAAACGTGAACAGCAGCAGCATATGATACACGTATTCGTGATGATCAAAGACGCTTAAGGCCCTCAGCATGAGCTTTTCAAGGTCCTCTTCCAGCTGTGCAGTCCTGCTGTCCCAGAAGTGCATGTACAATTTGGAAAACTCAGCTGCTCTCGTACTCTGGCCAAACCACTCCTTCAGCTTCTTTGTAAAGACGTGTCGCACTTCTTTGTTGGGAATGACAAGAACGGTCTCCCCATCGCGGGGAACAGCAGTGCACAGCTGCTTCTGCGCTTCGTTTGCCCTGGTCAGATAGCCTGCCAGGTACAATAGCGTCCAGAGGTGTTCTGCATCAAGGTACAGCGCACTATAGCTGAGCTGCTCCTCAAGCGTCGTCACAAGACAGCCTCCGTCAAGCAGTTGTTCCAGGCCCTTCTCAAAGATATCATCTGTCTGCTGGAGGAAATCTTTTGCTATTTCATTGCCGGAGGTGTTGTTCCAGTACACCGCAGGGGCCTTGTCAGGGGTTGTGATATGGTCTTCAACGTACTTTGTGATTCCCCACGGACAGTAGATGTCCTCCCTGTTTCCAAAATGGTAGCCATCGTACCACTCACGCACCTCATCTATTTTGTCTGCCATGCCGAAGGCTGCAAGCATAGTGTGCACTTCTTCTTCTGTGAAACCGAAGGCATCTGCATACCGTTCCTCTGATATGTCAAAGCAGTTCAGATTGTTCATTCCTGTGAAGATGCTCTCTTTCGAGATACACAGACATCCTGTCAGAACAGCGCACATAAGGTACTCATTTGATTTCAGAGAAATTGACAGAAATGTGCGCATAAAATCAATCATTTCGTCATAAAAGCCTCTCTGTTGCGCATTGCATATTGGGACATCGTATTCATCTATACAAAGAATGACAGATTTTTTATAATGGGAATACAAAGCGCTGCACAGTCGATACAAAGAAAATTCCAGTTCATCCTCACTGCTCTTTCCCAAAAGCATGCTTTCCAGCGTGCCCTTGTCAACGGCACCAACCTCCGGGCTGTCAAGTAAAAAAGCATAGGACTGGTAGATATTCCGCATCTTCTGCAGTAACAACCAGCTGGCTTTCTTGCAGGACGCAGCTGTACAATCCTTGAACGTCAGAAAGATGACAGGATACTGATTCATCCATTTCCGGCACAGAGCCTGGTTGCGGGAAATGGCAAGCCCCTCGAACAGTGCAGCACTCTTCTTTGTGATGTCAAAAAACTCAGCCATCATGCTCAGCATCAGCGTCTTGCCAAAGCGGCGCGGCCTGGTGAACAGGGAAACCTTTGTTTCGGCATATGGCAGAAATTGCTCTAAAAAGTATGTTTTATCAACGTAGTAATAGTTGTATCCCCGAAAGGCTGAAAAGAACTCCACGCCTGTTCCAACACCAAACTGCATTGCTGCCTCTCCTTGCTGCCTCTCCGTACTCCGTAGCAAAGCTCCGTGGCAAAATTCCTGATGGTCCCGGTCACGATGAGAAGACAGCCCGGGAAAACTTTTCCCTGGCATGCTTCACTCAAAACATCTCACAAAGCCCCTGTCTGCAGACAGGAGGGGAATGAGATCAGGATGCCTGCGATGCCGGGGTGGGTCTTTGAGACTGTCTGCGTTGCACCTGTCTGTAACGCAGTTCCAGAACAACGTCGTCCTTCAAACCTGTGACGGTCAATTCAGGCCTGTTTTCACAAGCTCCGGCCTCCGGGCCGGGGGCGTTGACAAACGCTCAGGGACAGGTTGAACAGGTACTTTCAGTGTAGCCACAGTGCGGGGCATTGTCGAACGCTTTTTGCAAGGTCGCGCAGCGCTGCCTCTCAGGGGGCACTTCCGTACGCACATGGCAGACACAGCAAACGGGAGTGAGCCGGGAGAGTGACCCGGCACGCGTTGCCGCATCACTTCCCGGCTGTTCAGGGCTTCGGTGTTCTTCACCTGCTCGCAGGCAGCAGTGCAGGCAGAATGACACGGGCCACAAGACCGCCTTCCGGACGGTTGGCAAGCTCTATTTCTCCGTGATTGAGCAGAGCCATGTTTCTGGCAATGGCAAGGCCAAGGCCTGTGCCGCCAAAGGCCGCATTGCGGGAGGAGTCCAGACGGAAGTAGGGCTCAAAGACTCGTCCAAGCATGTCTTCAGGGATGCCCGGGCCAGTGTCGGCAATGCTGATCACAATGTGTTCCCCTTCCCTCGCAAGACCTATCTCAGCTCCACCGCCATAGGCGCAGGCATTGGAGATGAGATTTTCCAGACAGCGGCGCAGACACAGGGGGCGGGCCTGCACAACCACAGCCTCCTCTTCCCTGTCCTCGCGCATGGTGACGTTACCACCCACATCGGCATGATCATCTGCCACGCTCTGCAGGAAGGAGCGCATGTCCAGACGGGTCATGGCTTCCTCTGTATTCAGACTTCTGGCAAGCTCCATGCCCTGATTGACAATGCCGCCCATGGCAGAGACTGTCTTCTGCATCTTGCGGCGCAGCTCTTCCGGCTCAACCCTGTCCAGGCGCAGCTGCAGGCGCGTTAAGGGCGTGCGCAGATCATGGGCCATGGCTGCCAGCATGCGATCCCGCTCTGCCAGGCTGCCGCAGATGCGCTCACGCATGCGGTTGAAAGACTGTGCTGCATTGCGCACTTCCCGCACTCCCTGCTCCGGCAGGGGCTCAGAGAGCTCAGGGTGGCGTCCGAAGGCCTCGGCAGCACGACAGATGCGCTCAATGGGCTTTGTGGCACGCACGAGGACTGCTGCCACAACACCCAGTAAAATCAGGCCTGTAAGCAGCACTGTCAGGCGCTGCGTCCAGACCACAAGGCGGTCATCCACAGCAAAGGGCTGCGTGACCTTGAGCCAGGTACCGTCCGAGAGCTGAATGGCTGTCTCAAGCACAGGCAGATGCACAGGGAAGATACCTGTGCCCTCTGTGTGGCGTCTGGCAAGCACCACTGGCTGTGTTTTGCAGTTTTTCCCGAAGCTGTTCTTCACCATGTCCAGCAGACGTTCTGCTCTGGACTTGTCTGCAGCATTCTCTGCACCATCCCAGTCCGGCCTGTCCGGCAGAAGCTCCACCATTTCACGCAGCTGCTCAGGCCTGCCAAGGTCGTTCATGCGCGCCACAGCCTGCCTGCGCTGCTCACTGGTCATGGCATCAAAGAGAAACCAGCAGGTGGTCAAATGTTCGGCTCTGGTCTTCTCTGCCTGGCGGATATAGAGGTGCTGCACGGAACAGACCACCAGAAAGTTGGTGACTTCGAAGATCGCAATGCCCAGAAAGAGAAGGCAGAGCAGCTGCCCGAACAGCGAGTCAGGCAGTCTGAAAAAGCGGCGTTTTGCCTGTCCTGCGTCCTGTGTCATGAGCTCTCCCTGGTGACGGCAACTGCGAGCATGTAGCCGTCGCCGCGCATGGTTCGTATGAGGGTTGGGTTGCGGCCGCTGTCGCGCAGCTTGGCCCGCAGTCTGCTCACCTGCACGTCAATGCTGCGATCATAGGAGTCAGAGCGATCCGCCATGTGCTCCAGGATGGTCTCCCTGCTCACCAGCTGCTGCGGGTGCTGCAAAAAGAGCATGAGCAGGCGGTACTCCATGGCGCTCAGAGAGATGATCACATCCTGTTCGTCAATGAGGTTGCGGCCGCCCACATTGATGCGCCAGGGGCCGAAGCGCCAGATGGTAGTGCTGCGCTCCGGCAGTGTCCATGACAGCGTGCGGCGCTCTGCCGAGGCCGGGGCAGCTGCCCTGCGCAAAAGAGCACGGATACGGGCCACAAGCTCGCGCAGCTCAAAGGGCTTGACCAGGTAGTCATCAGCACCAAGCTCAAGGCCCACCACCCTGTCTGTCAGCTCGCCAAGTGCTGTGAGAAAGATGACAGGGATATGCTCCCAGCGTGTACCAGGCGCGCGCAGTCTGCGACAGATGGAAAGACCGTCTTCTCCAGGCAGCATGATATCCAGCAGCACCAAGTCAACGTGCTCCTTCTCCAGGGCTGCAAACATGCCTGCGCTGTCATGGACAGGGACAGCATGAAAGCCCAGGGCTGCCAGATTCTCCTCCAGCAGCTCGGAAATCTCCGTATCGTCCTCCACAATGAGGATGTCTGCCACTGCCTTGTCTGACCTGTCCATTGGCTTCTCCGTTGACCGATCCGCCAGCCTGTCCGCTCTCCCGGCGTTCTCCATGCCTGCCTCACCTGCAGCCTGTCCGCTGAGTTTTTGTTGCACAATGTCTGTACCTGCCACCAGGCATCCCGAGTTGCTTCCCCATGTTCATAAGCCCGTGCTGCAGCACTGCAGCGTCCTGCCAATTGTCTTGCCGGGTGACATGCAGTAGCATGCAGGCCGCCAGTCAGACAGCCCTTGCCCTGCAGGCTTACCAGCAGCCCCTCGTGCTGACGTCTTCCATGAAGGGGACGGAACGGGCCGGGCCGGCAGGCACGTCTCTCCAGGCACGTTTCTCCAGTCTGGAGAACCTGCCTCTGCACACCAGGGCATGCCATGAACCACAGCTGCCGGACAAACCGGCAGGCAAACACGGAGACTCCCATGATTACCGCCAGCAACAAGGTCCGCGAAGCTGCCAGATACATTCTTGAGGAAAAGAAGGAGCGCCCCGGGGCTGACCTGCACACCCTCATTGATGAAGCAGGCATGCGCTTCAATCTGACACCCATTGAAAGCGATTCTCTTGCCCGCATCCTGGCTGAGGAAGAAGGCAAGGCTGCAGACTAAGCACTGACACGCTTCTGCTGCCATGGCAGCAACGTCCCGGATCTCAGCTTGACGTTGAGGTCCGGGGCACTGTTTTTTCGGCAGCAGCGTAAGGTCAGCGTCCATGTACGAGAGCTGACAGCTACACTTCCACAAGCTCGTAGTCGTCGCTGCCCATGCCAAGCTCCTTCATGTAGGAAAGCTGGCGCAGGCCTGAGCGCGACTCAATGCGTTCCACCATGGGGGCGCTCACCTTCTCAGGCAGCTTGTAGACCATGTCCACAGAGGCCTTGTCGATGGCCAGAATGTCCGTGGATGCCAGAATACCAAGGTCGGGCAGAACCGGAGGCTCTGCAGCAGTGCCTGCGCAGTCGCAGTCCACAGACATATTGCGCAGCACATTGACATAGGCCATGCGGTGCTCAAAGTGGTCAATGACGGCCTTGCCGCCCTCTGCCATGCGCTCCATGAAGTTGGGGCCCCTGGCAACAGGGGTATTGCCCTCTCTGTGCAGCTGGGCTTTGCCGGTCTTGCCGGAGGCGCAGCCAATGGAAATGTTCTTGAGGGAACCGCCGAAGCCGCCGGAAGAGTGACCCTTGAAGTGCGTCAGCACCACCATGCTGTCGTAGTTCAGGATATGACTGCCAAAGGTCACTTCCGTAAACCACTTGCCACCATGCACAGGCAGGTTCACCTCACCCTCCGCGTCCATGATGTCCACAGTGGTGAAGGCACTCCAGCCATTGATTTCCAGGGTCTTGCGATGCCCTTCTGTGGTATGGCGGGGGCTCTCGTACATGACGTTGCACTCAACCACTGTGGTATTGGGCACATGTGCCAGGAAATGCTTCACCCAGTCCCTGGGCAGGATATTGGGACCATTGGGCTCGCCTGTATGCACCTTCACAGCAATCCTGCCAGTGATGTCGGCACTTACCAGCCTGTACATCTTCAAAAGGCTCTCGGCGCTCAGCTCCTTTGTGAAGTAGACCTTCGGCTTTGCTGCTGCAGCCTGGACAGCAAAGGGAAGCGAACCTGCAGTGGCAGCAAGGCCTGCTGCGGCCATGCTGCCTTTCAGAAACTGTCTGCGATCAAGACTCATGGGAAACACTCCTTCCTGGCGGAAGACGGGAACCTGTCAGCTCTCCAGCGCTGCGGCAATCATGCTACACCAGCATTTTCACACCAGCATTTTCATACCATCATTTCCACGCCATGCTGCAGTCAGGGCAAAACGATGCCTGCCGGTGTCAGAAGTGCTCCTTCCGACACCGGCTTGTCTGCCTGACGGCATGTCTGCTGGCCTGTCTGGTGGCCTGTCTGGCAAATTGCTCGTCAGTCTGACAGCTATACTTCCACAAGCTCGTAGTCGTCGCTGCCCATGCCAAGCTCCTTCATGTAGGAGAGCTGACGCAGGCCTGAGCGCGACTCAATGCGTTCCACCATATGGGCGCGCACCTTCTCGGGCAGCTTGTAGATCATGTCCACGGAGGCCTTGTCGATGGCCAGAATGTCCGTGGAGGCCAGGATGCCGAGGTTGGGCAGGCGCACAGGCTCTGCAGCAGTGCCCTCGCAGTCGCAGCTCACGGACATGTTGCGCAGCACGTTGACGTAGGTGATATGCTTGCCGAAGTGATCCGTGATGGCCTTGCCGCCCTCCACCATGCGCTCCATGAAGTTGGGACCGCCGGACCAGAGCTTGCTCCCTTCCCTGTGCAGCTGTTCCTTGCCCACCTTGCCGGAAGCGCAGCCAATGGAGATGTTCTTGAGAGAACCGCCAAAGCCGCCCATGGTATGGCCCTTGAAGTGGGTCAGCACGATCATGCTGTCGTAGTTGAGCAGATGCTTGCCCACGGCAAGCTCCTTCAGCCACTTGCCACCCCTGACGGGCAGATTGGCATCGCCGTCTTCATCCATGATGTCCACAGTGGTGAAGGCGCTCCAGCCATTGGTCTCCAGGGTCTTGCGGTGCCCTTCCGTGCTCTGGCGGGGGCTTGCGTAGAGCACGTTGCACTCAACCACTGTGGTATTGGGCACATTTGCCAGGAAATGCTGTACCCACTCTCTGGGCAGAATGTTGGGGCCATTGGGCTCGCCTGTATGCACCTTGACTGCAGTCCTGCCGCTGATGTCTGCGCTGACAAGTTTGTACATCTTCAAAAGGCCCTCAGCGCTCAGCTCCTTTGTGAAGTAGACCTTCGGCTTTGCTGCTGCAGCCTGGACATCAGAGGGAAGGGAACCTGCAGTGGCAGCAAGACCTGCTGCGGCCATGCTGGCTTTCAGAAACTGTCTGCGATCAATGCTCATGGGAAACGCTCCTCGCTTGCCCTTCAGCATCACAACTGAAAGGAAGAGTATTGGGTGACACTACCAGTTTTTCTGTCTGCACTGTACTCTGAGGCTTGCTTCGTGCGCAAATACATGTCTGCCAGATTCTTGCCTGATTTGTGCAAAGTG
>CASEWR010000037.1 GCA_949291675.1 uncultured Desulfovibrio sp. | reverse complement strand
TATTCTCGAGAAAATTCATTCCAATAGGAGTGAGAACAAGAGGCTTTCTGTAGTGAGAGACACTCTCTTACCCAAACTTATGTCTGGTGAGCTTGGTGTCTAGGCCATTTAGGCTCTAAGCCGCTAAATTATCGTTTATCTTATTATTTAAGTCTATCTTCTCATCTAAATCACACAAAATTTCAACAATTTTACCTTGATTTTCAATATCAGGCAAGTAAATATTTATTTGTTTTAAGTCTTTTATTGTAACATGTCCTAATCCGGTTGTCTGTTTATTAGACGCAATACATTTAAATTTTTCTTTAAAATATTTTAAAACATAATACAGGTAATTACTTTTTACAAATGATTTAGCTGTTACTTTAAAAATATGCTGATTTAACCATCCATCCGGCAAATTATACCAGAAAACATCAATCGAAGTTTCTGGATTTCCTGACCATGAAAATAGCATATCCCCTTTGGTAAGATGGACGTCTTCTCCATAATTTTTATTTGTAAATCGAGTCTGTTTTGTAATTCCATTTTTCAATTCAGCAATTTTTATAACTGGTTTTCCTGTTGAAGAAAAATCTATTTTTTTGAAAGCAAGTCCGTTTTTCCATTGCGCCAAGTCGAATAAAGCATATTTAGTTAATTCCATACCCAAGTACCTCAAGTTGTTTTTTGATCTGTGCCTCCAGCTGGTGAGACTTCGCAAAGAGTTCTGACAACTCAGAGGTCAACCGTTCCATCTTTTCTTCAAACGGTTCTCCGTCATCCTCCTGTTCCTCAATGCCCACATACCTCCCAGGCGTGAGGATATAGTCCTGCTTGGCAATGTCCTGCGTGGTTACAACAGCACAAAAGCCCTTGGTATCCTCAAGTGTACCGGCCACGAAAGCATTGTAAGTGTCAGCGAGCCTTTGAATATCCTCATCTGTCAGCTCTCGCAGCTTGCGGGTCACCATAGTTCCCATTTTACGGGCATCGATAAAGAGCGTCTTGCCCTTCTGCTTCTTATTTCTGTTGAGGAACCAGAGGGAAACCGGGATCTGTGTGGTGTAGAACAGCTGTGACGGCATGGCTATGATGCAGTCAACCAGATCGTCTTCGATGATATTTTTTCGAATCTCTCCCTCTCCGCTGGATTGGGAGGACAGGGAGCCGTTGGCCAGCACCATACCGAGGCGACCGTTGGGGGCCAGATGCCAGATCATGTGCTGAAGCCATGCGAAGTTAGCATTCCCAGCGGGCGGCGTTCCATACTTCCAGCGCACATCGTTCAAGAGTTTGTCCTGTCCCCAACCGGACAGATTAAAAGGTGGGTTGGCCATAATGAAATCGGCCTTAAGCTGGGGATGACAGTCGTTAAAGAATGTGTCCGCATTGAACTTGCCCAGGTCAGCCTCAATTCCGCGAATGGCAAGATTCATCTGCGCCATTTTCCATGTAGTGGGGTTGGAATCCTGCCCATAGACGGAAATATTGTTGATGTTGCCGCCGTGGTTTTCAATAAACTTTCCCGACTGAACAAACATACCACCGCTGCCACAGCAGGGGTCATAGACGCGGCCATTAAAGGGCTGCAACACCTCTACCAGTGTACGTACCACACATGAAGGGGTGTAAAATTCGCCGGCGTTTTTCCCTTCCTGCTCCGCAAATTTGGCAAGGCAGTACTCATAGGTGCGGCCCAGAATATCCTTACTCTCCCCGTGCTCGATCATTTGAATATTAGTGAACAGATCGACCACCTCGCCAAGCCTGCGCTTATCCAGTTCCGGCCGGGCAAAGTTTTTGGGCAGAACATCCTTGAGACGCTTATTTTCCTTTTCGATGCTGCGCATTGCAGCATCGATCTTCTCGCCAATTTCCGGTGTATGTGCTGCCGCAGCGATCTTACTCCACCTGGCATCTTCCGGGACAAAGAAGATGTTTTCGGCGGTATACTCGTCCCTTTCCTCTGCGGCTTCTATGCCCTCCTCAGCTAGTAGTTTCTCGTACCTGGCTTCAAAACTGTCAGAAATGTACTTCAGAAAAATCAGACCTAAAACGACTGATTTATATTCTGAGGCGTCCATATTGCCTCGAAGAATGCAGGCTGCATCCCAAATCTGTTTTTCAAATCCAATGGTACTGCTGGTTGATTTGGCCATATGAGTTTCCTGTATGTCACTTGATGGAAAGAAGAGTACGCCCTCACCAAATCCGCAAGCTGACAGATGTGATGGGCATCTGTAGAAGACATTGCACCATGCATGGCTGGCAAGGCACAAGGCATAGCACAGGCGATTAAATGCTATAGAAATCCTGTACACGCTGCAACAACTGCAGGGGCACAGGAAGCACAGGCTAACACAGGGTGATGCCAGCCAAAAATCATCCCGTGATGGGTAGCCAAAAAAGGCAGACAGTTCCAACGCTCCCCGGTCAACGAGTACCGCCAGTCCTCACGGATACTGGACGTTGAAACTGCCTGCCAATATGTGCTCAGCCTGCCACAGAATGCAGCAAGGCCTGGTTGCGGCAAAAGACGATTTGCGTGCCCTCCATGAGAAGGCAGGACAGAGGCACGACACCCTGCCTCTTCCTCTTTGAGGCACAGACGCTGTCAAAGTCAAGCTCCCGGAAGCAGAATTTGGGGCATATCTGTCTCAAAGCCCCTTTGTGAACCCCTGCCATCAACGAAAAGGCAGACAGTCACAACGCTCCCCGGCCCAAACGAAGCCGCCAGTCCTCACGGATACTGGACGTTGCAACTGTCTGCCAATATGAGCTCAGCCTCTGCATCAGGCAGTGGCTGTATGCGGCACAGCGTATGGAGCGCCTGCTGAGGGTCCACCAAGTTTCCCTGCAGGCTTTTGAGCTGATACTACACGAAGAACTTCCCGACGAAAAGCAGGGCCAGGGGCTCGTCTTTCTCAGGACTGCGACCGGGTACCCAGATGCCGCCAGTGACCTTGCCCTCCTTGTCGAAGACAGGCATACCGCCGCGCATGGAGGGCAGGATGCCTGTCAGCGGGCACTCAGAGAGCTCCTGTCAAACTCCAGTAGTGGTAGAAGGCTGCCACGAGCAGAATCAGTGCCATCAGTGCACGCACACCGAAGACAAACATCATGCTCGCAAGCTGCCAGGGTATCGGCAGGCTGGGGCTCTTGGCAGCCGGGCCCCCCTGTGCTGCTCCCGTTCTCGCTCAACTTCTCTATCTGCTCCAGGGTGTGCCAGCACACGGCAAGGCCAGCTGTCCGGTCTGACAGGTCACAGCTCAGGGCCTCGGTAGCAAGGTCATATATGTCAGCCAGGAGTTTGCGTACCTCTCTACTCATGCCGCACCCCCTTCCCGCCAAAGAACTCCGCCCGGCCTTCAAAGACGGTCCAGCACGTTGCCACCGCTTTCAGCCAGGCCATGCCCTCAGCTCCGCTTGTCCAGCTCCCGCCCTGGGCACGCAGAAACCACATCAAAGCGCCTTCGTATCCTCTGCACACCTCACGGGCCAGCGTCTCATATCCGCCCGGCACAAAGCACTGCAGTGCATCATCCTGCAGGTGCAGCACTATGCCTGGCACCCTCACAAGGGGTGCAAGTCTTTCCAGCAGCTCCCCACCGCTCCCGGACAGAGAGAACACAGACGCCTTCTCGCGTGTGTCTGCGCTTGCTTCCTGACTCGGCAGTGAAGGTCCAGCCGGCTCCACTGGCAGGCTTGTGTCTGGCACTGCAGCTTCCCTGTGCTGTGCGTTGTAGAGGCTTGCCTGTGCCCATATGCGCACCGATCCACCGGCCTGCAGGTAGTCTCCTACGTCTTTAGGTCCTCCGGGCGGACGACACCGCTCTGCCCTGGGAAAGTGCTGCCTCCACCAGGCCCACTGAGCCTTGCCGGCTTTGTCATTGTCCAGCGCCCATAACAGCAGAGTGGCAGCCTGCAGGAAGGCCAGTGTATCCTTGTCCGGGCGCTTCCCTGCTCCAGTCAGAGCCACTGCAGAAACAAGATCCCCGGCTTCCTGTCGCACAAGGCAGGCGTCAAGGATGCTCTCAACAATAACTACAGGCAGGCCAGCCGGGCCCGCACAATACGCTCCATCAGTGCCACCCTTCACCTGGCAGCACTTTGGACCTTTACTTTCAGAGGTCCAGGGCATGCGTCTGATAAACAGCCCAACAATGCCCCGCTTGCGTCTGAAGGGTACCACAAGCCCCTTGGGCAGCCACATTTTCCGGGGCCTGCCAGTGTCTGGTTTGACTTCCTGGGGCAGGCCCCATGTAGGCAGGCTGTCGTACCGGTCGGAATTGTTCCACCCAATGCCCAGGCGTCTGGCTGTCTCCACCGTCAAGCCTCTGCTCTTCAGGGCAGCTCTGCCGTCCTCAGTCTCCAGCGCCCTGGCACACTGCCCGGCAAAGACAGCTGCCTGCCTCATCCATTGGACAGAAGGCAACAGAGCGTCCTTTGGTTCCCATTCCTCGGGGGCAGTGTTCGTCTGTGCAGGGGCTCTTTCCTGCCGTGGTTTGCTGCTCCATCCATCACCCCGGCCCCCATATCCGGGCTTTGGTTCTGCGCCTATGTGATGGCAGGCCTGTTCGTATGTCATGCCTGGATCAACAAAGGTCCGCACAAAGGCTACTGCATCACCGTGTCTGTCACAGCCTCTGCACATCCACCGGCCACCGGTGCCGTTTGGATTGTCCGGCTGCAGCACAAATCTGTCTTCTCCACCACATTCAGGGCAGGGGCCAGCCCATTCTCTGGCCCCCTTCTGCTTCAGTCGGGTGCCAGGGCAGTGCTCCCGGTACAGGTCAAGGGTTGTCATCATAGCCTTTCTCTCCCTGCAAAATCAGTCACGAATTTTGAGGCGCCCATGCTCCAGACAGCGTTTTTGGGTGACGCAAGGGGTGGCGCAAGGAGTGATACAGGACCTTCACCATTGCGTCAGGTATTGCGTCACCTGCACACCTCGGAAAAGCAGTATTATCGGGGGTCATGCCGTCTGCCCGCGTCATGCTTGCGTCACCTTTTGCGTCATGCTGCAGGTGTGCGTCATTGCGTCACCCCCTATAGGGGCGTGACGCATGACGCATTTGCCCCTGAAGCATGGTGTTTGGTCACGAACTACACCTATAAAATCGTGACTGTTCTACCCGGTCTTTCTGCTCCCTGGCCTTCTTTTTGGTCCGGGTGACAGTGCTTCTGCTGATCCCAAGCTCGGCAGCTATGTCTTTCTCAGACATACCCAGGCCTGCAAGCTCCAGTATCTTTTGCGTCTGAGTGTCCTCTACCGATCTTGTCAGCCAGCAGGGGCGCCCGGCCTGGTCTACTGTCAGAGTCGCTTCAAACGGCTGTGTGTCCTTACCAAACAGAGACCGGGCTTTTGTAAAACACAGCTCCACAACGCAGCCCTGTTCCCGGGTGTAGCCTGCAGGGTTCTTCAGCTCGATCACGTTGTCTAAAATATCCTCTTTGGCAGCCGTGCCGCGCTGTCCGCCATTCTTGTTTGCATGGTGTATCAGAATGACACTCTTGCCTGCCTTGCGTAATTTCAAGAGCCATGACTGTACAGGTACCCAGGCGTCCTCATCATTGGCCTTGCCTGTCCGCATCAGTGTGGCAATGTTGTCAATAACCAGAAGCTCCACCCCGGCAAGAAGGGGTGCAAGTGCCGCCTGTCCGGTCTCAGTAGCAAGGTTTGGCAGGTCAATGTCCTGCAGGTCCTGTGTCACAAGCTGCAGATTGTCCAGCAGGTCCGGGTGCTCCAGTGTGGCAGCAATGCCTCTGATCCGTTCCTGCAGCAGAGGGCTGGGCAGTTCGCCGTCCAGGTACAGGACCTTTGCAGGCCTGGGGGCTGTCCACCGGCTAAAAATCTGCGATCCTGTTGCCACTGCTCCCGCCATTGTCAGGGCAATGTTTGTCTTGCCCACACCTCGGGGGGCAAAAACCATGTTGAGAGACTGGCTTGCTATCACAGGCTCAAGCAGGAAGGTTCTGGGGGGCAGCTGCAGAGCCAGAAACTCAGACGCTCCAATGCTCTTAAGGCTGGGGGGCTTCTTCTTTGCCTCGCTAGCGTCTTCTGCCTTGTTCTGGGCTCGCATCTCGGCAGCGACTCGGGCGATCTGCTCAGCCTCAGACATGGGGGCTGCTTCTGCCCGCTCTGTCCGGGCTGCTGCCTGGGCTTGCGTCTGCTGCTCGGCAGTCGGTTTTCTTTCCGCTTCGCCCATGCGCTACACCTTCTTTTCTGCTCCAGCAGGCTGCTCCACCTGGGGAAGGCCTTCACGCATGCTGCTCACGGCTTCCCGGAGTGCCTCTGATCTGGTTCGCAGTGCATCGGCTAAAAGGCCCTCGTCCTGCCTCAGATACATACTCGCATCAAAGGCCATATCCTCAAGCAGCCCGGCCAGGCCTTCCACACGATCGCCAGCGTTAGCCAAGAGCCTTCTGTGCTCCAGCACCTGGGCACCGGCCTGCAGCAGCTCGGCAAGAGAAGGCGGCTCAGGTGACGCAAGCAGCGTAAGAGGGTACGCCCCCTCTCCACTGGCAACCGCTATCTTGTCTCGC
>CASEWR010000036.1 GCA_949291675.1 uncultured Desulfovibrio sp. | reverse complement strand
AGGGCCTGCCAGTGTTGCCGAGGTGCCGATGCACTGGAAGCCATGTCCACCCGGGCACAGTGTCTCACGCAGTCTGCGTATGAGCATGGCCACATCAGCACCCTGTCTGCCCCGATAGGTGTGCAGTTCATCAAAGACCAGAAATTTCAATCCCCTGGCAGCATCCACCAGCTTCTTCTCATACGGACGTGTCAGAATGAGCTCCAGCATGACATAGTTGGTCAGCAGGATGTCCGGGGGATTCGCCGTGATTTCCTGACGTGCAGCTTCGTTTTCCTGGCCAGTGTACCGGCGATAGGTCACAGGGAAGCTGCCTTCACCCAGGAACTTTTCCAGCTCCAGCTCCTGAGAGTTGGCAAGGGCATTCATGGGATAGACGATGATAGCCCTGATGCCCGCCTTCCGGCTGGAAGCATTTTTGAGAATATCGTCCACAATGGGGATGATGTAGGAGAGACTCTTGCCAGAGCCAGTGCCGGTGGTCAGGACGTAATTTTCCCCACTCTGTGCAGCCGCAATGGCATCTGCCTGGTGCCGGTAGAGGTACATGGGGGAACCCTGGGAATTCGAGGCAGACTTGCCAAGCCGGAAGACCTTTTCGCAGGCCGGAGCCAGAATGCCCTGTTCCACAAGCTCCTTCACACTTCCGCCCGGAGCAAAGGAAGGATTGAGTTGCAGGAGAGGTTCTGGCCAGAGCAGGCCTGCAGTGAACTTCTCCTCGACTTCCGTGCGGATGCGCTCATCTGCAATCTCTATGAAGCTGCTGGTGTATCTGGCATAATCACCGCAAATGATTTTGTCGCGCAACTCGAAAACGTCCATGCAGCTCCTCCCGTTCAGGTGTCATCTGCTGTATGTGGGGTCTGGTATTTGCAGCACTTTTGCCGAAAGATGAAAGCTGCAGAGCGCAACTTCTTCAGATGCACAGGGTTGTGGTGACGGTTCTCTGCTTTTGGACATCTGCTGCAATTTTGTATCGCATAAACTTTCTAACGATCTGGAATCACTGTGTATGATGTACTACCTTATATGATTTTTTCGAGTTTTCATAGTCCTGGATCAGCTGTTTTCAACTTTTGAGTACAAAATTTTGAACTTGTAACAAAAAATGTTCATCCAGTGGTATTGAACTGCCCCTTGCAAACTTTGCGAAGCAAGTAAAAATTATACCGCCCAAAACGCTACTTCATAAGTGAATTTCATGAATAGACCGTAAATACAGGGAAAAATTTTTCTCAAAAAAACTGGTTGCTCATTTACCCCTCAAAACGGCACGCATCTTGCTACACCGTGAAAATTGTATGAGCTAATTTAACCACGCATTCCCAAATGGGCAGTTGTGGGGTATTGTATAAGAAAAGACTGCAAAAATCAGATTTTGCATCGAATGGAGAATGTATTTTGAAAAAGTTTACTGATTCAAGTCGCTGTCCACAAATCTTGTATAAGTTTACAAGGTTTAAAACATTTTTTGAAAATCAAGAGCTTCGTGTGACTCCAATATGTGATCTTAATGATCCATTTGAAGGCGTTCCTGTAATAGAACATGTTTGGAAGGAAGATGATTTTGTAAATGATTATAAGAATAAATTATATAAAATTAAAAATCAATCATTTGTAAAAGAGTATGGATTTGACAGAATGTATAAAGAGGCAGAGATCAATCCTAAATATGTTTACAAAATGTTGAAAAATATAATTGCAAAAAGTCGTATTTCGTCAATTATTCATAATATTTTAGTAAGTGATAAAATAAGTGTACTTTCACTTACTTCTTGTAATAATAATGAGCTTATGTGGGCATTTTATGCAGATACACATAAAGGATTTGCAGTTGGATTGAAAAGTGATCACGAAATTTTTTCAGCTCATTTTTGGGATGATGAAAAATTAAATGTTAAATTAAGAAAAATAGAATATGTGTCAAAAAGAAAAAATTTTTATCTTGAAGATGGTAATGGGGATTTTATTAATACCCTGTTATACAAAAGTAAATCATGGAAACATGAAAAAGAATGGCGACTAATTATTAGTAATACGGAAAAATTACATACTAGAAATGGGGTAAGTGGTTTTATTTTTATTCCTGATGATGCAATAGCTGAAATAATATTGGGATATCAAGCTGAGAAGATTCTTATGGAAAAAGCAAAGCAGTTTTGCGAAAAACGCAATATTTTACTTAGAAAAGCGGTATTTAACAAAACACAATATAAAATTGATATAGTAGACTTATAGATTTTCGCGAAACAGGGACACAGCTGCCTGAAAAAATCAAAATTTTGCCAACTATCAATTTTGCATTTCATTGAAATTTATAACAGAATATACATTTTATTTTGCTACATAGTATTGTCAAAAACTGCAGAATCAAATTTCACATATAGGGATATTTTCAGAGGGTAGTTTGTACGTCATATTTGCACCGAGATCACGTCAACGACAAGGGGGAGAAAGAATGAGGACTCATGGGGACTCAAGAGGCAAAAAGCGGAATTTCGCTCCTCAAAAAATACCCCCTCTGACGACGCTTTGGAGAGTCAGATGTCCCTGTTTGGCGAAAATTTAGGAAAATTACCCTCCCGCTCGTCTCGTCCATATGGAAGGACGCTGAGCAAGTATGGCTTTCACCGGCTTGACTAGTTCCTCATAGGCTTTACTGGTAAGCTGTATATAGTTGTTCCCTGAGTGGATACTGGATTGTTTGACGGCTTTTGGGCACACTCCCCAGCAGCATATTCACTGGAGGAGCGAACCCATGCAAGAACTGAACTGCCTTGGTTGTGTGTGCCCTGAACCTGTCCTGCGCTGCCGCGCCCTGCTGGCTGCCGAGCAGCCCCAGGAGTTTTGCGTGCTGGTAGACAACAAGGCCTCCCTGGAAAACGTCAGCCGCTTCCTGGAAAAGAATGGCTACACGGTCAGCGTGGATCAGCAGGCAGAGAGCCAGTGGGCCCTGCATGCCGTGCACACTGAAGCTTCCATTCAGAGCCCGCAACCTGCTCCGGCCCCCAAACCAGCAGCGCAGGCTGCCAGAGTGGGCAGGAGTGTTGTGCTCATCACCACCCAGACCCTTGGCCGCGGCGATAACGTGCTCGGCCAGGCTCTTATGGGCAACTTCATTGCCACGCTTCCTGAGATGGGAGAGCAGCTCTGGCGCATCGTGCTGCTCAATGGTGGCGTCAAGCTGGCCTGCGAGGAAGGCAAGGCCCTGGATGCCCTGAAAAAGCTCGTGGCCGAGGGTGTCAGCCTCTATGTCTGCGGCACCTGCCTTGCCCACTACGGCCTCATGGAGGCCAAACAGGTGGGTGAGACCACCAATATGCTCGACATCGTGACCAGCCTTGCCGAGGCAGACAAGGTCATCCGTCCGTAGCCTGCCTGCAGTCTGCCTGGAGCTCATACGCAGCGCAGGCACAAGTCCCAGGCCTGCAAAAAAAGCAAAGACGGCCTCAGAGATGATCTCTGAGGCCGTCTGAGTTGTGTTACGCGGGTCCCGGAAGCTCTTTCGGAAAGCACAGAAGCCCGCTCAGGGGCCCTCCTGCGCCTTGAACAGGGCCCTGAAAAAAAAACAAGGCCCTCCGTGACGGAGGGCCAGGTTCTGAAAGCCGCGCTCGAGCTATAACTTTGGGGAGTTAGTTCTTGGCGTACTCAAGCAGTTCCTTACGAGTGAAGAGGGACTGCAGCTTGTAGCCATGGTCGAGCAGCTGTTCTCTGCCACCTTCCTCTCTGTCGAGGATGGTGCAGACTGCAGCAATCTTAAGGCCGCTCATTTCGAGGCGCTGGCAGGCCTTGAGCAGGGAGCCGCCAGTGGTCACCACGTCTTCGAGCACGACGATGGGGTCGCCGGCAGAGACGTTGGCAAGGCCTTCCACATACTGGTTGGTGCCATGCCCCTTGGGTTCCTTGCGCACAAGCAGGCCCTCAAGGGGAGCGCCCTTTTCCCAGGAGATGACCGTGGTGGCGGACACCAGCGGGTCAGCGCCCATGGTCATGCCGCCGACGGCCTTGATTTCCGTGCCCTGTTCGCGCAGGGAGGCAATGACGTCGTAGAAGAGGTTGCCAATCAGCCAGGCACCTTCAGCGTGCAGGGCAGTCACACGGCAGTCGAAATAGTAGTCGCTCTGACGTCCGGAAGCGAGCAGGAAGGAGCCTTCCTTGTAGGACCTTTCTACCAGGATGCGGGCGAGTCTGCGTTTGAATTCTTCATGCATGGCATGTTTCCTTAAGGCTCCTGCCACAAGGGCAGGGGAGAGGGCAGGTGGTGTTGCGTCCAGCCCTCAGCGGGGTGTGATTGTCCAGGGGAGCTATTCCCCGAAAACGCGCTTGAAGACTGCGTCTTCGAAGCGCAGGTAGAATTTCGGATCAAAGAGCTCATCCAGCTTTTCCTGGCCGAGCACCTCGCACATCACCTTGTCCTGGCGCACCAGGGAGGGGAAGGGCGTGTGGGTCTGCCAGCTCTCCATGGCGAGCTTCTGCACTGCCACGTAGGATTCCTGGCGGGGATGGCCGCTGTCAATGAGGGCGGTGAGCACGCGCTGGGAGAAGTACAGGCCATAGGACGCATTCATGTTGCGTTCCATGTTTTCGGGGATGACTCTCAGGTTGCTGAGCAGCGTGTTCAGGCGGTTCAGGGCGTAGTCAGCCAGGATGGTGGAGTCAGGCATGATCACGCGCTCCACAGAGGAGTGGCTGATGTCACGCTCGTGCCACAGGGCCTGGTTTTCCAGAGCTGCCATGGAGTTGGAGCGCAGCAGCCTGGACAGACCGCAGAGGTTCTCTGCAGAGATGGGGTTCTTCTTGTGCGGCATGGCAGAGGAACCCTTCTGGCCCTTGGCAAAGCCTTCTTCTGCTTCCAGCACTTCGGTGCGCTGCAGATGGCGCAGCTCCACGCACAGACGCTCGATACCACCGCCCAGGATGGCCAGGGTGGTGAAGAAGTGTGCGTAGCGGTCACGCTGCACGATCTGGGTGGAGTGCGGATCCACCTTGAGGCCGAGGTGGGTGAGGGCGATTTCCTCAACTTCCGGGGTCACGATGGTGTAGGTGCCCACAGCACCGGAGATCTTGCCCACGCGCATGTCTTCGATGGCGGCTTCCAGGCGCTCTCTGTGGCGGACGAACTCGGCATAGAAGCCGGTCATCTTCAGGCCGAAGCTGATGGGCTCGGCATGCACGCCGTGAGATCTGCCCATGCACAGCACGCCCTTGTACTGATGGGCCATGGCCTTCAGGGTCTCGAGGACCTTGTCGATGTCCTTGAGAATGATCCTGCCGGCCTGCACAAGCAGCAGGCTGCCTGCTGTGTCCACGATGTCGGAAGAGGTACAGCCGAGGTGAATGAAGCGGGCGTCAGGTCCGATCTTCTCTTCCAGAGCAGTCAGGAAGGCAATGATGTCGTGGCGGGTGGTCTCCTCGATGGTGAGGATGCGCTCTGCGTCGATTTCAGCCTTGTCGATGATGTTCTTCAGAGCTTCTTCGGGGATGCGACCCTTTTCCGCCCAGGCCTTGCACACGGCAATTTCAACGTCCAGCCACGATTTGTAGCGGTTTTCCAGAGTCCAGATGCTGCCCATTTCCGGGCGTGTGTAGCGTTCAATCATGATTTCTCTTCCCGCAGAATGACCCTGCCATGGGCTTGGGCCCGGCCTGGCCTTGTTCGTCAGGGGTGCAGTCTGCGTCCTTTGCGGTAGCTGAGACTATTTGGCTGTGGATGCAGCCGGGGTGGATGTGCTTTTTGGAGCAGGTGCAGGGGAGGGTGCGGCAGCAGCCTTTGTCCCGCTGTCGGCCTTTGTCTCTGTGCTCTTGCCAGACGCTGTGGCAGCGTCTGCAGAAGACGAGGATGCAGAAGACGAGGAAGTCGCAGAAGCTGAGCTGTGGGAAACGCTGTCCTCATCCTTGACGCCCTTGCGGTAGCCGTAATCCGTCACATACCAGCCGCCGCCCTCAAGGACGAATGAGGTATTGGATATGATGCGCGGAGAAATGGTTCCGCAGTCAGGACAGGGTTCCTGATGATGATCTTCCGTGATGTGGGCACACCACTCTTCAAAGACCTTGTTGCACTTGGGACATTGAAATTCGTAAATGGGCATATCTTTCTCCCGTTTGTCTCTACTTCCCCTGCCTGCTGCGTGTGCATCTGGTGTCTCTGGTGTATCCTGGGGTGATCCTGGTCTTGTACGCAGGCTCAGAGTACAGAAAGATGCAGTCTGCAGACGAAAAGGAACTCTGAATGAGACTCGGGACAACGGCCCTGTCAGCTGTCGGGGCAGGTATTTGCAGCCTGTGCTGCACAGCTGTCCTGAAAACAGGAGAAGACCACAAAAGACTGCAAAGCTCGCAAAAGATCGTATTTCAGAAGAGTTGTACGAAGCTCTTACGCAATACTCAAGAAGATCCTGGAAAATCTAAGAAGATCTAAGAAGGAAAGATCAAGAATGATCCAAGATGAACCTGAAATATCCTCAGTGAAGCTTTGGAATTTCGGGGCACTGGTCCCTACAGAGACAAAATCTGCCGTCATGACAACGGCAGACTTGAAAGGACAAAAAAGAAACTGTGCGAGAGCAGGAGGGTTAGGCCTTCTTGCTGCTCTTTGCCTCGTGAATGCGCTGCTTCAGGCGCTGTTCGCGACGATGACGACGGCGATCGAGTTCCTTTTTGCGTTCAACTTTCTTGTGAGCCATGGGATTCTCCTTAAAAAACAGGGTATGTCTGGTGGCCCTGTTATTGGCAAATTTCTGCCCGATGGCCTTGCCGGCCGTCGGGGCAACGCATGCTATAAAATATTTGCAACCACTTTGGCAAGCCTGAAACCGGCCTTATTGCGCCATCTTCGGGCCGTTTCGCGGGGAAATGGAACGGTGTTTTCTGCGTCTTTCGCACCCGTTTCCGTTCTCATTCGTCTTCCCTTCGTTTGTCAGCGCGTCTTCAGAGTGTCATTAGTGCTTTTTCTGGTCGTAGTAACCGCTGATGGCAGCTGTCTGACACACTGTATACGGGGCAAAACCATGGCGGGCCATGACCCTGTCCACAGCTTCCTGCCATTCAGGCGCAAAGCGCGTGACCTGGAGAAGGGGTGCAGGGGTAAGGCGCAGGCGCAGATCCCCGAACATGGGTTCGCCATGCTCGTCCCGCAGGGCCAGCAGCTCGTTTTCCGCAGGCTCAAGCCTGGCAAGCTCCTCGCGCTGCACAGGCAGGTGATAGTCATAGCGGGTCAGAAGACAGGGACGGGCAGCTTCTGCAGGCAGGGGAAAGCCCATTTCCTGTGCCTTTGCGCGGATCATGGCCTTGGTCCAGCCTGTCAGGGCCAGCGGGGAGAGGACACGGGCCTCTTCCAGGGCCCTGAGTCCCGGGCGGTAGCGGGAGAGGTCATCGGCATTGCTGCCGTCGCACAGGGTGCGTGAGCTCTCTGCAAGGCCTGCCAGGCAGGTCTTCATGTGCTGAAGCATGAAGGTCTTGCAATAGTAGCAGCGCAGGGGGTCTGTGCTGGCAATCTCCGGGACGGACAGGGGGTCGAGCTCAAGCTCTTCCAGACGAAAGCCCAGGCTTTTGGCAAAGGCTCTTGCGCCAGTCGTGTCACTGCCGGGGATATGCGGGCCGCGCACATGGATGGCCAGCACATCGCAGCCCTGTGCCACAGCCGCAGCACAGAGAAAGCGGCTGTCCAGACCTCCGGAGAAGGCAATGGCCAGCCGCGTGTGTTTTGCAAAGAAGTCGCTGAGGGTCATGTGATTTTCAGTCTGAGACTGCCAGTCTGTATGCCGGCACGTCACTGCCAGGCAGAG
This sequence comes from uncultured Desulfovibrio sp., assembly GCA_949291675.1. Lineage (GTDB taxonomy): Bacteria > Desulfobacterota > Desulfovibrionia > Desulfovibrionales > Desulfovibrionaceae > Desulfovibrio. The sequence continues at coordinate 1,448 of CASEWR010000036.1, read as the reverse complement.
ACTGCCGCAGGATCACCGTCCGGCTGCCAGTCTGCTACCAGGTAAGGCGCACAGGTGCTCCGTGGGCAGCCATGTACTCCTTGCATTCGCGTATGGTGTACTCGCCGTAGTGCACAATGGAGGCAATGAGGGCAGCAGAGGCCTTGCCCTTTGTCACGGCATCCAGCATGTGCTCAGGCTTTCCTGCGCCGCCCGAGGCAATGACAGGGATGGAGACTGCGTCCACAATGGCGCTGGTAAGGGTGAGCTCATAGCCGTCCTGGGTGCCGTCAGCATCAATGGAGTTGATGCACAGCTCCCCTGCGCCAAGGCGCTCGCATTCCTGTGCCCAGGCAATGGCGTCAATGCCCATGCGCTTTCTGCCGCCGTGAATGACGATTTCATAGCCCGAAGGGGTAGCCTCGCACACAGGCACGCGCAGGACGTCCATGCCTACCACCACGGCCTGGCTGCCGAAGGCATCAGCCCCTTCGCTGATCAGGCGGGGATTTTGCACCGCAGCGGAGTTGATGGAGATCTTCTCGGCTCCTGCCAGCAGCACTGCGCGCATGTCAGCCACAGTGCGGATACCGCCGCCCACGCTGAAGGGAATGAAAATGCTGGCTGCAACCTTCTCCACCACATCCAGGAAGATGCCGCGATCCTCGGCAGAGGCCGTGATATCGTAGAAGACGATTTCATCAGCGCCCTCTTCATAGTACTTGCGTGCGCTTTCCACAGGGTCGCCGATATCCACATTGCCGGCAAACTTGATGCCCTTGGTGAGCTTGCCGTTGCGCACATCAAGACAGGGGATGACACGTTTAGAGAGCATTGGCGGCCTCCTTGCAGTAGGTACAGTAGTTCTCAAGCAGAGTGAGGCCGTAGCGTCCGCTCTTTTCGGGGTGGAACTGCACAGCCCACAGACCTGGTCTGCCATAGACAGAGCAGAAGGTCTTGCCGCCGTACTCGGTTTCGCCAAGTACAAGCTCCGGCTCTGGTTCGACGTAGTAGCTGTGCACAAAGTAGAACTGGGCAGAGGCGTCAATGCCGCGGAACAGTTCATTGTCCCTGACACAGGACACGGTATTCCAGCCCATATGGGGCACAGGGGCAGGGGTGCCGTCTGCCTGGCGAAGGTCCTCGGCAAACTTCCTGCAGGTCCCCTTCACAAGCCCCAGGGTCCTTGTGTCATTCTCTTCACTGTGTTCCAGCAGAATCTGGCAGCCAAGGCAGATGCCGAGCACAGGCTGCTTTCTGGCCACTGCGTCAGCAAGACAGCGGTCAAGGTGCTCTGTCGTGAGCACGTTCATGGCCTGGCCTGCAGAGCCGACACCCGGGAAGATGATGCCGTCAGCCCCTGCGAGAACGTCAGGGTCAGCGGTGATGACAGAAGGAATGTTCAGAAACCTGAGGGCTCTGAGCACGCTGGTCTGGTTGCCAGCCTTGTAGTCGAGGATTGCGATCAT
>CASEWR010000035.1 GCA_949291675.1 uncultured Desulfovibrio sp. | reverse complement strand
CGGAACACGCCCACAGCGCCACTGAACAGATCGCCCACCAGGCCGAAGATGCCTGTGAAGATGCCGCCAATGGCATTGAGGATGGCCATGCCGCCCCTGATGTCTGTCTTCGGGTTTGCAAAGGTGCCGTGCAGGCGCACGGGGATTCTGGGCAGGTTATTGAGGTCTGCCACAAAATTCATGTCCATGGTCTCCCTGCCAAGGTCTATCCAGCCGCCTCCGGTCAGCTGCAGCTCAGGGCCTATGAGCACAAAGTCGCTGGTGCGCAGCACGCCGCCCGAGATCTGGCCTGTGCTGCCGGCCCTGCCAAACACCGTCGGCGAGCCTGCAGGGCGCATGTTCTTGTCCAGGGACTGGTAGCTGCCCTGGCCTGCCTGGAAGGAGAGGCGGCCGTTCAGGTTGCGGGCAAGCTCTCCAGGGCCGCGCATGGACGAGGAGAGCATGGCCGAGAAGTCCGCTCTGCCCTGGAAGCGGGCCTTGATTTCCCTGTCGCGGAACATGGCGCCAAGGTCAAACTGCGTCACCTTCATGGAGGTGGAAAAGTCCAGACCGTCGCGAAAGTCCACCTGGCCCTTGCCGCTGAGGCTGCCGCCATAGATGCGGCCCTGGAAGGAGGGAACAGCAAGCTGGCCGTGGGCAAGGTGCAGGGGCAGCTGCAGATTGGTGAGGGTGGTCTTCTTCACCCGCAGCCTGTCCAGATGCAGGGTGCCCTGTGCATCAAAGTCCGAGAGGGCAGAAAAGTCCCAGCGCTGTGCAGGGGGCTTTGGGCCTGAGCCGCCAGCCCCGGCCTTGTCCTTTGTGTCACCAAGGTAGCTGTCCACATCCAGGTTTCCGGCATGCAGGGTGAAGGTCAGGGCAGGCCGTGAGGTGGCATAGTTCATGGTGAGCGCACCCTGCACGCTGGTTGCGTCCACACGGGTGGCAAAATTGTGCAGGCGCACACTGGTGGAAGTCAGGTCCATGCGCACATTGCTGGCAGTCAGATGCTCCAGGAAGGCGGGCACTTTCAGGGGTGTTGCCCGGATCAGGCGGGCAGCCTCTGGCACATGGAGGCGGACTTTGGAGAAATTGCCTGCAAGGCGCGGGTTTTTGCTGTCCAGGGTGGCTTCCACAGCCCCGTCGCACACAGTGCCCGGCAGCACGTAGTGGCCCCCGCTCATGCGCACCATGTTCCTGCTGGTATCAAGGTATGCTCTGCCCTGCAGCTCCATGGGCACATCTTTTGCCTTGAAGGCAGGGATGAGCTTTTCTGTGCGCTTTGCAGAGATTTTTGCTGCCAGGTTGTCCAGGCGCACGCCGGCGCTGCCAGGCTGTCCCCCGAACCACACCATGCCTGGCATCAGGATGGTGCCGGACCAGCCGGACCTGCCCTGCACAGCCACATCCCAGGTGCCGTTGAGGCCAAGACTGGAATTTCTGAAGGCACCTGAGGCCAGGCGCAGGTCGCAGTCAATAGTCATGGGCGAGAAGCGCTCTGCCTTCACCATGACGGCATTTGTACCTGTGACCTCCACCCGTCCGCGCAGATTGGCAAGAAAGCGGTGTATCTCTGAGCCTCTGCTGGTCACCCGCACCCGGCATGTGCCAGTGCCTGCAGTGAAGGGCACAAAGTCTATGGCCTGTTGCAGCTTCTTCAAACTCACGCCGGCTGTGTCAATGGCAAACTCGTATTCTGTTTCCGTGGTGCCGCTGAAGTGGGCGTAGCCTGTGCAGGTGCCGTCATACAGGCCTGCTGTCATGTCCAGTCTGGCACTGTCAGCACCGGCACTGTTGGTGCCGGGCTGGATGATGACCCCGCCATTCTGGATGTCGATATAGCCGTAGTGTATCTTCCTGGCCCCCAGGCGGATGTCGTAGTCCAGCAGGCGCTCCTGCGGGGCAGGTTTGCCCTGCGTCTGAGTCTGAGCCTGGGCCTGATCTTGCGTCTTGCCCGTGCCGCTCTTTCTGTGCGCAGCTGTGGCTGGGCTGGCAGACGTGTCCGCAGCTGTGGCTGCAGGTTGTGCTGTCGAGGTGCCGAAGATGTCGGCACGTGTCATCTCGGTCAGGGGCTTGTGGGCAAAGACCGGCGGGTCTGGCATGCGGCCCACGGCCTCGGGAATGGCGACGCCCAGGTCCACAAAGTCGCTGCGCATGTCCAGGAAGATTTCAATGTCCTTCCAGTCGGCAATGCCGCCCTTTCCGCTGAAGGTGCCGCCCCCTGCGCAGGCCTGGATGGCAGGGGCAGTGAGAAAGTCTGTGTCCAGGTAGAAGTCGATCCGCCCGTCCGTGATCCTGTCCAGGGCGTGCTGCAGGCCAGGGGAAAGGTGTCTGGCAAAGGTCAGCCAGCGGGTGAGGCTCACCTTCTCGATGGCAAGGCGCCCGGTGACAGCAGGATTGCGCAGGTCAGCACCAAGAAAGCCGTCAAAGCGCAGGCTGTCGTCGCCAAAGATTATTCTGGCAAGCTTTACCTGCAGGGCTTCCCCGGCAAAGCCTGCCTTTTGTGCTTCAGGCACAAAGGCAAGGTCCTGCGCGCCTGCCCTGGCCCTGCGCACGCTGCCGGAAAGCGCATAGGGGATGGTGGCCCCGTCAAAGGCAAAGCTGCCCTGCACTGTCCCTGACCCCTCTGTGCCGCCCAGACTGCCGCTTGTAAAGCGCACATCGCAGGCCAGGCCGAGGGACATGGGCGAGATGGCTGTGCGCGCTGCAAGGCGCACGTCACAGTCGGAAAGCATGTCCTCCAGGGAGGTGGAGCCCTCAAGCAGCACATCTGCTGCCACTGCCGCAAAGCCCCTGGTCTGCACACTGGCCCAGGCCAGGGACACAGACCCCTCCAGGCCGTTCAGGGGATTTTTCATGGGCAGATTGGTCAGGGTGAGGCTGGTGGCAAAGTCGCGCACGTCAAGGAAGTTGCCGTCCCTGTCCCACAGCTCAAGGCGCGCCTTGTCAATGCGCACCGTGCAGTGCATGGGAAGGAGCGCTGCCAGATGTAGCGGGGCTGCTGCTTCTGTGCTCTTCCCTGAGAGCCTGCTCAGCAGTTCTGTGGCAGAGAAGGGCAGGCGGCCGCGAATTTCCGGGCGCTCCAGGACAATGAGCTCCGGCTCGAAGCTGCCGCTGAGCAGGGTGAGGAAGTTGGGCGCAAAGACAATGGTGCGCACCTGTATCTGTACATCCGTTGCTGCATCTTCTGCGTCTTTCGCGTCTTCTGCGTCTTTCGCCTCTCCTGCCTGTGCAGAGGGGGCTGCGGCTGCAGGGGATACGCTGGCCGTGGCAACAGTGTCGGCAGCATCAGCGGTGCCGGCGGCGTCAGCAGTGGCAGCAGGGCCTGCTGCGCCCTGAGCCTTTGTGCCGTCATAGTGCAGCTGCACATTGTTGAGGCGTATGGCAGGCAGGGGGAAGACGTTCAGGGTCACGTCCGTGAACGTGACCTCGCAGCCTGTGCGCTCATGCACTTCCTGCAGGACCAGGGAGGTGATGCTGTCCATAGAGCACTGCACGCCAAGCAGTGCTGCCAGAAAGAGGACGGTGAGACTGAGTACGACCAGCACACAGCCCCTGGCCACCCGGAAAGCAATGCGGGCAGC
>CASEWR010000034.1 GCA_949291675.1 uncultured Desulfovibrio sp. | reverse complement strand
CTCAAGGTTGTCCAGCGCGATCTCGCCGCGCTCGCCGGTCAGGCGGTTGCGGGTCTCGGCCACGCCGCGGGCAACGCCCTTGCCGCCGAGGATGATCTGCATGGGGCAGCCCACCAGGTCTGCGTCCTTGAACTTGACGCCCGGGCGCTCCTCGCGGTCATCATAGAGCACTTCGCCGCAAATGCCTTCCAGGGTTGCGCAGGTCTTTTCGGCAAAGCCTGTGACCTGCTCGTTTGCGGGGTCAAGGTTGATGACTTCAGCTACAAAGGGCGCAATGGCAGGCGGGAAGATGATGCCGTTATCGTCGTGATTCTGCTCAATGGCAGCAGCCAGCACGCGGGAGACGCCGATGCCGTAGCAGCCCATGACCATGAGCTGTTCCTTCCCGGACTCATCCAGGTAGGCGCAGTGCATGGCAGAGGAGTACTTGCAGCCCAGCTTGAAGATATGGCCCACTTCAATGCCGCGGGTGAGCTCAATGGCAGCGCCGCAGCGCGGGCAGCAGTCGGCCTCGGTGATGAGGCGGAAGTCGCCCCAGGCCGTGATCTGGCAGTCGCGGGCAAGGTCCACATGGCGCAGATGAGCATCGCCCTTGTTGGCGCCAACCACATAGTCTGTGCCGCCCAGAAGCTCATTGTCAGCATAGACAGGCACGTCCAGGCCCACAGGACCGGCAAAGCCCACAGGCGCCTTTGTCACCTTTTCCACCAGCTCAGGGCCTGCCAGCTCCACTTCCTCTGCGTGCAGGAAGGCCTTGACCTTGACGTCATTCACTTCGCGGTCGCCGCGCACAAGCACTGCCACAGGCTGCTTGTCCGCCACAAAGATCATGGTCTTGACAATGTCCTTAGGAGTCAGACCGAGCATGGCGCTGACCTCTTCCACAGTGTGGGCAGCAGGGGTGGCCACTTCTTCCAGGGCAGCGCAGCCGGTTGTGCAGGCAGAGCCTTCCCAGCGCACTTCAGCGCGCTCCACGTTGGCTGCATACTCGCAGGCTGTGCAGGATGCAATGGTGTCCTCGCCGGCTTCTGCCAGCACATGGAACTCATGGGAGAAGTTGCCGCCAATGGAGCCTGAGTCAGCTTCCACGGCACGGAAGCGCAGGCCAAGGCGGGAGAAGACATTGTGATAGGCCTTCTTGCAGACAGCATAGGTGGCCTCTGCGCCGGCATCATCCAGGTCAAAGCTGTAGCCGTCCTTCATGATGAACTCGCGGCCGCGCATGAGGCCGAAGCGGGGACGGATTTCGTCGCGGAACTTGGTCTGAATCTGGAAGAGGCGCACAGGCAGCTGCCTGTAGGAGCGCACTTCGCCGCGCACAAGGTCTGTAATGACTTCCTCGTGCGTGGGTCCGAGGCAGTAGTCGCGATCATTGCGGTCCTTGAAGCGCAAAAGCTCCTTGCCGTAATGCTCCCAGCGTCCGGACTCCTTCCAGAGATCGCCAGGCTGCACTGCGGGCAGCAGCAGCTCTTCAAAGCCTGCAGCAACCATTTCCTCGCGGATAATGGTCTCTATCTTCTGTAATGAGCGCAGGGCCAGAGGCATATAGACATAGATGCCAGAGGTCAGCTTGCGCACCATGCCGGCGCGCACAAGCAGCTTGTGGCTGATGACTTCGGCATCAGCAGGTGATTCCTTGAGTGTGGGGATATAACTGGAGCGAAAACGCATGTTAGTTGTTTCCTTGTTCGTCGAGTAGCTTTTGCAGTTCTTCCATGAAGGCTGCCAGCAGTGCTTCCTGGCCCTTCACGGAGCGGATGACTTCACCCTTGCGGAAAATAATGCCTCTGTCGCGGCCTCCGGCAAGGCCGATGTCGGCCTCGCGCGCCTCGCCCGGGCCATTGACCACACAGCCCATGACTGCCACGCGGATGCTGGCCTTGCAGTTGCGCAGCCTCTCGCTCACGGCTCGTTCCATGCCGATGAGGTCAATCTCGGTGCGCCCGCAGGTCGGACAGGAAATAATCTCTGGACCGTACAAACGCAAGCCCAGGCAGCGCAAAAGCTCCCAGGCCACGTCCAGTTCTTCCTCCGGGTCTGCGGTCAGCGAGACGCGTATGGTGTCGCCAATGCCCTCAAAGAGGAGAATGCCAAGGCCAACGGAGCTTTTCACAGTGCCGCGCACAAGGGAGCCAGCCTCAGTGACGCCTAAGTGCAGCGGCCAGGGACAGGTCTTTGCCAGCTCGCGGTAGCAGGCCACTGTGTCCAGCACAGAGGAGGACTTCACAGAGACCACGATCTGGTCAAGGCCGTACTTCTCCACCATGCGCACGTGATTGAGGGCGCTTTCGGCCATGGCTGCAGGCACAGGGCCGCCGTAGCGGTCCAAAAGGGCCTTTTCCACGGAGCCAGAGTTCACGCCCACGCGAATGGCAGCGCCATTGGCCAGAGCTGCCCGCACCACCCGCTCCACACGGGACTCGTCGCCGATATTGCCGGGATTGATGCGCAGGCCCTCGAAGCCGGCCTCAATGGCCGCAATGGCAAGGCGCCAGTCAAAGTGAATGTCGGCAATGAGCGGAACAGGGGATGTGTCATGCAGCTCGCGCAGCACAGCTGCAGCCTTGTCATCAGGCACAGCCACGCGCACAGCCTCACAGCCCCTGTCCACAAGCCGCCCGATCTGAGCCAGGGTCGCCTCCACGTCACGGGTGTCGGTATTGGTCATGCTCTGCACCATGACCGGATTGCCGCCACCAATGCGCAACGGCCCGAGTCGCACAATCTGCCTGCTTGCCATGCATGTCTCTCCTTGGGGAAAATTTCCTGTGCTGCTCTCCTTCTGTCATGCTCTGAGTGTCCATCGGGACACGCGTACTTGGACACGCGTACCGGGACACGCGTCTCAGGACACGCGTTGTCCGGCGCAAACCGCACACACCCATCCTTATATACTGCAGGTACTGCAGGATAGACTGCAGGCAGTCAGGGAGAAGCACAAAGGCTTATAGGGCATCTTGCCCCTCATCTCAAGCAGGAGACAGACTCAATGCCGGCCCAATGCAGGCTTAAGGCAGGCTTGAATCAGGCTTGAAACAGTCCGGGCAGCGCCGTTGTACGACCGTGGCAGGGCCTGAGCAGGACAGTGACAGCTGTCTTGTGCAAAGGGGCCCTGCACCGGAGGCTTTGCAAAAAACGTTCCCGTTGCGCCAAAACAGCCCTGTACGGAGCTTTCAGCGCAACTTTTCTGCTGTCAGCAGGGGTTGACAGGGATCTTTTCTCTTGCCAAGCCATCTTTTCTCGTGTAAAGGAGCCGTTCGTGCCGCAACCATCGTGCGTGGCCCTTTGTCCACTGGCCAGTCCCTTCGCACCTCAGACGGTACTGCCTGCAGGAAAGCGTGTCCCTGCTTTCTGCTCTGCAGGAAAAATCAAAGTCAATACAAGTCCTTGTATTATACTGGAGGATGTCCAATGAGCAAAGAGTGTGCTTTCTGCGGCAAGACCCCTCAGGTGGGTAACCTTGTCAGCCATTCCAATATCAAGACCAAGCGCCGTTTCAACCCCAACCTGCAGCGCGTGCGCCATCAGCTGCCCAACGGCACTGTGCAGACTGTCAGCGTCTGCACCCGCTGCCTGCGCTCCGGTTGCGTGGTGAAGCCTGTTGCCGGTCGCTAAGCCAAAGCTTACGATCCGCGCGGCTCACGATATCTGAAAAGGCGTCCCTTGGGGCGCCTTTTTTGCTATCCAAAGAGCCCGCAGCCCCTCGGACACACTGAAAGCTTCCAGACACCCGGCATCAGCCCTGCGAAGGCCGGGGCCGGCAGACCTCTTGCTCTTCTGCAGATGAGACATATCATATTCCCTGCCTTTCCCAGACGTCACAGCCCTGAAGTTAGGCTGACTGCTGTCCTGCCGGGTGTACAGCCGGGCCTGCAGCCTGGCGCGCAGCAGGCTGAGCCTGCCGGGACGCAGTGCAGGGTGCAGTTTCGGGCACATCTGGCCCTGGCACGGCACAGGGCAGGCTGGGTGCGTCTCATTCCTGCGGACATCAGCAGGCTCACGGCCAGTCTTGCCGAAAGGAAGGCAGCAGGGCACAGGACTTCAGCTGGCACAGGGGACGCAGGCCCTGCAGGGGATACGGGCAGGCCGGCAGCACTCTCCGAGCTCTTGACGGACGGCCGGGTGGCTGCCAGGCGCCTTGCCATCTGGTCCTATGTGCTGCAGGCAGTCAAAGTTCCCCACTTGATCAGCCGCAACCAGGAAGTCCTGGTGCCTGTGCTCTACGCGCAGATGGCCACCCGCCATCTGGCGGAATACGAGTATGAGCTTGCCCACCCGAAGCGTCCGCATCTGCCTGTCAGCCGTCCCCTGGCCTCTCTCACCTTCCTGCTCCTCCTGCCTTTGCTGCTGGTCCATGTGCTCTGCAGCACAGACGTGCTGCCCATGGGCCTGCCTCATCCCGAGGGCTGGCCGCAGGGCCTGCGTCAGGCCTCCGAGCTCTTTGGCATGGACAATGTGCGCGTGCGCATCTTCGGAGAGTGGAGCCGGGCAGTCACAGCCCTCTTTGTGCACGCAGACCCTGGCCATCTTGCTGCCAATGCGGCCTTCTCGCTGATCTTCTGCCGCATCCTTGCCGGGCACACAGGCCCGGGTCTTGCGCTCTTTCTCACCATCTGGGCAGGGGCCCTTGGCAATGTGCTCACCCTGCCCCTGCGCGAGGGCTATGTGCTCTCTGTGGGCTTTTCCACAGCCCTCTTTGCCTGCATTGGGGCGACCAGCGGCTTTGTGGCCTGCATCTCGCGTCCCTCGCGCATCTCACCCGGAGCCCTGCTCCCCTTAGCCTGCGGGGCAGCCCTGTTAGCCTTGCTTGGCACAGAAGGCGAGAACACGGACTACACAGCCCACCTCTGCGGCCTTGCTGCGGGCATGGGCAGCGGCTGGTGTGCAGCCCTGCTCACCCAGGCACGGCCTGTGCTGTGGCGTGCAGGCTGGCAGCTGGCCCTTGCGTGTGCGGCCCTGGCCCTGCCCCTGGCTGCCTTCTGGGTACGGCTGTCCTGACCCGCCAGGAAGACACATGGAGTTTCCTGGAGCGCTATCTCTCACAACACTTTTATCCGGGAGTGTGCCCTATCTGTTGATCCTCACTGATATCCTCCCGATATCCCTGTCTCCATATGTGGGGGATACACGGGCGATCAACAGAAACGGAACACTCCCAAAACACGAAAGCCCACACGAAGTGGGCCTCGGAATTGAGAGCAGGACTCCCCAAAGGGGCTATCATGCCCTCACCTCAAATATAAAGCCTTTCAGGATTGTTGTCAAAAGTACAGAGAGAATTTTTTCTCATTCTGCCCCTGTACACGCTGCAAAGCAAAGGGGCAGGATCCAGTTTCCCGAACCCTGCCCAGAATCTTCTCAGTGTTGCCAGTACTGCCGCCTACTTGCCTGTGAGGTGCAGTGAGCGGCCGATGCAGAAGTAGGCATAGCCGCGTCTGCCCATTTCCTCGGGGCTGTAGAGGTTGCGGCCGTCAAAGATAATGGGCGCAGTGAGCAGTTCGCGTATCCTCTCGAAGTCAGGATTGCGGAACTGGTTCCACTCTGTCACCACCAGCAGGGCCTGAGCGCCTTCGCAGGCCTCATACTGCTTGTCGCAGATGGTCACCAGGGGATTGTCCTTGAAGATGCGGCGGGCATTGTTGCCGGCAACAGGGTCAAAGGCCACCACTTCCATGCCACTGGCAGTCAGGGCATTGATGATGTCAATGGAGGCTGCCTCGCGCATGTCGTCGGTATTGGACTTGAAGGCCAGGCCCCAGATGGCCAGCTTCTTGCCCTTCACGCCGCCCTGGGGAGCAAAGTACTCCTCAATGATGGCAGCCATGTGCACCTTCTGGCGCTTGTTGACCAGCTCCACGGCATTGAGCAGGGGAGCGTCATGGCCGGCCTCGGCAGAGGTGCGGATCAAAGCCTGCACGTCCTTGGGGAAGCAGGAGCCGCCGTAGCCCACGCCGGGGTAGATGAAGCTGTAGCCGATGCGGGAATCAGAGCCAATGCCCATGCGCACTTCACGCACGTCAGCGCCCACCTGCTCGCAGATGGTGGCGATTTCGTTGATGAAGGAGATCTTGGTGGCCAGCATGCAGTTGGCGGCATACTTGGTCATCTCCGCGCTGGGGGTGCTCATGAAGAGGATCTTGTCTCTGCTCCTGGCAAAGGGGGCATAGAGGGCGCGCATGACGGCTGCGGACTTCTCGGACTCCGTGCCGATGACCACGCGGTCAGGCTTCATGAAGTCGTTGATGGCAGCGCCTTCCTTCAGAAATTCCGGGTTGGAGACAATGTCAAAGGGAATGTCCAGGCCGCGTTTGGCAAGCTCTTCGGCCACGGCTGCGCGCACCTTTTTCGCAGTGCCCACAGGCACAGTGGACTTGTCCACAATGATCAGCTCCTGCGTCATGAGGCTGCCAATGCCCCGTGCCACGTCCAGGACGTAGTGCAGGTCAGCAGAGCCGTCCTCGTCCGGGGGCGTGCCCACGCAGATGAAGGCGATTTCCGCCTTTTCCAGGCCTTCGGCAAGTTCGGTGGTGAAGCTCAGCCTGCCGTCTTCATGGCAGTGCCTGACCATGGCTGCGAGGCCGGGCTCGTAGATATGTACGATACCCTTCTTCAGGCTCTCCACCACTGCGGGGTTCACATCCACGCAGGTAACAGTGTTGCCCATTTCAGCAAAGCAGGCCGCTGTGACAAGGCCGACGTAGCCGGTTCCGATAATGCAAATTCTCATGGAGTGTTTCCTGTCCCCCGGGCTTGGGCGTGCTTTTGACCTGTCTGCCGCGTCCCGGAAGAAGTTTGAGGAGTTTGTCTATGTAAGATTGTATCTGTGCTGGTATGCCAGTCCGTCTGCCGTGAGGCTTTGTCGCGGTATGCTGTGGCAGCAGGACCAGGACGGGGTGTGTGAAGGTGATCTTCTACCTGTTTTGCGGGCCTTTGACAATATTGGTATGATGCCGGAAACTGTGCCGGCTTCAGGGCTTCCTGACCCCGTACAGGGCCCGCCAGGGCCTGGGACTGTCCAGACTCAGCCCTTCTCACAAAGCCTGTGTCCACGGCCTTTGCAGCAGGGCTTTCGGCAAGTCCCGCGACTTTTGCGACCCTGTGCCTGGCACAGCCCCACTCTTCCCCTTCACCCCCGGCATGCCGGGCTCGGAGTTTTCATGACCGGTATCGGCACGGACATTGTGCGCATGGAGCGTCTGGAAAAGAGTCTGCAGCGCTTTGGCGACAGGATTTGCAGGCGCATCCTCTCCCCCGCAGAGCTTGAGATTGCCCCACAGGGCCAGGCCCTGGTCAGTTTTCTGGCAGGCCGCTGGGCTGCCAAGGAGGCCTGCGCCAAGGCCCTTGGCACAGGCTTTGACCAGGGCCTGGGCCCCTCTGCCATCTCGGTGCTGCGCATGGCAAACGGTGCCCCGTACATCGAGCTTGCAGGCCCTGCCAAAGCTCTCTGGGAGCGCATGGGCAGGGGGCGCATACACGTGAGCATCAGCCATGATGGCGGCATGGCCGTGGCCTTTGTGGTCATTGAGTAGGCCCCAGCACGTCAGCCTGCAACGTCTGTCTGCCAGGCCTGTCTGACGGCTGCAGTCCCTCTGCATGTGCCCCGGACGGCACTGCACATTTCAGGACGTCCTTCACTCTTCATCTTCATCTTTCCCCATCCTTTCTCGCACTTCACTGCACTTTATTGCACTTCAACGCACGTCTACTGCGTTTTTCTCCCTTGCCGGAGCATATTTCACTGGAGCACCTATGTTCTTCTTCAAGAAAAGTTCGCAAAAGTCCGCAGAGCACGAAGCAAAGCCAGCTCAGCAGGCTGGACAGGAACCCGGCTCTTCCCGCACACAAAGGGCGTTGTCTGCCGAGGCAGAGGCACTTGTGCAGGACTTTGTGGCAGAGCTTGCCCCTGTCACCACAGTCTCGCAAATGCGCCAGTGGGACGCCCTTGCCGTGGAGCTCGGCCTCTCGGGCTTTGCACTCATGGAAAACGCAGCCCAGGGTGCACGCAGAACCCTGCTTGCCCATGTGCCTGAGGTGCGGGGCTTACGCGTGCACCTGCTCATGGGTGCCGGCAACAATGGCGGTGATGCCGCCTGCCTGGCCCGCCAGCTGCTGGACCTTGGCGCTGAGCCTGTGGTCTATCACACCAGGGACCTTGACGCCTGCCAGGGCGAAACAGCTCAGCATGTGCAGCTGGCCCTTGCCTGCGGCGTGCCCTTTGTGCCTGCAGACCAGTTCACTACCGACTGCGACATTGTGGTGGACGGCCTGCTTGGCACAGGCTTCACAGGAAGCTTGCGCGAGGATGCCCTGGCCCTTGTGCGCGCCATCAATGCCGGACAGCAGGCCTTCACCCTGGCCCTGGACATTCCCTCTGGCCTTGATGCTGCCACAGGCAGACCCTGCCCGGAGGCAGTGCAGGCAGATGCCACAGCCACCTTTGCCGCTGCCAAGCCAGGCCTTGTCCTGCCCTGGGCAAAGGCCTTCACAGGCAGTCTCCATGTCATCTACATCGGCACCCCGAAGAAGGCTGCAGACCGTGCTGGCGCCTCGTACAGGCTGCTGGAGGAAAGCGTGCTTGCCCACCTGCCTGCTCCTGTGGCTTTCGGCTACAAGAACAGCTACGGCCATGTGCTGGTGGCAGGCGGAGCCCACGGCATGTGCGGTGCTGCCCACATTGCTGCCAGAGCTGCCCTGCGGGCAGGAGCAGGCCTTGTCACCTGCGCAGCCCCCGCTAAGGACGCAGACCATATTCGCCTTGGCATGCCGGAAATCATGATTTGCGCCCTTGGCGGCACTTCCGAGACGTGCTGGAGCACATCCCAGGCTGCGGAGCTTGGCTCTCGCCTTGGCCAGGCTGCCTGCCTTGTGGCAGGACCTGGCATGGGCCGTGAGCACGATGGCGCAGACTTTCTTAAAGCACTGCTTGCCCTGGAAAGAACCTGCCCCATGGTGCTGGATGCAGACGGCCTCATGCTCCTTGCAGCAAACCCAAGACTCTTTGCAGCCCTGCATGCAGAGGATGTGCTCACGCCCCACCCGGGTGAAGCTGCCGCCCTGCTCGGCACAACAACCTCAGACATCACAAAGGACCCCTTTGCGGCAGCCCAAGCCCTTGCGGACAGGGCCTGCTGCACTGTGGTCCTCAAGGGCGCTGCCTGCCTTGTGGCTGCCCCCAACATGCCCACCCTGATCCTTGCCGAGGACATCTGCCAGCTCTCTGTGGGAGGCTCTGGTGACTGCCTTGCAGGCGTGATTGCTGCCCTGCTGGCCCAGAGGGTGCCCGGACCTGTGGCAGCAGCCCTGGGCGTGGTCTGGCACGGCGCTGCAGGCATCTGCCTTGCCAAAAGCTATCCGGAGCGCGGCAACCTGGCCTCCGAGATTGCCGATGCCCTGCCTGCTGCCCGCAAACTCGCCAGGGAAAGCCAGGAAGAGGAGAGCTTCTGAGTATGGCAGACACACTGACACTGACGCTGCACGCAAAGGCAGAGACTGCCGCCCTTGGCAAGGCCCTGGCAAGAGCCATGGTGCAGGCCCCCTTTTCCCTGCTTATGACCGGCGGCCTTGGCATGGGCAAGACAACGCTCACCAGGGCCCTGGTGGAAGCCCTGCCGGGAGGCGATGCGGCCGAAATCTCCTCGCCCTCCTTCACCCTGTGCAATATCTACCCCACTGAGCCGGCTGTGGTGCACTGCGACCTCTATCGCCAGGGCACAGGCAGCCTGCTGCCGGATGAGGTGCAGGACATGCTCACGGACGGGGCTGTGCTGGTGTGCGAGTGGTCGGAATACCTGGCAGCAGCGGATTTGCCCGGGGACTATGTGCGCCTGCACCTTGACAAGGGGCCGGATGACGAGCCCGAGAGCCGCCATGTGAGCCTTGAGGCCCACGGGCCCTGTGCCTCAGCCTGCCTGGCAGGCCTTGCCAGGGCCGGGAGCTGAGCAGCAGCAAGACGACTGTTGTGCGACATGTGCGACGTTTGCGCTGACAGCTGAGCGGCAGCCTGCGTGCAGCCGGCTTGCTGTGGCCCGCCTGAAGGCTGTGCCCGGGGCTGTCCGGGGCTGCATTGATGAGGGCTGTCAGGTAGCAGCCCGGGGCTTTCCTGGTGGCTTTCTGGCGTCTGTGCGCGGGCTTTCAGGCGGCCGCAGGCCCTGCGCACCCGAAGCTGTTCAAAGATCTTGCGAAATTGCGGGTCAGGGAGTATTCATCGCTTGCCGATCTTAAGCACCTGTTTCTCACAGGCCACCCCCCGGGGGACCTGACCCCGGCCTTGCGATGCAGTCATCTCGGCTAGTTGGGGCTCGTGCGGGCTGTCTTGCACCCTGCCTTCAGGGAAGCTTTTGTCCGACGCAGTTGTTCACACAACCTACCCTAAACCAGATCAAGGAGGTGGCGCATCCTCCATCGGGAGATGCGCTGATTTTTTTAATGAAAATTCTTGTTCAAAAGTTTGGCGGAACATCCGTTGCCAATCTCGAGTGCATGAGAAAGGTTCTGCTCAAGGTCCGCCAGGGGCTCGACAATGGCTACAAGGTTGTCTGTGTGCTCTCGGCCCGCGCCGGTGAGACCAACAGACTGCTTGCACTTGCCTCCGAGTGGTCGCAGACCCCGGACCCTGCTGAATCCGACGTCCTGGTCTCCACTGGCGAGCAGGTGTCCATCGCACTGTTCTCCATGCTGCTGAAGGACGCAGGTATCAGGGCCCGCTCCCTGCTCGGCTGGCAGATTCCCATCATCACCGATGCGACCTCCGGTTCTGCCAGAATTCATGAGATCAATGGCGACAAGCTGAAGAAGCTGCTGGAAGAAAATGACGTGCTCGTGGTGGCTGGCTTCCAGGGCATGACCGAGGACGGCCGCATCACCACCCTCGGACGCGGCGGCTCAGACACCTCTGCCGTGGCTCTGGCAGCAGCGCTCGATTCCTGTGAGTGCGAAATCTTCACGGATGTGAACGGCGTCTATACTACTGACCCCAACATCTGTTCCTCGGCCCGCAAGATTGACAAGATCTCGTATGATGAAATGCTGGAGATGGCCAGCCAGGGCGCAAAGGTCCTGCATATACGTTCAGTGGAATTTGCCAAGAAATACAAAGTGCCTGTGCACGTGCGTTCTACCTTCAGCGACGATCCGGGTACACTTGTGACACAGGAGGATTCAACCATGGAAGCTCTTCTCGTTTCCGGCATTGCCTTTGACAAGGACCAGGCCCGCGTGACCCTGCACGGCCTGCCGGACGTTCCCGGCATCGCAGCCGCAATCTTCGGCCCCCTGTCCGAGGCTGGCATCCTGGTGGATATGATCGTGCAGAACACAAGCCAGGACGGCCATACCGACATGACCTTCACCGTCTCCCGCAAGGATCTCAAAAAGACCCTCGATCTCATGGAAGACGTGGCCAGGAAGACCGGTGCCACCGAAGTTGCTCACGACGTGAACGTGGCCAAGATCTCCGCCATCGGCGTGGGTATGCGCAACCACAGCGGCGTGGCAGCCAGAGCCTTCTCCACCCTGAACCGCGAGGGCATCAACATCCTCATGATCTCGACCTCGGAAATCAAGATCACCGTGCTCATTGAGGAGAAGTACCTCGAGCTTGCAGTGCGCATCCTGCACGACACCTTTGGTCTGGACTGGGACATCAATTAAGCAAAGCCCGCCAACAAACCGGCCTCTCAGACCGCCTCATTCGCATATCAGGTCCGGGTCTGCCGGACAGCACATATCTGCACACAAGGCAGGTGACAGCACCTGCAAGGGAGAATACACCATGTCCAAGAGCGTACTCGCCACTCAGAACGCCCCTGCAGCAATCGGCCCCTACAGCCAGGGTATTGAAGTGAACGGCCTTCTCTTCTGCTCCGGCCAGATTGCCATTGACCCTGCCAGCGGTGCTCTTGTTGAGGGCGGCATTGAGGCCCAGGCCGAGCAGTGCTGCAAGAACGTCATGGCTCTGCTTGCTGCAAAGGGCCTGACTGCTGCCAATGTGGTCAAGACCACTGTCTTCATCACCAACATGGACGACTTTGCCAAGGTCAATGCCATCTACGCCAACTACTTCACCGAGCCCTTCCCCGCCAGGTCCTGCGTGGGCGTGGCCACCCTGCCCAAGGGTGCTCTGGTGGAAGTTGAAGTGATCGCAGCTCTCTAAACCGGGCTGCCGCAATCTTCAGCACTGCAGCTGCAGTGTTTTCAAAGGGGAGAATGGTCTGATGGGCCTTCTCCCCTTTTTTGCTGGCCAGGATTTGCTGGCCCCGTGGTGCAGCCCTGGACGCAGGCTCAAGATTGCTCTGGTGGAACACAACGGCGCGCACTTGCCAGCACTACCTTCGTGTGCCATATAACAGAGGCGAACTGGAAACACATGTGAAAAGCTGATGGAAGTTCTACAGGAAGGAGAGCATAGTCTTCCCTCTCAAACTGCACCCAGGCGAGCTCCTGCGCAGGCCCTGCACAGGTTCAGCAGCCAGAATTCTTTCTCACCCCGGAAATACCACCGTCATCTAAAGCTGGCAGAAGGAAAAAGAAGGCTCCTGGCAGCACTGCAGCTGCTAAAGATTCCCAAAAGTGAGGACTGCCAGACTTTCCTTGACGCACGAATTTGCTTTCAGCCCTGATCAGACAGGGGAGGATGTATGACTGGTACCTGCATAGACACAATACGTATACAGGGATTCAAATCTCTGGAGAACTGCACTCTGTCTCTGGGCAGGATCAATATTGTTCTTGGTCCCAACGGCGTCGGTAAGTCCAGCTTTTTGCAGGTCTTTTCTCTCTTGCAGCAGGCTGCCAGCAAACGTCTGCAGCTTTTCTTGAGCAAGCAGGGCGGCCCGAACGCCCTGCTCTGCTACGGAGGCAAGAAGACCTCCCAGCTTGCCTTCTCACTGTCATCCTCTGCCTTCTCCTACAGCTGCATACTGGAACCGACGCTTGATGGCAGGTTTGTCTTCAGACAGGAGAACCTGGTATCTGGAGCACAGCGCCTGGATTTCAAAGATCCGGGATACTTTGAAAGTGCACTGTGCAGTGATGCCTGTGCTGGCTATGAACATATGGCTTCATCAATACGCTCATGGAGACCTGCGCACTTCAATGATACTAGTGATTTCTCTCCCATAAAACAGCGTCAGAGCATCAGCGACAATCTCTCTCTTCGCCATGACGGAAGCAATATAGCTCCTGTCCTCTTTCGCCTTAAAATGGAGTTTCCAGACTACTATGCAAGGATAGTACGTATGGTTCATCTCATTGCTCCATTTTTTAAAGACTTCTTACTTCGCCCATGCCCTGAGAATCATAGCCAGATCGAACTTGAGTGGATAGATAAAGAGGGTCAACTACCCCGCCCTGAAGGGCGAGGCTTGAACAAAGCCTGAGTTGACTAGCCTCAGCTTTCCGAAAGGGAAGCTACGTTGATTGGGAATGCTTCATTGGGAATGCAAATAGGCACCGCGCCGGATGTTACTTCCAGT
>CASEWR010000033.1 GCA_949291675.1 uncultured Desulfovibrio sp. | reverse complement strand
GGAACACGTATTTCTGCATCGATCAGCTACAAGAAGCTTAAGCTCCTGGAGCCGCGCAGAACTTTTTTAACTCAACGCATTAAGAAAGGAGGCGGCGATTCCTCCCCTGCCTAAAGGCAGGGGTTTCCTCGCCGATTTTTGAAGGAGGCGGCGATTCCTCCCCTGCCTAAAGGCAGGGGTTTCCTCGCCGATTTTTGATGACGGCGAGCGCATGTTCGACTGCACGAAGTCAGCTGCGTGCCGCAATTTGATGATCAAAGCCTGTGGTCAGCAGCTTGCACAAGACGATGCCGCAGGACCAGTCAGGGCAGCCTCACTGCACGACTTTGCCCGCGAAGACGCGTCCGATGTCCTGCGCGAAATGCTTGTGCAGCAGCCTGCACTGCGCAAACTCGTCAACGAAGCTGACGAAAACGGCTGGACGCCGCTCATGTATGCCATTGCCAATGCCGGCAAGAAGGCTGTGGAAGTGCTCCTCCGCTTTGGAGCCACCATTGACCGCAGGCAGCTGGCAACAATCAGCCGCAACCATTCCATTGCCAAAAATATAGCCAGGCTGATCAGGCCTGTGACAAAGAAATAGACACCCGTCCCCTGCCCTGCAGACGTTGCCGGTGCAGCATGCTTTTGCCGGGAAGAAACAGGGGAGAAAGACGGGAGAAAGAGAGGAAGAGGAGAAAGATTATGAGTCTCGCGAAACAGATAGAGACAGACTACATCAGTGCCTACAAGGCTCACGAAAGCCTCAGGGTGTCCGTGCTGCGCATGCTCAAGACCTCCATCAAGAACCGTCTGGTGGATCTGTGCCGTCCCGGCGGCGAGCTCACGGATGAGGAAGTGCTTGACGTCATCATCAAGGAGGCCAAGCAGCGCCGCGATTCCATCAGCGAATATACAAAGGCTGGCAGAGAGGATCTGGCAGCAAAGGAAGCCGAAGAGCTGACTGTGCTTGAGACCTATCTGCCCAGGGCCCTGAGCGACGAGGAACTGGCAGCTGTCATTGAGGAGGCCATTGCCAAAGCCGGGGCAAAGGGCCCTGCAGACATGGGCAGGGTCATGGGCCCGCTCATGAAGGCCTACAAGGGCCGTGTGGACGGTGGCAAGCTCTCCGCAGCCGTGAAGGAACGCCTCGCTGCCCTGCAGGGTTAGTGCCGGTACGCGCAAAAACTGCGCAGGATAGCAATGCAGGATACCAACGCAGGATACCAACTGTGATTCACAAACGCACACTCCATGCTCTGGAGTTCGACCGCATTCTGCAGCGTCTTTCCGCCCTCTGTCAGACTGATACAGGCAGAGAGCGGGCGCTGCATCTTCTGCCCTTCAACCGTGAGGACGACGTCCTTGCCGCCCAGAGGCTGTACGACGAGAGCCTGACCTTTGCCACTCAGGGCAAGGTCTCCCTTTCCTTCGGCAACTTCCCGGATGTGTCCGACTTTCTGCTCATGGTCTCGCAGCGCGGCGCTGCCAGGGCCAGGCTCGACAGCGAGGCCTTCTGGGCCCTGCGCACTGTGCTCGGCCTTGCCATGCAGTATCGCGATGCCATCTGCGTGCCCGAGGGCGAGAAGTCCTGGCCCGGCCTGCGGGCCCTTGCCACCAATCCGCCCCTGCCCGAGGCCCTGCATCATGCCCTGATGCGCTGCCTTGGCGATGACGGCAACATCCGTGACGAGGCCTCCCCGGAGCTCTTCCAGATCCGCTCGGAAATCAGGGGCATCCATCAGACCGTGCTGCGCAGGGTGCGCTCCTATGCCGAGAAGTACAATATTCTCGGCTATCTGCAGGACGAGTTCATGACACTCTCCTCGGACCGCTATGTGCTGCCCTTCAAGGCCACCTACAAGAACAAGCTGCAGGGCATTATTCACGACTGGTCCCAGACCGGCGAGACCTGCTACTTCGAGCCCATGTTCCTCATCGAGCTCAACAACCGCGTGCAGGAACTCAAGCGCGAGGAGCGCGAAGAAGAGCGCAAGGTGCTGCTCTTCCTGGGCAATATGCTTGAACAGAGCCTGGATGGCGCAGAAGCTGCTGTCTCCCTGCTCACCGAGCTGGACCTGCTCAATGCCAAGCAGCGCTTTGCCGAGGCTGTGGAAGGACGCATGGTGGCCCTCACGGACGAGCAGGACGGCATCTGCCTGGCCCAGGCCCGCCATCCCCTGCTCCTGCTTGCCGAGCAGGATGCCCAGGCTGCCAGGAATATCCCCAAAGGACGTGTCCACATCGAGAGCATGAACCGCATCAAGCCCCTGGACATCATCTTCCGTCCCGGGGACAGGGTGCTGGTAGTGAGCGGCGGCAATGCCGGCGGCAAGACTGTCTGTTTAAAGACCCTCGGGCTGTGCGCAGCCATGATTCTTGCCGGACTGCCCGTGCCTGCAGGCCCTGCCTCGCATCTGCCCTTTCTGCAGCGCGTCGATGCCTTCATTGGTGATGAACAGAGCCTTGAGGCCAATGTGTCCACCTTCACTGCCCAGATCGAGCACCTGGCCAAGGCCTGGAAGCATCTGGACAGCCGCAGCCTCATCCTCCTGGACGAGTTCGGCTCCGGCACGGACCCGGCCCAGGGCGCTGCCCTGGCCCAGGGGCTGCTTGACGAATTGCTGGTGAAACATACCTTTGTGCTGACGGCCACCCACTTTCCGGCACTCAAGGGCTATGCCCTGGCAACACCGGGAACACGTGCCGCCTCCATGCTTTTCGACGCCGAGACCCACAAGCCCCGCTACATCCTTGCCTACGATCAGGTCGGCTCCAGCCAGGCCCTGGACGTGGCAAAGGAGCATGGCCTGCCAGAGTGCATTCTGGCCCGTGCCAGACACTATCTGCTCCAGGATGGCGAGGACACAGGGCATCTGCTTGCCAGGCTCAATGCCCTGGCTCTGGAACGTGAGGAGGAACTTAAGGATCTGAAGGCCAGACAGGCACAGGCCGAGAACGCTGCCAGACGCTATCGCGAGCGCCTCGAACAGGACAGGGCCAGGCTCTATGACGAGGTCCGAGCCAAGGCACAGGAACTCATGCAGGCCTGGAAGGCAGAAAAGGTCACCCACAAGCAGGCCCTGAAACAGATGGCTGCCCTGCGTGCAGATCTGGCAAGGGATATGGAAAAGCCTGCTGCGCAGGGCACTGCCCAGGAAGCCAGGCCTGTCCCTGAGCTGGCAGTAGGCGACAGCGTGACCCACACTGTCTTTCGCAAGAAGGGCATTGTGCGCGACATTGACACGAAAAAGCACAGGGTGCGCATCGATATGGGCGGCGTGACCCTGTGGGCGGATGTGAACGTCCTGACCTGGGCGAACAAGAACGCTGCACAGGCCCCTGCCGCACCTGCTGCCAAACCCAGGGTCTTTGGCCAGATTCGTGAAAACGCAAAGTATGCGCAGCAGGCGACTGGCAGCAGCCGTGACGCGCATGACGCATCAGCCCAGAGCGCAAAGCATGCGCAGGATGCGGCCTTTGCCGTGGATTTGCGCGGCCTGCGTGCCGAGGATGCCCTGCAGATGCTGCAGACCAACCTGGACAAGGCCTATCTTGCGGAAATGAAGGAACTTGAGGTCATACACGGACGCGGCACAGGTGCCCTGCGCAAGGCTGTGCACGCCTACCTTGCCACCTGCTCCCAGGTGGCTGAGTACGCCCTGGCCCCTGCGGACCGCGGCGGCGACGGCATGACCATCGTCACCCTGAAGTAGCCCCTGACGACAACTGTTACGCGCACTGCACGCGCCACACAGGCAGACCCGGGGCATCCCCTGGTCTGCCTGTTGCCGTTGTGAAGGGTCCGGACGGGGCCTGGCGGGCCATGGCGGGGGCTGACGGGGTTTGGCGGGCCCTGACGGGGTCTGGCGGGTATGCAGGACTGTGCCAAATGCCGGTCCTGACGAGATGCTGTGAAGACTGACGTACACTGAGGCGAAAAATGGCCGATAATGATGCTGTAGAGCTCATCAAGCAGCGCATCAACATTGTGGACCTCATAGGCCGCTACATCCCCCTGCGGCAGCTGGGGAACCGCTTTGTGGCACCCTGTCCCTTTCACCAGGAGACCAAGCCCTCCTTCAATGTGACCCCGGACGGGCGCTTCTACTGTTTCGGCTGCCAGAAATCCGGGGATATCTTCTCCTTCATGATGGAGTATCACGGCCTGAGCTTTCGCGATGCCCTGGAGCAGCTGGCCCAGGAAGCAGGGGTGGATCTCTCCCGCTATCAGCGGCGGGCAAAGTCCGCAGCATCAGGGCAGCGCAACACGCGCAAGGATCTGCTGCTCATGTACCGCCTGGCCCAGGCGCACTTTGTGGCCAACCTGGAAAGCCCGGACGGAGCTGCCTGCCGCAGCTACATGGCTGAGCGCGGCATTCCGAACGAACTTGCCACCCGCTTCGGCCTCGGTTGGGCAAAGGACAGCTGGCACGACCTTGCCGGCTTTCTCAAGACCAGGGGCTGTGACCTCAACCTTGCCATGGAAGGCGGCCTGCTTGGCAAATCCGCCAAAACAGGCAGACCCTATGACCCCTTCCGTGCCAGGCTCATGTTCCCCATCCGTACCACGGCCTCCGAGACCATAGCCTTTGGCGGGCGCATCATTGACAAGGCCAGTGACAGCGCCAAGTACATCAACAGCCAGGACAGCCCCATCTACAAGAAGGGCGAGCATCTCTATGGCCTGGACCTGGCCGCCAAGGCCATACGTGTGCACAAGAAGGTCTATCTGACTGAAGGCTACATGGATGTGCTCACCCTGCATCAGTTCGGCTTTGAAAATGCTGTGGGCGGTCTCGGCACTGCCCTCACTGACCAGCAGGTCCAGCGTCTCATGGGCTATGGCCCTGAAATTGACCTGCTCTATGACGGCGACAATGCCGGTCGCAAGGCTGCCATGGCAGCTGCTGCCAAGTTCCTGGCCCGCGGCGCCTCGGTCAGGGTCATTCTCCAGCCCGAGGGCGAGGACATTGACAGCCTTCTGCGCGGCCAGGGGCCGGACAGCTTCAGGGATTTGTGCGAGAAGGCAAAGCCAGGCCTGCGCTTTTGCGTGGAAACCCTGCTTCTGGCAGCACCCAAGGACGCACTGGAATGGTGCCGCAGCTTCATTCGCAGCATGCAGCTGCCTGAGCTTGTCAACCCGACCATTGTCTATCTGGCCCGCTGTCTTAACTTTGATGAGCAGAGCCTGCGCGACGGCCTTGCCCAGGACATGGTCCAGGGCAGGCCTGTGCAGGGTGCTGCCACCCCGGCTGCGGCAGCACAACCTGTCGCAAAGACCCTGCCCCGCATTGAACGGGAGATCTTACGCACTGCCATCCGCTATCCCGGACACGTCATGGAGATACGCGATCTCGGGGCTGACATCCTGCTCAAGAGCCCCTTTTCCACTGCCCTGTGGCAGAAAATTCTGTCCGAAGGCGAGCAGGCAGGCTACGAACTTGAGGGCGAAGCCCGCACATTATGGGATTCATTCCGGGGACTTGAAGCTCCTCCCTGCAGCAACCCGGCTGCCGAAATCGGAGCTCTGAAAAAAAGTCTTGACAAGTATTTGCACTCTATACAAAAATCTTCTTTTTCCGCGATCCTGCGTCAGAGCGATGCACAGGGCGATTTCCACACCGGTATGCATGTTCTTGACACTCTTCAGGAACCTCTTTCGGAGCCAAAGAAAAATGACCAAGTTTAAGGAAGTTCAACATTACCAGGCACTCATCGACGAACTCATTGCCAGAGGTAAGGAAAAGGGCTTTCTCACCCATGAAGAAGTTCTGCATGCCCTGCCGGACGATCATGGTCCCGAGCAGTACGAAGAGATCCTGAGTACGCTTGAGGAAAGAAAGATACTTGTTGTCGAAAACGAAAAGGATGCCAAGAAGATTCTCTCCCGTCCATCCCTGGACGACGATGCGGAAAAGGACAATCTTGACATCTCCGATGACGATGATGCTGCAGACTATTCCTCCCGCAGCACAGATCCTGTGCGCATGTATCTGCGCGAGATGGGTGCTGTCCCTCTGCTTGACAGAGACGGCGAGGTGGTCATTGCCAAGAAGATAGAGCAGGGAGAACTGGATGTTCTCTATGCCCTTGTGGAAGTGCCCGTGGCCGTGGAAGAGCTCATCAACGTCAGTGACGAACTGCGTCAGAGCCGCATCAAGCTCAAGGACGTGGTCAAGACCATTGAGGAAGATGATCCCAGCGAAGACGAGATGAACCAGCGCTCCCGCGTGCTCATGCTTCTCGATGAAATCCGCGAGATCTACCGCAAGAAGCGCAAGCTCTACAAAAAGCTCAATGATTCTCTCGGCCATGAGGACAAGAAGAGCATCAACGTCCAGAAGGAAATCCTTGCCTACAAGGACGAGGTGGTCAAGCGTCTCTCTGACATCAAGCTGGAGAAGACCCTCATTGACCGCGTTATCGAGACCGTGGACGACTATGTGCGTCAGATGCACAACTGCCAGCGCGATCTCTCTGCCTACATTCTGTCCACAGGCCGCAAGCAGGAAGAGATCCAGCTGCTCTTCGAGATGCTGGACAGACGCGAAATCCAGCCCATTGAAGTGGCCAGAAGCCTGCACATGAGCGTGGACGAGGTCTTTTCCTTCAAGGAAATGATCATGGGCAAGATCGAAATCCTCAAGCGTCTGCAGGAAAAGTGCTGCCAGAACGTGGGGGATCTCGAGGAAGTGCTCTGGCGCATCAAAACAGGCAACGACGCTGCCATGAAGGCCAAGCAGGAGCTCATCCGCTCCAACCTGCGTCTGGTGGTCTCCATTGCCAAGAAGTACACCAACCGCGGCCTGCAGTTTCTGGACCTCATCCAGGAAGGCAATATCGGCCTCATGAAGGCTGTGGACAAGTTCGAGTACCAGCGCGGCTACAAGTTCTCCACCTATGCAACCTGGTGGATACGCCAGGCCATTACCCGCGCCATTGCCGATCAGGCACGAACCATTCGTATCCCGGTGCACATGATCGAGACCATCAACAAGCTCATCCGCACCTCCCGCTACCTGGTTCAGGAACTCGGCCGTGACCCCACGCCCGAGGAAATTGCCGACCGCATGGAATACCCTGTGGAGAAGGTCAAGAAGGTCCTCAAGATTGCCAAGGAGCCCATTTCTCTGGAAACCCCCATCGGCGACGAGGAAGATTCCAGCCTGGGTGATTTCATCGAGGACAAGAAGGCCGTGGCTCCTGCCGAAGAGGTTATCAATACCAAGCTCTCCGAGCAGCTGGCCCAGGTGCTTTCCGATCTCACCCCCAGAGAGGAGCAGGTGCTGCGCAAGCGCTTCGGCATTGCCGAAAAGAGCGACCATACCCTTGAGGAAGTGGGCAAGCTCTTCAACGTGACCCGTGAGCGTATTCGTCAGATTGAAGCCAAGGCTCTGCGCAAGCTGCGCCACCCCATCCGCAGCCAGCCGCTGCGCTCGTACTACGAGAACTAACATGTCCGCCCTTCCCCTGCCGGCCATAGTGCTGTGCGCCATGGTCCTTGCTGCCCCTGTGGCAGCACCGGTCCCTGCTGCCCCTGCAGAGGCAGCGGACGTGGTGCTCTCTGCACCTGTGCCGGCACGTGAAGAGCCCCGGCCGGTTCTCCCGGACGTCCCCCTGCTGCCCCATAAGCCACGGGCCATTGTGGTGCAGGTGCCGGACGGTGATACCCTGCGTCTTACAGACAGACGCATCATCCGCCTTGCCTGTCTTGACACCCCGGACCTTGCCTTCTCAAGGCCCACCACCTTCACCCATCAGGAGCTGCGCGAGGAGAACTTCCGCGCAGACGACACTGTCGTGAAGGAAGAGGCAAAGGAGGCCAGGCAGGCCAGGCAAAAGCCCGTCAATCAGTACTTTGCCCTGGAAGCCAGGGACGCCCTGCGCAGGCTGGCCGCGAAGAAGCATGTACTGCTGCGTGCCGCAACCAGCAGGAAGGATCCCCAGGGACGTCTGATAGCTGATGTCCTTGTGGAAGACGGCACCAGTGGCGGCACTTCCCTGGCAGCCTTTCTGGTGGAGCACGGCTTTGCCTATGTGGTGCATGACCCCATGTTTTCCAGGGCCTATCACGAGGCGCTCTATGCCCTGCAGCTCAAGGCCATCCAGGCCAGACGGGGCTTCTGGGGTGTCATCCTGGAGCTCGATGCTGCGCGCCTTCCCTGGGTGGGCAATACGGAAACACGCCTCTTCTATTCCGGCAATGACGTGCGCAGCCAGCAGATAAAGCCCAGACTGCGCATGTACTTCGGGACCCTGCTTGATGCCTTCTCCTCAGGCTATGCCCCTGCCAACTCACGAGACTTCTGGCCTGCAGCCCAAAACCAGAAGGGCTAGGCGCATGCAGCACAGGGCAATGATCTTAAGCTGCACGCACACAATACTTGCAAAAGCCCTCACATCCCCGGAAGCGGGTGTGAGGGCTTTGTTCGTCTCTGCTGTCTGTGTGCCGCGGAAAAAGGCGACCGACGCCATCTTCGCACCCAGATGACGCCGGTCTTCACATATCTGTCTGTTGCTGACCATTTTTAGATCAGTAGTTTTCGCACCCTTCTGATACACTCCTGTATCGGCCGGCAACTCGCAGATAGTGCACTGGAAAACTCACTGCTGCAAACTCTATCCTCTTGGCAGCCTGATAGCAAGACAGCCCTGCGTGACTTCCTGCAATGCTTTACGTTTTTTCACGATTCCAGGACTTCCTGCCCCTGCGACGCAAACCCGTGCTGCAGGCCTGCGATGCAAGCCTGTGATGCAGACCTATGATTCAAAGAGCCAGTGCAGCATGCGCTTGTACACACGCAGGCGGTTTTCAGCCTGCAACAGCAAAAGGGCATTCTTGCTGCCCAGGACTTCAGGCTCAATGGGAATGGCATTCATGGGTGAGGTGCCAAGCAGCACGCGGGCATCGGCCTCCGCACCGGCCATGATTTCCCTGGTCAGGGTCCAGTTGCCGATGGCATCAAAGGGCACCACTCCGCGGCCGCTGCTGCCTGCATAGACAAACTGGCAGCCCTTCACTGCCGCTTCAGGCGTTTCATGGAAGGTGATGTCCATCTTCATCTCCTTCACAAGGGTGGTGAGGATCTCGTTCTGATACATCTGCGGCAGGGCAATCTGCAGGGCAAAGGGGAAGAATTCCGTGGCCTCGATCATGGAGAACATGGTCCCTGTGGGCGCACCTATCCAGGCAATGCGTATCTTGCGCAAATCATCGCCGCAGTAGCGCATCATGGAGGCAATGTCGGCAATGGCATGGGCCGGGTGCGAGTACTTGTTGCCCACATTGAGGACTGGGAAGTCCACTTCCGGGCCAGGGCGCCAGTTTCTGGTGGGCAGACCGTGCACAATGACGCCATCCATGTAGTAGCGGATGGAGCCCATGAGGGCTGCAGGGAACTGGGAAACAGCTTCTTCCCACTTTTCTTCCGGGCCCATGTACATGGTCTGACCACTCATCTGACGAATGGCTGCAGTGATACACAGCCGCTCGGACAGGTCAGTCTTGGCAAAGAGCAGCACAAAGGACTTTTCTTCGAGGAAATCATCCATTGCCTTGGCTTCGGGGATACCACGAGCCTGCTGCAGCAGCGTCCAGGTGACCTCCTTGCCCAGCTCCTTGAGCGTTGTAATAAAGCGAGCCATACTGCCTCCTTCTTGCACATGCGCCTTTGTGACAGAACAACTTCAGAACAGCATTTCTTCAGAGCCATTGAAACGACCGGAATACAAGCCTTCTGAAGGGATAGTACAGAAGTACTCCCCTGTATTTATTGTCTCACAGGCATTTTCAAAATGCAAGGCACGCAAAAGTGTGACACGACACGTGCAGGCAGTTGGGCAGCACACTGATGCTGAACCGGCAGACAGCACAGGGCTGACAGTGCCGCAGTGTGGCACAGTGTCATTGCAGTGGTGCATGGCGCTGGCTGGCCATAGTGTCAGTCGTTCATGGCAGCAGTCGCTGCATGGCCGTCAGTCGTCCATGGTGTCAGCGCTGCATGGCCGTCAGTCGGTACGGGCGTCAGTGGTCTCCGGCTCCTGAGAAGCTGGTTTTGTGTCTGGTTTCGTATCTGCCTTTGTGTCTGCCTTGGTATCTGTCTTCCCTGCGCCAGAGAGCAGAGCGCTGATGATCAGGCCGCAGCCTGCAAGTGCCGACGGGGCCAGACGCTCCCCTGCCAGATAGCCGAAGAACCCTCCCCACACAGGCTCGCCTGTGTAGATGAGCGTTGCTCTGGAGGGCGGAATGGTCTTCTGCGCCCAGACAATGATGCCCTGGATAAGGGCTGTGCCCGCACCAAGGCCGCAGGCTGCGCACACCACAAACCAGGAAAAGTCCGGCACTGCCTCGCCAGTCACAGGCATGAGCACAAAGGCCAGCAGGGAGGTGACAGCAAGCTCCACAAAGGTCAGGCGTCTGGTATTGGAGCGCGGGGCAAGGATGCCTGTACAGACGATTTCCAGGGCAAAGAGCATGGCACACACCAGGGTGAGGATCTCGCCCCTGCTGCCCTCAAGGCTCATACCGGTACCGCCTGTGAGCAGGATGACACCCGCAAAGGCCAGGGAGAGACTGAGGAAGGAGCGCATGGACGGGCGCCGCTTCATGAGCAGCCACTCAAAAAGGGGCACCAGGGGCACGTAGAAGGCCGTGAGAAAGGCTGATGCTGCCGCATCCACAGAGGCAAGGCCCATAGTCTGCAGGGCATAGCCACCGAAGATGACAAGGCCCAGGAGAACGCCGCCAGCGACTTCCTCGCGGGTGATCTGCGGCAGAATGCGCAGGGAGAGCACCAGGACCACCAGGGCTGCCGAGCCAAAGCGCAGGCCCACAAAGAAGAGCGGGCCGCATACCTCCATGGCCATGCGGATGATGATGAAGGTTGCGCCCCAGAGCATGGTGACAAAGCACAGGGCAAGCTCTCGTGAATACTTCACTGCTCTCTCCTTTTCCTGACAGCCCCGGGCTGCCCGGACCTGCTGTCCGGCTGCGGATCTGACGGAAGCTGTGCCTGAAGCTGCGGCTGTGCGTCCGGCTGCGGCTCTGGCCGGGGTGCTGGCTGCAAAGCCCCATCCTGTGGCAGGGATGTCCCTGCAACAGGCTGTGCTGCGGCCGCTGCAAGCGCGTCCTCTGCCTGTGTGGCGGACCGTGTGGCTGTCTCTGTATGGCAGGCCTGGCTGCAGGCTTTTTCCTGCCTGCGCTGAAAAGAAGGCCACTGAGCACCAGGCCGCAGCCGACCAGGGCTGTGGGTGCCAGACGCTCGCCTGCCAGATAGCCGAAGAAGCCGCCCCACACAGGCTCGCCTGTGTAGATGAGCGCTGCCCTGGAGGGCGGAATGGTCTTCTGCGCCCAGACAATGACTGTCTGGATGAGGGCAGAGACTGCACCAAGTGCACAGCCGGACAGCAGCACAAACGCGGAGAGGTCCGGCACTGCCTCACCTGTCACAGGCATGAGGGCAAAGCCCAGCAGGGAGGTGACTGTGAGCATGACCAGGGAGAGCAGCCGTATGTTGCAGCGCGGGGCAATGATGCCTGTGAGGACAATTTCCATGGCAAAGAGCAGTGCGCAGCCAAGGGTGATCATCTCGCCCCTGCTGCCTTCAAGACTCATGCCGGTACCGCCTGAGAGCAGGATGACACCCGCAAAGGCCAGGGAAAGGCTGATGAAGGCACGGCGTGACGGACGGCGCTTTCTGATCAGCCAGTCAAGGAGGGGCACCAGGGGCACATAGAAGGCAGAGAGAAAGGCGGATTTGGCGACATCCAGGGTGACAAGCCCCGCTGTCTGCAGGCCAAAGCCTCCGAAGACCGTGATGCCCAGGATGATGCCGCCCACAAGTTCCTCGCGGCTGATCCGGCCAAGGACAGGCAGAGAGACTGCCAGCAGAACCAGGGCAGCAGAGCCGAAGCGCAGGCCCACAAAGAACATGGGGCCGCACTCCTCCATGGCAAAACGGATGACCAGGAAGGTCGCGCCCCAGAGCATGGTGACAACACACAGGGCGAGTTCCCGCGAATACTTCATGCGTGACGCTCGTTGCAGCCAGACATAAGGGCTGCCATTGGGCCTGTCCGGAGTGCGCAGCGGACAAGGCAGGGTCAGACCGGTCCTTTGCCTGTGCGCAAAACCGGACGTGTGGACAGCTCTGCCTGCCATGGCAGCTCGCCTCCCCGCTGTCCCCGGGGCTTTCCCTACAAATGCTTTTCAGCAAGCTCGGCCACTGAGGCCACGATCCTGCCCCCTGCAGCCGCAAGCACATGGGCATCTGAGCCTGCCATGGCATAGCCCTCATAGCTTGCCAGCATGTCCGTATCATTGCCGTCATCACCGGCAGTGACAATGGCTGCAGGGCTCCTGCCCAGGACCTCCATGGCCCAGGCAATGCCCGTGGCCTTGCCTGCCAGGGGTGAGGTGACATCTGCCACCGAGAGCGAGCACTGCACCCTGGCCCTGCCAGAGAGCTCCTCCTGCAGGCGCTGTCCCCAGGCAATGCTGTCCGCGCGCTCGCGAAAGCCGAAGCTTATCTGCAGAAAGCTCGTTTCCCTGGCCCTGTCCGCGGCAAGAACGCCAGGCGTGTAGACAGGGTTGAGCCAGGGGCCGCTGCCTTCCAGAATGTACATCTCCAGGCCCGAGAACAGGGCACAGCTGCTGCAGATGGCCTGCAGTTCATGGTCCAGCAGATGCCGTGCCAGGTCCTGCTCCAGGGGACGCTGGGCAAGCAGCCTGGCGTGTTCGTCCAAAAGCAGTGCGCCATTGTTGCAGAGCAGAAAGTCCCAGGTAAGGGAAAAGCGGCGCACATCGGCAAGCAGGGTGCCGGCACCGCGGCCGGTGACAATGCCAAAGAGATTGCCCTGTGCGCGCCAGGCAGCTATGGCTGCCATGTCGCGTTCACTCACCTCATGGTTGCAGAAGAGCGTGCCGTCAAAGTCGCAGGCCAGAAGTTGCACGAAAAGTCCTCCAGAGGTCCCGAAAGCGCAGGATACGCCCTGTGTACGGTCTTTTGCAGGTCTTGGCAATTCCCCGGCATCTGCCCGCCGCTGCCTGCAAAACAGGCAGATGCAGGACCTCCGGGGCACTGCCCATGACCTGACAACGCCAGGCTGCGACATAGCCTCATACTCTTGTGCCAGTACTCGCATGCCAGGGCTGCGCATTGACGGCTGCGCTTTGACGGCAGCGCATTGACAGCACGCACAGCTCTGGCACAATTTGCCGGAACGTCCTGTGCCACACGACATTGCCGGCGTGAGCCCGGTCCGTCCGGGCCAGGCCCGCACCAGCCGGACACACGCTCACTTCAACGCCAGGGAGGCCACCATGTCCCAGACCATATGCCCGCAGCCCGCATCGTCCCGTTACAAAGCCTATGTCTTTGATCTGGACGGCACCCTGCTCGATACCCTTGCTGACCTTGCCCTGGCCTGCAATACGACCCTGGAGCGCCACGGTTTTCCCGTGCATCCTCTGCCAAGCTTCAGGATCTTTGTGGGCAACGGCTTTCTCAAGCTGGTAGAGCGCGCCCTGCCTGCAGACTTCCTGGCAAAGGCGCCCAGAGATGAGGTGCTGGCCATTTTGCAGGAGGCCAAGACCTTCTACACAGAGCATCTGCGCGTCAACACAAAGCCCTATGCTGGCATCCCCGAACTTGTGCAGAAACTTAAGGCTCGCGGTGCGACCCTGGCTGTACTTTCCAACAAGCCTGACCCGCAGACAAAGGCCCTGATTGCAGACATCTTTCCCGGCATCTTCACCCTGGTGTACGGCCAGCGCCCGGATGTCCCCTTAAAGCCCGACCCTGCCGCCCTGCTGGGCATTCTTGCAGAGCTTGGCGTCACAAAGGAAGAGACAGTCTATGTGGGCGATACGGGCACAGACATGGAAACCGGCCGCAGGGCAGGCCTGTTTACCATTGGTGTGAGCTGGGGCTTTCGTACCGAGGAAGAGCTGCGCAGCACAGGTGCTGATGCTGTGGTCCAGCATCCTGATGAAATTGCGCAATTCTAAACGCTTACTTCTGGATATGCCTTGACCGGTCGATCCAATTGGCGTACATAGGAAGTACTGTTCTGCAGCGTGCAGCCCTGGCAGAGGTCCAGCTGGACATATGACAGCAAAACAATTGTCTTCCTAGGTTTTGTCAGCAGCACTGACACAGGCAGGAAGCTCTCCCTGCAGCGGCCCTGCCGGACACTGACAGGCCCCCATACGGCCCTGCTGCACAGGCCAGGGACATCCGGCCCCAGACGATCTGGCCCAGACGCTCTGCTTGCGGACGCCCTGCCAGGGCCCCTCCGGCTGCATCCGCCAGGGAAGCAGCCTGAGAAACTGCCCGGAAAGCAGCCCCGAAAGCCCATCAGGGAGCCTGGCTGCACAAGACATCCCATCCCCTTTTTCCAGTTTTCGCCGGCACAAACCGGCACATGAGACGGTCCCCATCCGATGCCCATTAACATGCCCTCAGATCTGCCTGCCACAGCCGCCCGCGAGAAGGAAAACATCTTTGTCATGGGAGAGGAGCGCGCCTCCTCCCAGGACATCCGTCCTCTCGACATTGTGATCGTCAACCTCATGCCGACCAAGATCACAACAGAAACCCAGCTGCTGCGCGTGCTCTCCAATACGCCCATCCAGGTCAATGTGACCCTGTTGCGCACCAGAGAACATGTCTCGCGCAACACACCCCTGGAGCATCTGGAGCGCTTTTACAAAACCTTTGACGAGATCCGCGAGCGCCACTTTGACGGCATGATTGTCACCGGTGCCCCTGTCGAGCACCTGGACTTTGAGCAGGTAGACTACTGGGATGAGCTTTTGCGCATCATGACCTATGCCGCCAGCGGCCATGTCTTCTCCTCGCTCTATTTGTGCTGGGCAGCCATGGCAGGTCTGTATCACTTCTACGGCATTCCCAAGCATGACCTGCCTGCCAAGCGCTTCGGCGTCTTTGAGCACGACATCCTGGTGCCCACCTCCAGCCTGTTCAGAGGCTTTGACGACGTCTTCAGCGCCCCGCACTCCAGACACACGGAAGTGCTGCTCAAAGACGTGCTCAAGGTGCCTGAGCTCAACGTGCTGGCCATTTCCCGCGAGGCAGGCCTTGCCGTTGTAGAGCGCTTTGACCACTCCCAGGTCTTCATGACCGGGCATCTGGAATACGATCGCGAGACCCTGGATCTCGAATACAAGCGCGATCTGGCCAAGGGGCTGCCCATCAATCCGCCGCGGCACTACTATCCCATGGACAATGCAGATGCCTGCCCTGTGATGAACTGGCGCGCCCATGCCCATTTGTTCTTCAGCAACTGGCTCAACTATTACGTCTACCAGGAAACGCCCTACACCTTTACCCTGTAGTGCAGACACAAAGACAGAGATTCCCTTGTTCTTGTGACCTCATCCCCGCCTTTGTGAAGAGGCAAAAGCTCAAAAAGGGCTGTATTGACACCCCAGCGACACGAGGTGCCTATGCATTTTTCGACACGAACCCGCTACGGACTGCGCTTTCTGCTCTGTCTTGCCGAACTTCCTCCAGGAGAACGAATCCAGCTGAGCCAGGTCGGTGAGAAGGAAAATATCTCTTCCGGCTATCTGCAGCAGATTGCCAGAGCCCTGCGGCCATTGAATATACTGACTGCAGTGCGCGGTGCAGGCGGCGGCTACGGCCTCAACCGTCCCCCTGAGGAAATCAATCTCGAGGACGTCATTGTCCATCTTGAGGGCGAAATCTCCCCTGTGCGCTGCCTCACTGACAACTGCCCACGCAAGGACATGTGTACCACTGTCACCTTCTGGCAGCAGTTTGATGACCATATGCGCAGCTTCCTGCGCTCCAAGACCCTCAAGGACCTTGAGGCAAGCTGCTGCGACGGCCATGGCCTTGGCCTTGGCGAAGACTTTCGCTCCTGCGCAAGACGCTGAGCACAGGGTCGTCTCAGGCAGCATCGGGCCATCAGCCTGCGTGCCTGGCTGCCTGGCCAGCGGAAAAGACACAGCCCGGCCCTGCTGAAGCATTGACAAAATCAGACAGAGTCCTGACCATGCGGCCTGCAGGAACGGCCGTTCCAGAGATTGTCTGTCACAGTACTTTTTCTGCCTGCCTCAGGCGGCCCTGGTCGGGCCCTTGCACGGCGGGCTGCTTCTTTTCCGCGGTTTTTGGCGATCAACAAGGTCTTCCCTTTTGCGAAGGCGGACATATATACAAGCCGAAAACGAACTCACACCGCAAGTCACAGCCCCTCTTGCCTGCGCCTGTGCGGTACAAGGAGATATATTCATGTGGAACTACTCACAAAAGGTCCAGGATTTCTTCCTCCAGCCGCATAACGCAGGCCCCCTGGACGACGCCAATGCCATCGGCGAGGTGGGCAGCCTGGCCTGTGGTGATGCCCTCAAACTCTACCTCAAAATCAGCGATGACGGTGTCATTGAGAAGGCCACCTTCGAGACCTTCGGCTGCGCCAGCGCCATTGCCTCCAGCTCCATCCTCACCGACATGGTCATCGGCATGAAGGTGGACGATGCGCTGAAGATTACCAATGCCGATATCGCAAAGGCACTGGACGGTCTGCCCAGGGAAAAGATGCACTGCTCCGTCATGGGCCAGGAAGCCCTGGAAGCAGCCATCCGCAACTGGAAGGGCGAGCCTGCCATGCCCCATGCTCAGGAAGAGGGCAAGCTGATCTGCAAGTGCTTCAATGTCACTGACCAGACCATCATCAAGGCCATCAGGGAAAACAACCTCACCACCCTTGAGGACATAACCTCCTTCACCAAGGCCGGTGGTGCCTGTGGTTCCTGCCTTGACCAGATCTCTGAAATTCTTGAGGAAGAGCTCCGTCGTCAGGGCAAGGGTGCTGCTGCCGAGTCCGTGGCCCAGACCATTGCTGACAAGGAGAAGGTGGCTGCAAAGGCCGAGGCCCCTGCAGGTCTGACCAACCTTGAGCGCATGCAGAAGGTCATGGCTGCCATGCAGTTCATCCGTCCCCAGCTGCAGGCTGATGGCGGCGACGTGCGCCTGGTGGACCTCAACGGCAAGGAAGTGACTGTGGAACTTACCGGCCACTGCCACGGCTGCCCTGCCTCCCAGGCCACACTGCATCAGATCATCGAGTCCATTCTGCGCATGCAGGTGGAACCTGACATCGTCGTCAGGGAAGTGCGCCCCCAGGCGCAGTAGCCCGGAGCCAGGTCCCGGAGTGGTTCCTGAGAAAGCCCTGAGAAGAGCTCTCTGAGAGAGTCCTGAGTCCTCCCGGAGTCGTCTCAGCCATGAGTGATTCCGGCATCACTCCGGCATCACTCCGGCATCATTGCAAACATTTTTCCGGCCACATTCCGGACCTGCCCGCAACGGAGCAGCACGAGCTGCAAAATTTTACAGGAGGTGGCGCTTCTTGCCAGGTACCTGCCGGCCCCTGCCAGGGCCATGTCAGACACCTGGACGCTCGCGCCCTGAAGCTTATTATGAAGACCATTTATTTCGACAACAATGCCACCACCATGGTTGCCCCGGAAGTCACCGAGGCAATGCTTCCCTTTTTCACAACCTACTGGGGCAATCCCTCAAGCATGCACACCTTTGGTGGCCAGGTTGCGAAGTATGTGAATCAGGCCCGCGAGCAGGTAGCTGACCTCTTCAATGCCAGGCCCCAGGAAATCCTCTTCACCTCCTGCGGCACAGAGAGCGACAATACCGCCATCTGGTCTGCCCTGCAGACCAGGCCCGGCAAGAAGCACATTGTCACCACTGCTGTGGAGCATCCTGCCATTCTGGAAACGGCTGCTTTCTGGGAACGCAACGGCTACACCGTGACCCGCATCGGCGTTGACGCAAAGGGCAACCTCGACATGGAGGAATACGCCAGTGCCCTGACCCCGGACACAGCCATTGTGTCCATCATGTACGCCAACAACGAAATCGGCAATGTCTACCCCATCCAGAAGATGGCGGAAATGGCAAAGGAGCGTGGCATTCTCTTCCATACCGACGCTGTGCAGGCTGCCGGCAAGGTGGACATCGACCTGGAAAAGGTGCCGGCGGACATGCTCTCCATCTCCGGCCACAAGATTCACTGCCCAAAGGGCATAGGCATGCTCTATGTCCGCAAGGGCGTGCTCTTCCGCCCCTTCATACGCGGTGGCCATCAGGAAAGCGGCCGCCGTGGCGGCACCGAGAACGTGCCCTACATTGTGGGCCTCGGCAAGGCCTGTGAGCTTGCCAAACAGCACATGGGCGAGGAACTGACCCGCGTGGCTGCCCTGCGCGACAAGCTCGAGGCAGGCATTCTGGCCCGCGTGCCCGAATGCAAGGTCAACGGCGACCCCGAGCATCGTCTGCCCGGCACAACCAACATCGCCTTCCGCAACATCGAAGGTGAGGCTGTGCTGCTCATGCTCGACCGCCTCGGTATCTGCGCAAGCTCCGGCTCTGCCTGCACCTCCGGCTCCCTTGAGTCCTCCCATGTGCTCAAGGCCATGCAGGTGCCCTTCAAGTACGCCCACAGCTCCACCCGCTTCTCCCTGTGCCGCTACAACACAGAAGAGGAAGTGGACTACGCCATCGAGAACATTCCCGGTGTCATCAAGACCCTGCGTGACCTTTCTCCCTTCAAGGACTAAGACGCAGTCTGGCTGACAGCCGGTCTGAACAGTACAGGGGCGCCCGGAATATATGCCGGCCGCCCTTTTTTCGTCCTGCACACGGTCCAAACGCTCGTGTTTGCGAGCCGGCAGCACAAGTGATGTTGCAGACGTGCATCTTGAAAAGTGCAATGCACAGTCGTACTCTTGCTTTCCAGATGCCCAACCAGGGACAGAGGAGATCTGAACTTGGCCATTGCAAGTTTTGACGTCATCATCATCGGAGCAGGCCCGGGAGGCGTTGCCGCAGCCAGAATCCTGGCCAGAGCAGGGAAGAAGGTCGCACTTGTGGAAAACCGCAGCTGGGGCGGCACCTGTCTGAACAGAGGCTGTGTGCCTACCAAGCTGCTGCTTGGTGCCGTTCGCCCCTTAAGCGTCATGGATGATCTTGCCAGAGGCAATATCATGCACGGTGCCGAGCACATCAACTTCCCGGCACTGCGCGAAAAGGTGCGCTCCTTTGTGAGCGGCTCCCGCAGGGCTCTGGCCATTGAGCTCATCAGTCTGGGCGTGCATCTGTTCAAGGGCACAGCCCACTGCCTCTCGCCCACCACAGTGCGCATCACCGAGCGCGATGCCCATTCCTACACCATTGAGGGCGCGAAGATGATTCTGGCCTGTGGCTCGCGCACCTCAACCTATCCCGGCCTCACCCCTGACGGGCGCATTATCCTGGGCTCTACGACCATTTTGCAGCAGCGCGTCATCCCAGAGAGCCTGATCATTGCCGGTGGTGGCACTGTGGGCGTGGAAATGGCCGACTTCTTCCTGCACATGGGCACCCGCGTCATCATTGCCGAGGCGGCCCCGCAGCTGGCACCCACAGAAGACAGCGACATTGCCATGCAGCTGCGCATGCACCTGGAAAAGCGCGGCGTCATCTGCCTCACTGGCGTGCGCGCCGTCTCCCTTGTGCCTGACAAGAACAAGACCCACGCCATCCTCACCCTGGCAGACGGGGCAAAGTACATGGCACAAAAGGGCCTCATTGCCTCAGGCCGCATGCCCAATACCGAGGAACTTGGCGCTGAAAACGCCGGCTGCGCCCTCAACCGCAGAGGCTTCATCACCACAGACTACTATCTGCGCTCCTCTGAGACCACCTGGGCCATTGGTGACGTCAATGGCAAGATTCTCCTTGCCCATGCCGCAAGTCATCAGGGCGAATACGTGGCCCGCAGCATCCTGGGCACTGAGACAGGTCCCTATGAGCCTGGCCCCTGCCCCTCCTGTTTCCACGGCAGCCAGGAAATCATGCGCGTAGGCATGACAGAGCGTGAGGCAACTGCCCTGAGCGACGATGTCACCATCTCCAAGGCGCACTTTGCCTCCAACGTCATTGCCCAGGCCACCGGCAATCCCTATGGCTTTGTGAAGGTGGTCTGGCGCGGGGACAGGATGGCCGGCATCTCGGCCATTGGTGCCAGTGTCACCCAGCTTTCCCTGGCAGCCCAGCTCCTCCTGGTCGGCCAGTATCACTCCTCAAAGCTGGACTCGCTGCTGGTCGCCCACCCGAGCCTGGATGAAACCCTGGCTGCAGCCATCAGAGCCAGACGTGTGCCGTCCAGACTCTGAGGGGACAAACAAAGCGTGTGTACGGAGTCTCAGAGGTCAGAGAGCTTTGATCAGTAACGTACAATCTTCATTCTTGTGAAAAAAGTGTTTCTTAGCGACAACATTCAACCCTTTTGATCAGAGTGTTCCCCGTATCGTACGTATTGTCGTATACCTTGTCATAGCAAACAACCTGGAAGGTATGCGCTCAGGGGGTATCCCTGATGAGGGAGAAGACCCTGGTCGTCAGCCTCATGAGGGGCAGACAGCACCTGTGCTGCCAGAACTTCGTAAAGTATGCCTGACTCCATACGTGCCAGGCGTCCTCCCTGGGAAGAACAGGGCCAGAGTGCATCAGTGCGCCCCTGGCCCTGTTGCTTTTGTGAGCATGCCTGGAACTGCTTGTTCTCCCGTCTCTTCATCTGGCGTGCAGCCTTGTCTGCAATAGTCTCGCGAGATGATGGAACGTGGCACTACCCCAAAAGTACAGTACCCATAAAAGACGACTGACTGGACACAAATCAACAACTTAATTCAGGAAATTTTACATGATTAAAAATATCAAGATGACAAATTTCAAATGTTTTCGAGAACAACAGATTACTTTTCGACCTCTGACCTTATTGACGGGCGTCAACAGTACGGGCAAGAGTACGGTCACCCAGGCATTACTGTTGCTACGGCAGAATCTTGCTTCTTACAGGGAAAATGCTGAATGCAGTGGTCTGGTGAAGAACAGTACTATATACGAAGAAAAAAATCTGCAACTTGCGGGGGATCTGGTAAATTTAGGCTTACCCGGGGACGTACAGTACAGTAATGCCGATGATGATACTTTCGAAGTTCGAATCAAACAGGATAGAGCAAGCTTTTCGCTGAAAGCTGTTTGCAATGACAGTGAGTTGAATGCCGCATGGGATTTTGAGTCTTCTCCTGAAGTTGTTTCTTGTCAGTATCTGCACGCAGAGCGTCTGTGCCCGACAACATTTTTCCCTATTCCTGATGCTGGACAGCTTTCCGTCAATGCTATTGGCAATAAGGGCGAGTTTGCAGCGTACCATCTGTATGCTTTTGGTTCGACAAAAATTGCCCATACCAATGTTTCCAGCCCTAATATGCTGGCTCCTAATGCTGCCGGAAATTCTACGACACTGCAAATGCAGACGGAAGCCTGGCTTTCTCAGCTGGGAGCGCCAGTACGTATTCAAACAGAAAGACCAGCAGGCACGGATACAGTGGTTATGCGTTTTTCCTTTCCCGATATCTCACAGAGCTATTATCGACCTGCAAATGTTGGTTTTGGCCTGACCTATGCTCTGCCAGTTTTTGTCGCTGCATTGCGTGCGCCTGCTGATTCTCTGCTTATTGTAGAGAATCCCGAGGCACATCTTCACCCCAAAGGCCAGGCTGTAATGGGACATTTCTTAGCACGCGCTGCTGCCTGTGGTATTCAAACTATTGTCGAAACACACAGCGATCATATACTCAATGGTATACGCGTTGCTGTCAGGCACGAGAAAATTGCTCATACAGATGTACAGCTCAATTTCTTTTATCAGCACGATGGAGTATGCAAAGTCTGTACGCCGCACATTGACAAAGACGGGCATATTGATCAGTGGCCGAAAGACTTTTTTGATGAATGGGACAAACAACTTTCAGAATTGCTATAGGAGAGTGCATGGATCAGGTCTTCAAAGGGGAGTGTGCCCTATCTGTTGATACCACTGAGCTCTCCGCCTCCATATGGGTGGGAATGCACGGACGATCAACAGAAACAGAACACTCCCACCTGGAAAAAAGTTTGGTTAGGCGTAGTTTTGCTTAGACCTCTTGCGTTTCATGTGTGGCACTATCATTTCCAATATATCTTCAGAGCCGATACTGAGAGAAGAGAGCAGGGTATCCTCCGGGAAGCCGTTCAAGCGCCAGGTTCGTTCCCTGTTTGTTGATTTCGCTGATATCCCAGCCTCATGAGGGGATGCTCAGGCGATCAACAGAGAGCAAAACACCCAGGCGAATACATTGTGCCCTGTACGCAACACTCCCCGAAAGGCTCAAATTCTGCTCTCTGCCAGAAGCACATTGTGCTGCAAAAGCTTTTGCACAAGCCAGGTCATGGGCAGTCCCACCACCGTGCTCCAGGAGCCGTCTATGCGCTCCACCAGGAAGGCGCCCTTCCCCTGGATGGCATAGGCACCTGCCTTGTCATCACACTCGCCTGTCTCCACATAGGCCTGCAGCACCGTGTCTGGCCAGGGGGCAAAGTGCACATTGCAGACATCGCACCAGGTGATGGTGTTCTGATCCTTTGTGTTCAGGGCCACAGCTGTCACCACCTGATGGTCCCTGCCGCTCAGACGCTTGAGCATGCTCAGCGCCTCAAGCCTGTCCGCAGGCTTGCCCATGATGCAGCCGTCCAGGGTCACAATGGTATCTGCAGCCACAATGACCTCGTTGTCAGCCCTTCTGGCAGCCCACATCTTGAACAGGGCGCAGTGCAGGGCAAACTCGCGAAAATCCTGGCCCGGAATGGCATCAGGCTCGCCAGGAACAGGGCGTACGGCATAGGGCACGCCGAGATCGTCCAGAAACTGCTTTCTGCGCGGCGAACCGGAGGCAAGCACAAGCTGGGTGTCGGGAGCAAGGGTAAAGAGCGGCTTCATAAGTGACCTCGGCGCGCAGCCTGAAGGGCTGCAGGTGAAGGCAGAAAACGGATATGTGCGTTGTGTCTGAGTCTGTGTCTGTGCTGCGTTCCTGCGGGGCGTGCTGATTGTACTGCCTGCTGCTGTCAGGCTCTGAGGTTTTCCTCGACAATGATATCACCCTCAAGGCTCAGCACCTTGAAGTGCCCGTTCTCATACAGAGCGTAGGAGCGGGGAAAGCCCTGTTTGGGCAGGGTAATGGAGCCGGGATTCCAGAAGTGATAGCCGCCCACTTCCTCAGCTCTGGGCACATGGGTATGTCCGCGCAAAAAGACGGTCCCTTCCTTGAAGCCCCGCATGGGCGGCATTTCGGGAAGGTGATGGCCGTGGCTGGCATAGATCTCGATGTCGCCATCCACAAGCCAGGCATTGTCCGGCAGGGGGAAGGGCAGCACAAGGAGGTCCACTTCTGCGTCACAGTTGCCGCGCACAGCAGTCAGGGGCACCATGTCCATGAGCCTGACAAAGTTGTCCGGCATAGAACCGGGTCCGTAGGAAAAGGGCAGCTTGTTGCGCGGTCCGTGATAGAGGATGTCTCCGAGCAGGACCACACGGTCGGGCTTCAGCTCCTCTGTCCTGGCAAGCAGTATCTCAAGGCTCTCGCTGGAGCCGTGCAGATCCGAGGCAATGAGCATACGCATGGCTACTTCCCCTGCCCGGCCCTGGATGTGGCCTTGTCCAGCCGGACTGCCTCTTCAGGCAGCATGACCGGAATGCCGTCGCGTACAGGGTAGACCAGGGCACAGGCTGCACAGACAAGGCCCTGGCAGCTGCCTGCAGCATCTTTCTCATGGCTCAGTTTGCCCTGGCACACCGGGCAGACCAGAAGGTCCAGCAATTCCTCTTTGTTCATGAAAACTCCCCTCCCCGGGCCCAGGACCCGGCGCATTCCCCGGCAGGATGCCCTGCCGGGGTTCCCAGACTATAGACAAAAAGCTAGGGAAGCGCCACAGCCATATAGGGGCTGCCAAAGTAGCGCTGCACCACCTCCCGGATATCGGCAGGCTTGAGCTTTCTGGCCTTTTCCAGCTGCTGCAGGGCAAAATTCTCGGGCAGGTTGAAGAAGGCTTCCATGGCTGCCTCGCTGCCCCTGGCGGACAGGCTCTGGCGTGAGCGCACATAGCGGCCTTCCAGCACATTGCAGGCAGCTTCGAGCAGAGCAGGATCCAGCTCCTTGTCCTTGAGCTCCTGCACAATGGCTGCAAAACCCTTGCGGGCTTCTGCCACCTTGTCAGCAGTGGTGCCGGAATAGAAGTAGGTCAGGCCTGTCTTGTCAAAGAAGACATTGCGGGCAGTGACAGTGTAGCCAAGGCTGTCCTCATCGCGCATCCTGGAGAAGAGAATGCCGCTCTGGCCGGAGAGTACTGCCTGCAGCAGGGACAGGGCCGGTGCATCCTTGTGTGTCTGCGGCACTGTGGGCCACAGCTCGATGAGATGGGCCTTGTTCTTGTCCGGCACGTGCAGGGTCAGCTCCCTGTTCTTGCCCCAGACAGGTGCAGTCACCTCCACGCGCTTGTCTTTCGCTTCAGGCAGGGACTTTGCCCAGGCAATGGCCTTGTCCTTGTCGAACTGCCCGGTGAAGACCACAATCCA
Organism: uncultured Desulfovibrio sp.; assembly: GCA_949291675.1. GTDB lineage: Bacteria > Desulfobacterota > Desulfovibrionia > Desulfovibrionales > Desulfovibrionaceae > Desulfovibrio. The sequence goes on along the minus strand of CASEWR010000033.1, from coordinate 1,976 downwards.
GGGCTGATTCTTCTGGGTCTGCCAGAAGGCAAGCACGTCCTTGCGGGTGAAGCCGTCCACACCTTCCTTTGTGCCCAGAGGATCCAGGCCGTAGGGATGCTTGCCGAAGAGCAGGGGCCACAGCTCTGCAGAGAGCAGCTCCATGCTGTCATCATTGCGCATGAGACGGGCACTGTTCATGTCCTTCTTTGTCCTGGCAAGCTCGCTCTCCTCAAAGCGGGGCGCAGTGATGAGCTGGCTCATGAGGCTGAGCAGGTCCTGGGTATAGCGCGACGGGGTGCTGCCGCTGATGGTGAAGGACTGTCGCCCTGCCCTGGCATCCAGGTCCTGGGCCTTCTCGGCCAGGGCCTTTTCAAAGGCCACCCTGTCCAGCTGGCCGCAGCCGTCAGTCAGACTGTCCGCAACCAGGGAGGCAAGCCCCTGAGTCTTTTCGTTGAGCAGGGCATTGCCGCCTGCCGCCATCATGTTCACGGACACATAGGGTATGGTGTTGTCAGGGATGAGCACCAGCTGCACGCCATTGTCCAGCTTCATGGTCTCGCGGGCAGAGACCTTCTTTGCTGCGTCAGCTTCGGCTGCCACAGTGTTCTGCGGCCACTCGCGGGCCAGAATGCCTGCCAGGTCGCCGAGCTTTGCGCCTTCAGGGGCCAGCACGCGCACTGTCACCCTGTCAGGACGAATGTAGTCGGCATAGGCCTTTTCAATCTGGGCAAAGCCTGCATCACGCAGGGCCTTGCGCATATTCGCCTCGCCTGTGCGACCACCCATGTCAAATTCCATCTGGGCCCGCCAGGAGGTGAGGCCGTTCAGGGTCTCGGAGTTCCTGTCAATGCTGTCTTCCATGACAAACTTTGCCCTGGCAAGGTCTTCGGCCGAGAAGGCAGAGACCTTGAAGCGGGCAAGATCGCGCACAAGCTCGGTGAAGAAGGTCTCCACCTTGTCAGCGTCCAGCACGGCAAAGACAGTGAACAGGCCCACGCGGGCAAGGCTAACGTTGCCCACGCTGATGGCGTCCACAAGGCGCAGGTCATTGCGGTACTTGCGCTCAAAGGGGCTTGTGCCGTCACCAGCCATGAGATAGGCCAGCAAGTCGAGGTCCACGGCTGTGTAGTCACCCACTGCAGGTGCAGGGAAGGACAGGCCAAGGTAAACCTTGTTCCACTTGCCCCCGGTCACCTGCACACGCGAGGCTGCAGGCACTGTCAGAGTGCTGATGTCCAGAGGGCCCTGTGCTGCCAGCTCCGTGCTGTTGGTCATTGCAGCAAAGTGCTCTTCCACATAGGCGCGCACAGCGGCAAGATCGATGTCACCGGCCACCACCAGCAGCATGTTCTGAGGCTGATACCAGGTCTTCACATAGTTGCGCAAAGACGCGGAGGTGGCTGCATTCACGCTCTCCCTGGTGCCGATGATGGGGTGTTCATAGGGAGTACCGGCAAGACTGGCCTTCTGCAGCTCCTGAAAGAGTCTGCGGAAGGGCTCGTCCTCATTGCCCTCCAGCTCGGAGATGACCACGGGCTTTTCCTTTTCCAGTTCTTCTGCATCGAGAAGGGGATGGAAGGCCATGTCACGCACAATGTCTATGCCTGTCTTCCAGTGTCTGGAGGGCATGTCCGTGAGATAGCAGGTCTTGTCAAAGCTCGTGTAGGCATTGAGGTAGCCGCCCAGGGACTCAACTTCCCTGGCAATCTGGCCCTTGGGGCGCGAATCCGTGCCCTTGAAGACCATGTGCTCAAGCAGATGGCTGATGCCGAAATCCTTTGCTTCCTCATTGGCAGAGCCTGTGCGCACATAGAGTCTGGTGCACACCATGGGGAAGCGGGTATCCCGTATCAGATAGACGTTGAGGCCATTGGCCATTTTGAAAAGGGTTTCGGCGGGAGCGGCTGTCTGAACCCTGGCCTGGGTCTGGCTGTCCGCCCCGGACGCCTGCGCCCTGTCCTGTGAAGTCAGAAAGAAGCACATACCGGTTACCA
>CASEWR010000032.1 GCA_949291675.1 uncultured Desulfovibrio sp. | reverse complement strand
GGCAGAGATGGCAGAGGCCTGGATGTCAGCCTCAAGGTCGCTCATGCCCATGCGATGGTCCACATCCTGGTCAATGGAGTTCCAGGTGCTGGTGTAGGACACATCAGCCATGACTGCGAAGTTGTTGTATTCCCAGCCGCCATAGGCACCAATGCCCCAGAAGGTCATGCTGTTGGTGGTCTCGTTGAGGTCTCCACCGCTGCTCTGGGCATAGCCGCCACCGATGTTGAACATGAGACCTGCGCGGATGGCATTCTCGAAGGTGTAGTCAGCACCCAGGGAGACACCACCGAGGTTGGCAGTGTAGCCGTAGTCCAGGTTGCCAGCTTCCATGCCAAAGCCGGACTGGTTCTGCCACAGCGGAGCAATCCACAGGGCAAAGCCCTGCACCTTGTCATCCACGAGTCTGCCTTCAGCGTCCATGGCCTTTGCGCCATTGCCGGGATTGGCAAGGCCAAGGCGGTTGACCACAGCGTTGGTGGCAGAGTCGGAAGCCATCTTTGTCATCTGCGGCACAGCGCCTGCGAAGGCGATGCGGGCAGCGCTTTCGATGGTGGAAGCGGCGGCCTGCTTATCGTTGATGCCAAGGAAGCCATCATTCGTTGCACGGGTCAGGAACTTGATGCCTTCTTCAGGGCCGTTGATGCTGTTCTGGCTATTGTTGTAGAGGTCATTGACCGCATCAGCCATCTCGTCGCTCAGACCCGGGAAGACTGTCTGGGCATCCTGGACACTAAACGTAATGGCGTTGTCCTTATACTCGGCCGTCAGCATGGCCGTGTCGGTCTGAGGCTTCCAGACAGAAACACCAGCTTCGTCCACTCCCAGGCCTTCCGCAAAACCACCACCAAAGACAGTGATTGTGTCACTTGCCTTGGCGTCTACAACATAGAGCTTGGCTCCATCTGCCACACCAGCTGTTGCTCCCGCACTTTCAGTTGTACTGTACGTGAAGACAGGATTGTCGCCCAGGCGTGCACTGTCCACTACCAGCAGGGAGTCTTCACCGAAGGCAACCTTGTTCTGGTCCAAGTTTGCATTTCCGACAGCAAGTGTACCATTGTTTTCTGCCAAGTTCAGTGTCTTGGCAGCATAGTAGGTCGTACCCGTATGCTCAGCGTCAGAAACAGCTTCATGTGCCTGCGAAAGAGCGTCAAGAGCGCCATGGATGAAGAGCGTGTTGCCTCCAAGAGTAGCTGCCTGAGACAGGGTGCTGGTGACAGGAGTGCCCTCTTCAGGAGCTGCATCCACAAAGGCCTCAACCTGGATAATGTTGGAGCCTTCTGTACCACTGGCCTTCAACTCACCACCGAGAGTCCAGTACTTAGCTTTCACAGTGTCACCGTCTTTCAGGATGACAGCATCCGTGGTCAGCTGCTTGTCTGCCACAATGTGGACAGTACCTGCAGTGGAATTGACCGCATTAAGCACAACTTCACTGCCGCGGAAAGCAAGGTCATCACCTTCTTTACCTGTGTAGTCTGCTTCTACTGTGAGGGTATTGGCTGCAGAAACTGTGCCTGAACCCGTAACACTCTTGCGAAGAGTGATGTCACCACCCTGTTCATCCTCAGTATCTGCACCAGTGGCAACTGCTGTAAGAGTACCGTTGTTCACCAAGTCTAAGGAATCGACATAGATATTACCATCCTGAGCGATAACATCCGCAGCGTCGACCAAGAAGTTTGCTACGGCACCAGACTTATCAGAGCTGTCATAGTCTGTTCCACCAATGTTACCGTCAACAATATAGGTGACATCTTTAGCGACAATAGTGGACTCTGTTCTGGCATCAATGGCACCACTCGTCACAGTAGCGTTCTTATCAGCACCATTGACCATCAGTGTGGCGCCATTACCAATGGTGATACTACCGATGTCTTTATTACCCGTATAGCGTACGTCGCCCAAGATGAGTGTGTTGCCGCCTCCGATGACAGCATTTGCAACGTCACCATCAGAATTGCTGACAAAATGCTCCTTACTATCAAGACCAGTGAGGGTGAGAATGTGAGGATTGCCGTCTTCCTTCGCTATTGTCAGACTATCAGTCCCCTCAGCCAGCACAGCACTGCCGAAGCTTCCTGTTTGCTTAACACCGTCATTGACATTGGTCAGGGTAGCCGTCTTCATGGCTTCGCTGATAACCCCACCAGTGCCACTTGTGTTCCATTCCTCAAAGTCCACAGTATTGGTCTCTGCATCGATAAGGTCATCAAGTCCAGCAATCTTCGCGCCACCGACATTGATGGTACCGGTGCTGCCCTCAGCAACCAGCGCATTGAGGGTGTCGAGTGAAGTTCCTTCTGCCAGGTTCTCCAGCACAATCTCACTACCTGCAGAGCTTGAGAGGCTATTAGCTGCCAAGGTGCTCAGATCACCTGCATTGCTCACAGTCAGCGTAGAACCAAGGCCCTCAACGGAGACTGTACCATTGTTTCCCCCTTCAACTGCAGTGGTGAGTGTATCAGTTGCCAGACTGCCACCGTCTCTCACCGCAAGTCCATTTTCTGCAGTCACTGTGACAGTGTCAGCAGTCAGAGTGCCACTGTCAATCACTGCAAGGCCCTCTGCACTGCTCACTTTGACATCGCCAGCAGTGACAGTACCCCCGGAGACAACGGTAGCTGTACCTGAAGCAATGTCCATGGTCTTGGCCTCAAGGCTACCGCCCTGGACATATACTTTGCCGCCGAAGTAATCGTCACCAAGAGTAGTGCTGCCGGCTGTTTGAGTATAGGTTCCCGTGAAGCTCGCCGCTGTACCAGCGAAGGTAAGGTCGCCGCTGTTGTCCAGTGAACCTAAGCCAGAAAGGGCAGTTTCGCCTTCCAGTGTGATGGCACCTGATGTTGCAACAGCTCCATCCGCACCAATGTTCATAGCGGTGCTGCCTGCTATCTTGCCCTGTGCAGCAGAGATGCTGATATTTCCACCATCAGCCTGAACTGCTGTGGCACCTTCTTCAGTAGGAGCAATGGTAAGATTGTCTGCAGTAATATCAATATTAAGGGTTTCTCCTTCAGTGGTGATAGAATTTGAGACTATCTGACCTTTAATATCAAGAGTATCAGCGTCTATACTGGTACCTGATCTTCCCCATGCATTGATGTTACCAGTGATATTAAATTCAGATGCATCAATATTTACAATCGTCTGTCTATCAGTTGTAGAATACCCATCACCAATAGTACCAGCATTTACATTTCCAGTCATGGTTATGGTATCAGATGTAACGTTCAGAGTGAATGCTTTATCTGAGATATTCTGAACAGTACCATAGGTAGCGCACATATTACCGTCGATTGTCAAATTTGTGGCATTGACATTTACGGTACCATGCGAGCCAGACCCGAAAACACCACCAGTTTCATTCGTGGAACCGTCGAATATGGCGGTATCAGCATAGAAGTTGATCGTTCCACCTTCATTGGCCTGGAGGATGGCGACACCGTAATCATCCTTGCCCCATGTTGTATGCGCTTCAAAATAGCCAATGCGATTCTCGGCAGTACCAATATTGGCAACAGAATTCGTAGCATCACTGCGCACATGAACAAATTCGTCGCCTGTATAGGAGACAATCTTGTCAGCATAAAGATTCAGGGTGTTATCTGCACCAACAAGACGAATGCCCCGGTCACCACCTTGTTCCTTGGAGCCAACATACAGCTCTGTGACATCAATGGTCATTGTGGAGTTGCCGGCCAGGATGGCAGCGTTATCTCCTGTGCCGGCAAAGGTAGCTGGCTCAACGGTTGGATTCTTGGCAGCAAAGGTCAGCGTATCTCCAGTAATGGATACTTCACTGTCTTTGGCGAACAAAGACATCCTGTTATATTGGCCAGTACTGCCTTCGGGACTGCAGTTTCCATGCGCAAGCGTGATAGTGCCACCCTCAATGCTCAGACTCCCTTTTTCTGTCACCATGATGGCTGGCGTTGCGTCTGTCCCTGTAATGTTAAGCTCTTCGACGTTGACGACTTCAGACGTGCCATCGACAACAATAGGATCTGCTGCCACAGCTACACCGGCACTGCCCATGACCAGCATGCCGGCCACAGCCAGAGAGCCGAAGGTATTCGCAAATGACATTTCTTCAGAACCGCACGATACCGGTTCAGTAAATTTCCGATTGCACCCTTGGTCTGATACATTCCTTGTTTCCTCCGTTGTTCCGTTCAGCATACGAAACAACATCCTGACGTTGATCCGCTCAGCACACGGAACAACGTCCTTAAAGCAGAAAAGCAAAGCCATTTCAGCACCTTGATGGCCTTGCCATGCACCTTTTACACTGACAGAACAACTGTTAGTGTCTGAATGCACATGCAGGAAGAAACAGACAGAGTATCAGCTGGTTAAAGTTGGTTTACTGCCTTGAGTGCGCTCGTAACTCATATTTTTCAGGGTTGACAGGGCACAGTGACAAGTCTATGTTTTTACAGAACTTGACAGGATGTTGTTCGGACGAGCCTGCTCGTCAGGTCGCAAAGCGTACACTTCAGTTTTTTGTCACTAACACCATTAGAATATTGCAGATCTACGTGTTTTCAACTTCTGAAAGCCGTAGCGATCATATCCGTCGCCCCATGCGCACCCAGGGGCACAGTTCAGAGCTCCGTCTTCTCTGCCCGCAACTTCCTGCAGCGTTCTGCTCCGGGCCTTGAGAAGGTATTGCAAAGACTGTCGTGCGGGGACGTTTCGTCTGAAGCTCAGGCTGTCTGTCCGGGACAACACGGGTTTCCCCTTCCATGCTCAGCTCTTTCTCAGCGCTCTTGGGGATGCACACACATTGCCAGCACTGCCATCCGTGGCAGTCGAATCACGGCTGTCCTCCAAGGACATTCTTTTCCCACAGCTCGGCAAGGCTGTAGTGTTCAAGCCATTCCTGCAGCTGCTCCAGGTCAGGCGTCCGGACAATTGTCCCGGCCTTTGCCTTGTCCCATTCCACAATGCGAATGGACTCTGGCGCAAACTCATTGATCAGGCGCTGGGACTGGGTTGCCAGCAGCACCTGCCTGTGCTGAGAGGCACTGGCAATCATACCGGCCAGAACGCCTGTGGCAGCAGGATGAAGGCCAAGCTCAGGCCCATCAAGAACAATCATGCCAGGCATGAGCTCCCCTGGTTGCAGCAAGAGAGCGGCAAGCGCCATACACCGCAGCACACCATCAGAAATCTGATGCGGGCGAAGGAGCTCACCCCTGCTGTCCCGCCAGTTCAGCGCAACACAGTCGTCCGCCAGGGGCAACGCCCTCAGCTCAAAATCGCAAAACTGCGGACAGACTGCACGAATCACCCTGATGATGAGCGCATAATGTTCAGGATATGTCGTCTGAAGTCTGTACAGAAAGGCAGCCAGATTCCCTGCATCAGGCCGCAGCGTCCGGCCGTCCTGTATGGAGCAGCGATCACGCATGCTGGCAAATTTCGACGTATCCTGAAACTGGTGCACATGAATCCCTGCCAGAAACGCAGCAACACTCCTGCTCTCTGCAGAAGTGTCCTCTGACAGAGCTGATGCACGCTGTCCGCTGCAAGCTGTGCAGACTGTTTCCCCAGTCTCCCCCATCCCGTCTGCTGTGCCAGGGAGCGCAGACACAGCAAGCCGCTCCCGGCTGACAGACATGCCATCCGGGACGCTCGGCGCAAGAGCAACATCATAGCGGTATGCTTTCTCACCGCAGAACAACAAGGACGCATCGATGCGTAACGTTTCAGTGAGCGACGCATCAATGGAGGCTGTCCTTTTGCGCCCATAGTAGAACATGCTGTCAGTCAGAGAGCTGTCCGTACAGGTCGCAGGAGACGCCTGTGCCAGATGCCTGAGCAGGTCAAAGAACGACAGAATGTTGCTCTTGCCTGCCCCATTCGCACCAAGCAGGAGAGTGACATCCTCTGCAAGGGACAACTGTATCCCTTCATCTGCATCAATGGATTTGAAACCCCTGATGCGTACAGAGCGCAAGCGCAGACGTCCGGCCATTGCTTCGTCCTCCCCTTTGTCGAATCCCGGGCTCTTCTTCAGCGAGAAGCCTGAGACGGGACAGGATTCCGGCAGGCTGCTTGTCCAGCGTGATGTCACGCCTGGTCGTACAACTGCGGCATGGTCTAATAGTGCTCACCTCTGGCTGCATCGCGCTCCACAGCGCGCTGCTTGAGGCTCTCACGCTTGTCAAAGAGCTTCTTACCGCGACCAAGGGCAATTTCCACCTTTACCTTGCCGTGATGAAAGTACATCTTCACAGGCACCACAGTGAGTCCCTTCTGGGCCACAGCTGCCGCGTACTTTGCAATTTCCCTGGCATGGAGCAGCAGTCTGCGGTCACGGTCCGGGTTTTGTTCCACATAGCCTGCATTCTCATACGGAGCTATGTGCATGGACACGAGAAAGGCGGACCCATTGCGAAAGTCCACATAGGAGTCCTGAAAGTTCACCCTGCCCATGCGTATGCTCTTGACCTCAGGGCCTGTGAGGGAAATGCCTGCCTCGATGAAGTCCGAGAGCTCATAGAGATGACGGGCCTTTTTATTGAGGGCCACTGTGCCCTGCGGCTGTTTGTGTGCTTTCTTGCTCATGTTCTTACGTTCGTGCTCCCATGACTGTGGAGGTCAGAAAGGCCAGTTCATGTCCCAGGACCTTCTGCAGCATCTCATTGACCAGATGCTTGCAGGCCTGAATGTCACTGCTCAACAGCACCTGGGTGGCAAGGTCCGTGCAGGCCTGGGCGTCCAGCTTGCGGATGAGATGCTTGATGCCGGGCAGAAAGGGCGGTGACACGGACAGGGCATCTATGCCCATGCCCAGCATGAGCACTACCCCGAAGGGGTCAGAGGAGAGCTCGCCGCAGGCACTGACACTCAGCCCCTCCCTGTGCCCTGTGTCAATGATGCGCTTCAAGGAGCGGATCACTGCCGGATGCATGGCCTCTGCCAGATAGGCCACGCGCATATTGTTGCGGTCAATGGCCATGAGGTAGTGAATAAGGTCATTGGTGCCTATACTGAAGAAGTCGCACTCTCTGGCCAGCTGGTCAGTGATGAAGACTGCGGCAGGGGTCTCAATCATGACGCCTAAGGGCACTGTGGAGGCATGGGGAATGCCGCGCATGGAGAGCTCCTGGTCCACTTCCTGGAGCAGGCGCTTGACTGAGCGCACCTCTTCCACCATGGAGATCATGGGCAAAAGCAGGCGCAGCTTCTTCTGGGTGCCGTCGCATACAGCTGCCCGCAAGAGGGCACGCAGCTGGCTTTTGAAGATATCCTGATTGTGCAGGGTAAAGCGTATGCCGCGCAGGCCTAAGGCCGGGTTGGCCTCGCGTATGGCCTCCTGGGCTTTGGAGAGCTTGTCTGCGCCAAGGTCCAGGGTGCGGATCACTGCCAGCCCCGGGCTGTTGCGCACCACTGTGGCGTACTCTTCATAGAGTTCTTCCTCAGAGGGCAAACTGTCTTTCAGGAAGGCAAATTCCGTTCTGTACAGGCCAATGCCGTCAGCACCCACAGGGGCAAGCTCTGCGGCCTCATGGGCATACTCGATATTGGCCAGGACGCCCACGCGCAGCGCGTCCCTGGTGTCAGCAGGCCAGCGGGCAGTATTGCGGGTGGCAGACTGCCAGGCAGTATAGGACTTCTCCCTGGCGCTGTACTCATCCATATCCTCTTCATTGGGAGAGATGAGCACATTGCCGCCAAGGCCGTCGATAATGACGGTATCCCCGTCTCTGGCTGCCACCAGGAGGTTGGTGACGCAAACCAGGGCCGGAATGTGCATGCCGCGGGCCAGGATGGCCGTGAGGGAGGTAATGCCGCCCTCACGGGTCACAATGCCCCTGATGCTGCGCACATCAAGGTCCATGATGTCTGCAGGGCTCACATCCTCAGCTGCCAGAATGAGATTTGCACCAGGACTGGCCTCTTCCCTGGTTGTGCCGCTCAAATGGTTGAGGATGCGCATGCCCACCACGCGCACGTCCTGAGCCCTGTCCTTGAGATAGGGGTCATCAATGCTGCGGAAGACCTCCACCAGCTGGTTCACCACGTTGTTCAGGGCCCAGGCTGCGCCCACGTGCTCCTTTTCCACCAGCTGGCAGGTGGAGTTCACAAGCTTGGGGTCCCTGGTCATTTCCACCTGGGCAGCAATGATCTCGCGGTACTCCTGCATGTCTGCAGGCACCTTGTCCATGGCAGTCTTCAGGTCCTCGCGCACACTCTCCATGGCGTCAAGCAGGCGCTTCTTCTCTGCCTCCACTTCCGAGGGCAGAATGCGCCGCATTTCCGGCACAGGTTCCACGTGCAGGAAGCGTATGGTGCCTATGGCTATGCCCGGAGAAACGGGCGTGCCAAAAAGATGCGCCCTTGCCATGACGCTTAGTCCTGCTGCATGAAGATGGTGCCCACGGCAGCCACAGCTTCCCTGGCATCAGGGCCTGTGGCCTCCAGGGTGCAGAGACTGTTCTGGGGAATGGCCAGAGAGAGCACGTCAAGAATGCTCTTGGCATCAGCTTCGCCGTTTTCAGAGAGAATGCGTATGCTGGAGCGATAGCGCTGGGCTTCCCTGGAAATTCGTGCTGCAGGGCGCGCATGCAGACCATTGGGCATCATGAGTCTCAGCGTAAGCCGTGCTCCGTCGGGAATGATCTCAATATCCTCCAGCGACATGCCTGACCTCCGTTCTTGGTGATAAGCTCTGGTGTCTGATTGGTACGATGCTGCAGGACACCGGACTGCAGCAAAAAGGGCCCCTGAGCCCTCCGGGAAAAAATGTTGTGTGCCTCAGATGCGGATACGACCAAGGTCCACCAGGATGAAGATGCCCAGGGCCATGGCCCAGAGGATGGTTCTGGGGATGTGCAGGCGCCCTACCATCCAGGAGGCTGCGGGAATGAAGAGGAACAGCCCAGCCTGCGCCTGCCATGGCCAGGTCTCCATGTTCTCTGCCATCATGATCCACAGGGTCACGCCTATGAGCAGGGCATTGAAGATCTTGATGCGCTCTGTCCAGCTGATGATGTCCAGGCGCCGAAACCACTCAAGCGAGTGCATGCCCTGGGACAGGCAGTAGAAAAAGCCTGTGACCCTGAAGGCAAAGAGCAGCACCATGAGCAGACCTGTAAAGCCTGCTGCCAGCAGAAAGTGCTGCTCAAGGCACAGACAGATGGTGACTAATGCCCAGGTGGTGCGCAGCGCACCGCTGAAAAAGCCGTCACCAAGGGCAGAAAGGGTTGTTGCCAGCGCCTGGCGCAGCGAGCCTATAAAGGCCTCGGGGATGACCTTGTCCGCTATCTGCTTTTCCAGGGCAATGAGCAGCCCTGCATAGGCAGGCAGCATGAAGGCATGGGTATTGCTGTGACCGGCATAGCGGGCAAAGGCCCGTCTGCGGTCCTCCTGGTCCGGATAGAGATGGCGCAGTGCAGGGGCAAGCACATAGAGCAGACCGAGCTGCTGCATGCCGCGTGCAGTCATGGCAGCATTGATGGCTGCCGTGCGCATGAGACAGGACAGTGCAACTCGTATGGGCAGAATGCAACTCATAGAACGCCCCGTGCACAGCGTACACTGCAGCCTGATGTCAGACTGACAGGGTGTTGTGCGCACTCAGAAGAAAAGGGAACAGGGACAGAAAGGAAAACTGCAGGGAACAGGTAAATGACAAAAATGTTGTTTTTACGTGAAGTTCCAGCGCTCTTGTACACATTTGAGCAGGCAAAATCAAGTGCGCAGACAGCGGGGGCACATGCGCCAGCAACGTGAAATTGCAGGAGAATTTCCGGATCTGACGGTCCCATGTCGGTTCCATGTGAAAGCATGTGAAAGCCTGCACAAGTCTTCCCCTGCATGACCATGGACGCACAGACCTTGTCCCTGTGCCGGGAGCACACGCAGCAAAAGTCAGGGCCACATGCATCCGCGCCCAAAGCGTCGGGACAAATAGCGTCAGGGCAAACCAGGATGCAGCGCAAGCAGGAAACCAGATGCCGGCAGCAATGCAGAACTGCAAGGCAGGACTGCAATGCAAAACAGCACCACAGAAGGACACATCAGCTTCCTGCGTCACCACCATGCAAGGACACGCGCCCCCTGGCTGACAGCACAACAGCCGCGCATTGACAAACTGTGCGCAGGTCCTATGTCAGTTGCATGGCCCCTGCCCGCCTGCTCCAGATCTCCTGCTTCAGATCTTCTGGCCCTGCTTTTCCTGCCATCTGCTCTTCTGGCGCAGCCTGTCTTGCAAGGTCAGACCCGGCGTCAGGTCCGGACCAGGGCCAGACCGGGGTTCAGATCAGAGCTCAGATCATGGCCAGACCAGAGCCGGCCCTGATTCGGACCAGCTCTGGAGCACTCTGGGGCATGCATCACAACGCCAGCCTGCACAACCGCACCTGCATACGGAGGACTTTCATGGACTATTCAACCCTCATTCGCGACCGCTACTCTGTCCGCAAGTTCTCATCCGAGCCTGTCACACGGGAACAGATCGAACAG
>CASEWR010000031.1 GCA_949291675.1 uncultured Desulfovibrio sp. | reverse complement strand
GTCGAAAGGATCGCAAATCGCCCCGGACAGGCCCGGGCGGGACTGTCAGCAGGGCGCAGAAATGGAGCGGACAAACGTCCGGCAAAAAAGGAGAGCCTGCAGCATGAGAGCCGGCAGGGCTGCCGGCGCAAGGCCTGCTGTTTCAGATCTGCCGTGCGGGCCCTGCTTCAGCGCTGCTGTTTCAGGCCTGCTGCGCTGGCTGCTGTGTGTCTTCCTTTGCAGCAGGGGTCATGCGCAGACGCTTGACGTGCTTTTTGTCTGCATCAAGGACTGTGAAGGTCCAGCCTTCAATGGTCATGGCCTCGCCCACAGCAGGCACGTGTCCGAACTCCATGGAGAGGTAGCCGCCAATGGTGTCCACATCCTCGGAGGTAATGACAGGCCCGATCTCGGCGAGGTCTTCCAGGTAGACCCTGGCAGACATCTCGAAGACACTGTTGCCAAGGTCCGTGATGGTATCCTTGGCAGGCTTGTCGTGCTCGTCCTCGATGTCGCCGAAAATTTCCTCAAGCACGTCCTCGAGGGAGACCAGGCCGCTTGTGCCGCCGTATTCGTCCAAGGCAACAGCAATGTGCTGTTTGCGCACGCGAAATTCCTGCAGCAGGGACGGCAATGTCTTTGTCTCGGGGACAAAGTAGGCCTCGCGCATGATAGTCGAGACAGGACTGTCCAGGGAAGCTGTGTCCTTCAGGCAGGCAAGCAGGTCCTTGGCGTGGACAATGCCCACGATATTGTCCCTGTTGTCCCTGTATACAGGCAGGCGTGAGTGTCCTGAGCTCATGACTGCCTCGGCCACCTCACGCAGGCTGATATCGTCTGCCACGCAGTCGATGTCTGCCCTGGGCGTCATGGTGTCCTGCACCTGAATCTTGTAGAAGCGCAGGATGGCCAGGAGCATCTTCTCCTGTTCCGGCGCAACTTCCCCGTCTGCACGGGCGTCAATAATGGCTTGTTCCAGACTTTCTTCCGGATCGTGGCCGAAAAAGTGTCCCAGCCGGCTCCAGAAGCCGGTACTATGGCCAGAATTGTCGCTTTCCAAGGTCTGCTCCTTTGCTGATGGTTGTCTCGTTTTCCCCCGGGGACGTTTATCAAATGTGGCGCGCACCCCTGTGCGGAAGTCCCGGGAAAACGGCAGGAGATATCCTGCAAAAAGTCCTTGTCGTTTGTAGCCTGTCCTGCCTTGTGCGGTCAACAGACAAAAGCGTGCAGGCAGCTGTGTTCCTGGACGCTGTCCCCTGTCAGTGTCAGGGACTCCCACAGCCGATGCCTGTGGCAGGGAGACTGTGGCTGCCCCCCCCCGGCAAAACGCGCTTACGTGCGTGTCCGTGGGCACGAGAAGCCCGGGGAAGGTGACACAGTTGCACTCTGCCGCAGTCGTACAGTGGTTCAGTGATACAGTGGCAGGGGGACACAGCCGAACGTGCCCCGGTCGCGCAGTGACACAGTCGTACAGTGGTCCGGTCGCGCAGTGACACAGTGGCGCGGTGGCCGGCGACACAGTTGCGCAGCAGCACAATCGCGCAGTGACACAGTGACACAGTGGCCCGGTCGCGCAATGACGCAGTGGCGCGGTAGCCTGCGACACAGTCCTACAGTGGCACAATCGCGCAATGACACAGTGACACAGTGGTTCAGTGACACAGTGGCAGGATGGCCACTGTGTGGCAGACCGTGCAGCTGCAGGCCCTGCCCGGGACCTTGCCCAAAGCCCTGCCCCAAGCTGTCCTGCTGCAATGGCCCTGCCGGCTGCCTGTCCAGGCACTTTTCTGCCCCGCAGTGCCTGCTGCTGTGCCAGAGCCCCTTGTCTCAGCCCCTGTGCATGCCGCCTAGGCGCAGCAGGCCGAGCTTGTGCAGATGGATTTCCAGACAGTCCACGGCAGCAGGGGTGACGCCTGAGATGCGTCCTGCCTGCCCGAGGCTTGCCGGGCGCACCCTGCACAGCTTTTCGATGACCTCGTTGGAAAGGCCTGCCACCTTTGTGTAGTCGAGATCCGTGGGCAGCGGGGTTTCCTCAAGCTTCAGTGAGCGCTGCACCAGGGCATGCTGTCTGTCGATATAGCCCTTGTACTTCACGTCTGCCTGTATGGTGCCCCTGTCAAAGGCACTGCTGTCTGCCAGAAGGTCCGCAAGGCCGCTGTCCAGGGCTTCGAGGTCTTCCAGGTTCACCTCCGGCCTGCGCAGGGCTTCTGCCAGGGTCATGCCTGCTGCAGCATTCCCCCTGACCGTGCTTCCCGAGCCAAGACGTGTGCTTTCCAGGTAGTCCTTTGCCTTGTCGCACTGCGCACGCCTGGCCAGGAAGGCCTGCCAGCGGGCATCGTCCACAAGGCCGAGCTCGCGTCCTCTGGGCGTGAGGCGCATGTCTGCCGTATCCTCGCGCAACAGCAGCCTGTGCTCTGCACGGGAGGTGAACATGCGGTAGGGCTCAAGTGTACCCTCAGTCACAAGGTCGTCTACCAGCACTGCCATATAGGCCTCGTCCCTGCGCAGCACAAAGGGCGGCAGGTCGCGCAGTCTGCAGGAAATGTTCAGGGCTGCCCACATGCCCTGGGCAGCTGCCTCCTCGTAGCCTGAGGTGCCGTTGATCTGTCCTGCAAACCATAAGCCTGTGACAGCCTTGGTCTCCAGGGTCTTCTGCACCTGCAGCGGGTTGGCATAGTCGTACTCAATGGCATAGCCGGGACGCACCATGACGGCCTTTTCCAGGCCCCTGATGGAGTGCACCATGCGCTCCTGGATATCCAGGGGCAGGGAGGTGCTGATGCCGTTGCAGTAGACTTCCGCGCCGTCCAGCCCCTCGGGTTCCAGAAAGACGTGATGGCGCTCGCGATCAGGGAAGCGGGCCACCTTGTCCTCGATGGAGGGGCAGTAGCGGGCCCCTGTGCCCGTGATCACACCTGTGAAGAGCGGCGACCTGTCAAAGCCCTCGCGGATGATGTCGTGGGTGACTTCTGTGGTCCAGGAAAGATGGCAGGGGACCTGGGGCAGGGAGGGCTTTGGCCCTGTAAAGCTGAACTGGGGCAGGGGATCGTCCGAGTACTGGGCTTCCAGCACCTCGTAGTTGATGCTTGAGCCCAAAAGGCGCGGGGTGGTGCCGGTCTTGAGACGCCCGAGCTGTATGCCAAGGCCTGTGAGGGCCTCACTCAGGCCTGTGGCAGGCTCATCGCCAAGGCGGCCTGCAGGCATGTTGACAAGGCCTATGTGGATGCGGCCTGCCAGGAAGGTGCCTGTGGTGAGCAGCACATGTTTTGCTGCAAAGTGCAGACCCTGGCGGGTGCGCACCCCTGTCACCCGTGTGTCGTCCGTGGTGAGGTCCGTGACCTGGTCCTGCCAGATGCGCAAATGGGGCAGGGAGAAGAGGGTTCTGCGCACAGCCTGCATGTAGGCCTGCCTGTCCATCTGTCCGCGGGTGGCGCGCACGGCAGGGCCCTTGCTCATGTTGAGCACGCGCATCTGTATGCCTGCAGCATCAGCCCACAGGCCCATCATGCCGCCAAGAGCATCGATTTCGCGCACCATATGGGTCTTGGCAAGGCCGCCAATGGCAGGGTTGCAGGACAGATGCCCCAGCCTGTCCACATTGCCGGTGATGAGCAGGGTGGCATGGCCGAGTCTGGCCAGGGCAGCGGCTGCCTCGCAGCCTGCGTGGCCTCCGCCCACCACAATGCAGTCAAAGACCTGGCTCACTGCTGTTCTCCCGGCTGTGCACCTGCCTCTTTGCCCGTCTGTTCGCCCTGCTGCACAGCATCTTCCTCCAGGGCAATCCTGGCAAAGACAGCCGCATCGCGCACAGTGGCGCTGATGGAGGAATGCTCGTTGGGCTCATGGCAGGTATTGAGAATGGTGGACCAGGCGCAGGCAGAAAGCCCTCTGTGGCGCAGCAGGCAGGCCACAGTGCTGCCGCCAATGCCAATGCTTTCTGCAGCAATGCCCTCTGCAGCCAGAGCTCTTGTCAGGGCCATGACCACGGCAGCATCTGCGGCAGTCTCGGAGGCGGCAATGACATAGCCGCGCTCAAGGCTGGCAGTTGCGCCATAGCGGCTGGCAACGGTGGTGATGATTTCCTCAGCCTTTGCAAAGACAGCCTCGGGCTCCACCCCGGGGATGGCGCGGCAGTCCACCCAGAAGACATCCTGGCCGGGCAGGATATTGGTGCCCTCCACATTGGCCTCGTGCTTTGTGGGAGTGAAGGTGCTGCAGGGCGGGTCAAAGAGGGGATTTTCCTGCGGGAAGGCTGTGTGCAGCGCATCCAGGGCAGTGATGATGCGAGCCATGACTGTAAGGCTGTTCACGCCCTTGCCGGGGGTGGAGGCATGGCACTGTCTGCCGCGCACTGTGCACTTGAAGCGGAAGACGCTCTTTTCTGCCACTTCCATGAGGGTGCCGGAGGGGGAGCCGCTGTCAGGCACAATATAGAGGTCGTCCTTTGGGAAGAGGTCTGCGCGCTTGTCCAAAAGCCAGGCCATGCCCAGGGTATTGCCGCACTCCTCGTCACTGATGAAGACAAGTCTGATGGTGAGGGCAGGAGTGGTCTGTGTCTCGTGCAGGACCTTTGCCAGCAGCAGCATGGAGGTGAGGGCCTGCTGATTGTCCTCCACGCCGCGCCCGTAGAGAAGGTCGCCCTTCTGCACCACGTCCCAGGGATCGGTCTCCCAGAGGGAGAGCTCGCCCTCCGGCACCACATCCATGTGGGCAAAGAGGCAGAGCGCCCGGGTGCTTGTGCCGGGAATGGTTGCCACCAGATTGGGGCGAAGGCCGCCTTCTGCCTGCGGGTCAGGGGCATCCACATGGACAATGTCCGTGACGCCGCAGCCGCGCAGAAATTCTTCTATCCAGGCAGCCTTGCGGGCTTCGCCAGGGCCTGCATTCTGGGGACCCACGGCGCGGAAGGCCGTCAGGGTGCGCTGGATGTCCGTGACAAGGCTTTCCCTGTGCTGCAGGCTGACAAGAACAGCTGCCAGGGATGTGTTTGCGTTGGTGTGCATGATGTCGTGACCTCAAAAACAGGACAGGCAGTCCGTGCGGGACTGTGGTGCAAAGCGCGTCCGGTACAGCGCGCCCTGAAAAGTGCATCCGGTAAAGAGCGCCCTGAAAAGCGCGTTCAGGTACAGCGCGTTCGGGGGACCTGTGCACAGGTCCGGGACAGCGGCTGCCAGGTGTGCCCCATCAGGGCATGGCACACACAGGCAGCTGCCGGCGAAAGCAGGGAGGTTTCCCGTCTTTCGTGGCCTGACGGACAATGCCAAGGAAGCCGAAAAAAGGCAAAAAGAAAGAGGAGGCTTTGAAAACCTCCTCTTTGCAGCGGCAACTTGTTGAATTGTGCGGCCTAGCGACCCTTGGCGGCACGCTTGGATGCCTTCAGGGGGTTAACCTTGGCAGCAGCAGCGGTCTCAACCTTCACATGGGTGGCAAAGTTGCAGCGACCGCCGCTCCACTTGGAAGTGGGGTTGGGGTAGCTGGAGCAGAAGGTCTCGCCATCAAATTCGCGCAGGCGATCACAGCCTTCGCACTTGTCGATGGAAGGAGAAAGGGTGAAGCCGTTCACGACGACGCCTTCGGGCGTCCTGGTAGCATTTTGCAGAGCCTGCATATGTCCCTCCCGGCGCTGGGCGCCGAATGTATTTTTGCGCAATTAATGCTGATACGCGGAAAATTGGAAGCGCACTGTACAGCCGCCCCGAAACACTGTCAAGGCTAAAAATTCGCTTTTTTCGGGCAAGCTCCCGAAGTCAGGCAGTTTGTCTGGCTGCAGTTGTGAAAAGTGCTGTGTGCCAGGACAGGAACTTAGGGCAGGCACTGGTGCACTGCTGCCGGCCGCAGCGTCAGCCTGCAGTGCTGCAGGTGCTGCAGCCCGGCTCAGAACAGCATGCAAAGGGCATCATGCAGAAGAGCGTCATGCAGAAGACCACCGACAGAAAGACGACAGACATAACGCCTTCTGTTGTTGTGTCAGCAGGTGTTCTGCCCTGGCAGGTGCCACACTGTGCACTCTTTTTGGCGTCTGCACCCTCATGTTTCGCCCGTATCTGCGGATCAAAAGGCATGGGAAAGGCATGCGCACTGTTGCAAATTCTGGCGCTTTTTTGTACTCACACCTCTTTGAAACGTCTTCTGGAGGGCAGGTGCAGGGATCTGGTCCCGGCCTTGCTGACCAGATTTTCGTCTAGTACCTTTTTTTTGTCACTCAATCCCTGACATCTGTCTGATGGAGGTGTCTCTTGTTGTTCGTCAGTGAGGCTTTCGCCATGGCTCCCCCGCAGGGCGCCGCAGGTGCTGCTCCCAGCGGCACGGACATGCTGATGCAGTTCTTCCCGCTCATCCTCATGTTCGTCATTTTCTGGTTTCTGCTCATCCGTCCCCAGCAAAAGCGTGCCAAGGCCCACAAGGCCATGCTCGCAGCCCTGAAGAAGGGTGACTATGTCATCACTTCCGCAGGTTTTGTTGGCCGTATCCTGGAAATCGACGACGAATACGTTCTGCTCGAGTGTGGTGAAGCCAAGCTGCGCATGAGCCGCGCTGCCGTTGGCAACCTGATCGACAAGGATGGCAAGACCGTCGAGGCTGATCCTGCCAAGAAGAAGTAAACGGCTCACTCCCTTTCCAACAACGCTTTTTTGACCGTCGTATGACGGTTGAGAAAGCGTCTTTGCATTTTTCTTCATGGGGGCCGGCCCCATGCTGATGGAGTCACCATGATTCATAGATGGCGTGTTCTTGTCATCCTTCTGGCTCTGGTCCTGACGCTTGCCTATGCCCTGCCGAACTTTCCCGTGCTCGGCACGGCACTTGCGCCCATACTGCCGGACGCCAAAGTGAACCTTGGTCTGGATCTGAAGGGCGGCATCCATCTCACGCTCGGCGTTGAGGTGGACAAGGCCGTGAGCAACAGTCTGGCCATCACAGGTCAGGACCTGCGCAGAGAAGGACAGGACAGAAACATTTCCGTGCTGCGTGTCCGTGTGGTCGGCGGCACTGCCCTGGAATTTGTCGTGCCGCGTGCCGAGGACGAGGCTGCATTCAGCGAAATGGTTGCAAAACGTTTCCCGCAGCTCGTACTTGACGAGCCGCAGCGCGGCGAAGCCGGGCAGCTGAGATATCTTGCCCGCTACACGCCCGAGGAAGTGAAGCGCCTCGAAGACATGGCCATGGACCAGGCCCTGCGCACCATCCGCAACCGTATTGACCAGTTCGGCGTGGCTGAGCCTGATATCCGCAAGCAGGCCGACAACCGCATCCAGGTCCAGCTGCCCGGCATCTCCGATCCCAGGCGTGCCGTGGAACTGCTCGGTCAGACTGCCCACCTGGAATTCCATCTTGTGCGTGACGACGTGGATCCGAAAAATCCCGTGCTGCCCGCAGGGGTCATAGCCCTGCCGCTGCTGGAAAAGAATCCTGCCGGAGGGGAGCAGCAGGGTGAGGTGCTCATCGCTGTGGAGCGTGACGCCATGCTCACCGGTGAGGACGTGGCTGATGCCCGCCCTGCCTTTGACCAGATGAACCAGGCCTACGTGACCCTGAACTTCAACCGCAGAGGCGCCGAGATTTTCGAGCGCGTCACTGCCGAGAACGTCAACCGTCGCATGGCCATTGTGCTGGACGGCAAGGTCTATTCCGCGCCTGTCATCCGCGAGCGCATCGGCGGCGGCAGAGCCAGCATCTCCGGCAGCTTCACCACCACCGAGGCCCAGGACCTGGCCATTGTGCTGCGCGCAGGCTCCCTGCCTGCTCCTGTCACTGTGCTCGAAGAGCGCACTGTCGGTCCCTCCCTTGGTCAGGAATCCATTGACAGCGGTATCCTGGCCGGTATCGTGGGTGCAGCGCTGGTCATGCTCTGCATGAGTATCTACTACGGCATGAGCGGTGTCATTGCCTGCGGCATTCTCTGCTTCACCCTGCTTATCATCATTGCAGGCATGTCCGCCTTCGGTGCGACCCTGACCCTGCCGGGCATTGCCGGTATGGTGCTCACCGTTGGTATGGCAGTGGACGCAAACGTCCTTATCTACGAGCGAATACGCGAGGAGCTGCGCAAGGGCTTCACACCCCTGGCTGCAGTGAAGGCAGGTTTTGATGCCGCCTCAGTGGCCATCATCGACTCAAACCTGACCACCATCATTACTGCAGTCATTCTCTATCAGTTCGGGACGGGCCCTGTGCGCGGTTTTGCCGTGTCCCTGACGCTGGGCATCGTCGGCTCCATGTTCACGGCAGTCTTCGTGTCTCGCGTCATCTTCGAGTACATTGCCCGTAAGCGCGGCTCCAGGGGCCTGAGCATCTAGGGAGGGACACATGCCTTTTCAGCTTGTAAAACCGAATGTCAACATAGACTTCATCGGCAAGAGAAAGATCGGTTTCGCTCTCTTCGGCCTGGCTCTGCTGCTCTCCCTCTTCTCAGCAACCTTCGGTAACGGCCTGAAGCTCGGCATTGACTTTGCCGGCGGCGTCATTGCCCAGATCCGCTTCGAGCAGAACGTGGACGACCAGACGCTCAAGAAGAGCATGGACGTGCCCGAGCTGCCCGGCCTTTCCGTGCAGCGCTACGGTGAAGTGGGCAGAGACTATCTTTTGCGCTTCAACTCCAGCGAGCTGGCTCCTGTGGAGCTGCGCACCCGCATTGAGACAGCCCTGGTCAAGGCCTTCCCTGACAACCCGGCCGCCATGGAACGCCTGGAAGTGGTGGGCCCCAAGGTGGGCAGGGACCTTACCGAGAAGGGTCTGAGTGCCATTTTCTATGCCATTCTCACCATCGCGGTCTACATCTCGGGCCGCTTTGAGCAGCGCTGGATGGCTGGTGCGGCCATGGCAGCCTGCCTGTGGGGCGCAACCTATGTGGTGGGCCTGACAGGCGTGAGCACGGGTGTGCTGGTGGCAGTGGCCATGGCAGTGACCCTTGGCGTGTGCTACTTCATGCGCCTGGCCTTTGCGCTGGCAGCAGTCACAAGTCTGCTGGTTGTCGTCTTCATAGTGCTGGGTCTGCTCTCGGCGCTTGGCATTGACCTTGACCTCAACGTGCTGGCAGCAGTGCTCACGGTTATCGGCTATGCCCTGAACGATACCATCATCACCTTTGACCGTTTGCGCGAGAACCTGCATCTGCACAGCGACAAGCCCATTGCCGAACTTGTCAACAGCAGTATCAACCAGACCCTGGCCAGAACCGTGCTCACTGTGGGCACCACCCTGCTGGCCTCTGTCTCGCTGCTGGTGCTCGGCGGCGGTGTCATCTACAGCTT
>CASEWR010000030.1 GCA_949291675.1 uncultured Desulfovibrio sp. | reverse complement strand
CGCAGGTACTGGGCCTGAAAGCGCAGCGTGCCCCCGCGCATGGCAACGCCAAGGACTGAGATGAAGCGCTGCGTGGTCTCGGCCAGCAAAAAAGCGCCCAGCACGCGCATATCCCAGACATCCGAGGCCAGCCAGCACGTTGTGTGCCCGGGGTAGAAGCCGCGTGAGAGCACAGGGTCAGAGGTGGTGGCCATGTCCGGCATGAGCAGCAGCTCCCTGTCCAGAAGGCCCGGCAGGGGCTTGTCAATGGTGCGGTACCATGTCTTTGTGCGACCTTCGCCATGTCCCTGACTGCGTCTGACAAGAGCGCGTTTGCGCAAGATATGGGCATGGGCCTCAAGATAGGCTCTGAGGCGCGGGTAGTCAGCAAGACAGACCAGGGAGCCGTCTGCGTTCCAGGGGTTCACAAGCCAGCGCCTGCGTACGGCCTTGCCCTGACGGAAACTGCGCATGTCAAAGAGGGGCAGCAGGCGCTCTGCTTCGACAAGGTCTGCGTTCTCGGTGATGAAGACGGCATCGCAGCCCGTGGCAAGGCCTGTGCCGAGCTGCACGCCAGTGTCTTCCAGCGCAGGGAGTGCCTTGCGTGCCGCAGTGACAAAGTCCACACACGCTGCATCGCCAAGGGCGTAGACTGAGCTGCCTGCAGGTTTGGGAAGCACAAAGGCGTCAAAGCGTTCGTGCTGCGCCTGCAGGCCCTGTATCCCATGCTGAGTATGGTGCCTGTGGCACCCCTGCTGACTGTGACGCCCGTAGCTCTCTTGCTGGTCGTGAGGCCTGTGCCAGGCAGGCTGGCTGTGGCAGGCAGGACAATCATGCACACCTTCCTGATGCTCCTGCAGGCAGGCCTTGTGCCAGGCCAGAAGCTGAGGAGCGTCCCCAGGGCCGAAGTCAGGCCTGCAGCGGATATAGCGTACTGTCTGTTCCCGCCAGGCCTTGTGCGCTGCCGGGGCTGCATGTGCTGCATGGTCCGCATGCTCCGCAGGGGCCAGGGCTCGTATGAGGGTCAGGGCAGGGTAGGCGTCCACTGTTCTGCCTGTGCCATCCTCTGCAAAGGCATTGACCTCGTGCATGCGCACCAGGGTCTCCAGCGAGAAGACAGGGGCGGAAGATGAGCCGTGGGAGCTTGCGGATGGCGCGCCGCAGCGGCTTGGGGAAGACGCTGAGGGCGCGGCAAGACGCTGACGCAGACGCCTGCCATAGGCATTCTGCAGCCAGCGATCTGCACACAGGTAGCACAACACGCCGCCAGGACGCAGCACGTCAAGCCCCTTGTCAAAGAAGGCCACATAGAGATCGCAGCCCCTGGTCATGGAGGGCAGACTGCGGCAGTACAGCTCCCTTTTTGCCCTGTCCATGTCCCTGGCACGCACATAGGGAGGATTGCCCACCACTATATCGCAGGGCGGAAGAGGGCGTACGAGCGCATCCTCACAGTGCAGCCAGCCTGCCACCAGCTGTGCCGCAAGCGTGTGCGGACACTGCTGCCTGCACAAGATGTCCGTGAGGGCTGAGCTGGCAACAGCAAGGGCCTTCTCGTCAATGTCACAGGCAAGGACAGCCCGGGCAAGATGCTCCCAGGCAAGGCCCA
>CASEWR010000029.1 GCA_949291675.1 uncultured Desulfovibrio sp. | reverse complement strand
GTACGAGAGGACCGGGTTGAACGCACCACTGATGGATCTGTTGTCGCGCCAGCGGCATAGCAGAGTAGTTATGTGCGGAAGGGATAACCGCTGAAAGCATCTAAGCGGGAAGCCTGCCTCAAGATAAGTTCTCCCTGACATATGTCCTGTAGGGCCGAGGTAGACGACCTCGTTGATAGGCTGGAGGTGGAAGTGCCGTGAGGCATGGAGCTGACCAGTACTAATAGCCCGTGAGTCTTATTCTTCCTATAAATAAACTTCCTTCCTCCCTGTTTGATTCTATATCTGCATATTTCTTGGTGACCATGGAGAGGAGGGTACACCCGATCCCATTCCGAACTCGGAAGTTAAGCTCCTTTTCGCCGATGATACTGCATATCTTCATGTGGGAAAGTAGGTAGTTGCCAAGATTCTTCAAAGCCCCGTTGAGCAGCGCTGCTCCGGGGCTTTTTCCATATCTGCCACCAGGGCTCCCGGCACTCCCGGGGGCCCTTTGGCGTTTTCCGTGCCTGGCATCTCCTGGTTCCGGTGTCCAGTCACCCGGAATGCCGCGCTGAGACGCTTCTCGTCCCAACCGTACCAGTCGTGCCAACTGTGCCATCCGTGCCAAATGTGCCATCTGTGCCTTGAGGATACCCTGGCAGTTGAGCAGCACTGTTCCGGGGCTTTTTCTCTATCTGCTACCAGGGCTCCCGGCTCTCCCGGGGCCTGGGTGTTCGGGGCCAGGCATCTCCTGGTTCCGGTGTCCACTCACCCGGAATGCCGCACTGAGACGCTTTTCGTCCCAACCGTACCATTCGTACCAACTGTACCAGTCGTGCCAATTGTGCCAGATGTGCCATCCGTGCTGAATGTCCCAACTGTACCAGCTGCAGAGACAGACTCCTCCTCACGTTCACGCTTCTCAAGGCTCCCCTTGCTTCTCTCGGTTCCCTCTGGCTTCTTGCAGCGTCGGGTCAGCTTTGAGCTGGCACGCCAGGAAGTGAGTCCTTTGTGACTCCAGGTACGTTGCCTGTCCCCGGCGCCTGAAAGGCCCTGCCTGCCTGGTTGGAGGAACTGCCAGCATCAGGTAGTTTGCGCTCCCGTGAGTTCCTGAGAAGCCTTCGGGGACCTTCTGGTATGGAGACCTCGGTGTGGCCCAAGGTTTCCTCGCTCCGAGGCTGAAGAGCAGCCCGTTTTCCTGGTACGCCTGACACAGCCAATTGCTGTACTACAGGGGAGCCAGCTGGCAGAACGACAGTGACGCAATGGACTTGGGGCAGAGCATGCTTGCCGGCAGCCAGGAGCTCACAGGGCTTTTTTTGTCTGGCAAGGGGTGGACGTATCGTCTCTCAGCCTGTGCCTCAGTGTGTCAGGTCACTCGGGCGCACCGCACCTGGGGCAGACGGTGATCAGGACAGGGACTTTGCGTGACGGCTGTCCTTCCTGTGAACCTCGTGTCTGAAGACCTCATGCAGGGCCTCTTCTGTCTGCTCAATGATCTCACGCACCTTTCTGGCAGCTATGCCACCAGTTGCAGCTGCCTGGACAAGATCCTTGTCAGTGATGTCACGCCCCTTGTTGTTGACAGTCATGCAGTGTTCACCATTGAAGCCGGCACAGCTGGTGAGATCGTAGGCAGGGGCGAGGTGCCAGCAATACTCTTCATCCATGAGGAAGGAAAAGTTCTTGCTGTGATCGTCCCTGTTGCCTGCCTTCACATTGAAGATCATCAGGCGGACCATACGTTCCACGTCCTTTCTGTTCCTGGTCAGATGCAGGGTGAGTCTGAGAAGATTTTCGTAGTCGAGGCTGGGATAGCGATGGGATGCATGCAGAAGGCCGCAGGCTGTATGCGTATGCACCTTGAGGCCGTTCTTTCTGTCAAAGCGCCTGCAGGCGAAGTAGCCTGCACCTCTGCCTGAAGGGAGAAGACGGGTTTGAGGAACATCAATGCCTGCCAGACGGGCCGCCTCGCTGTACAGATACTCCTGTCTGCCAATGTCAGGTGGATCCTGTCTGGCGGGGAATTTGACGATCCAGGGGCAGGGTGTGCCTGTGTCGTCCGGCAGCATCAGGCATACCTTGGGTCGGGCTCCGGCAAGCGAGCCGCTGAGTGTGAAGAACTCATCCAGGTGCTCGCCGGCATACTCCTGTTCCCCCAGAATGCGTGCGGATTCCTCAGCCAGTCTGTCGAGATCAGCCAGCATCTCCGTATGCGCAGAAGATGCGTCCGGTTCATACTCCAGAGCCCCCATACCGTTGCGGCCGACACGTGTCAGTCGCTCAAGGACAGAGATGTCGCCAGGCGAGCGTCCCTGGCGTTTCAGAGACCTGTCGAGGAGGAGCAGCCCCCAGCCGTCAGGCAGGCTGTCGTTGAAGAGCCCGTAGAGGCCGTCAAAGGTCTGTTTCTCGTCAAAGAAGATGCCTGGCCGCAGGGGCAGCATGAAGGGGGACAGCTGGATCCCTGAGCCAAGGAAGTCCGGGTGATACTCGAAGAGTACCCCGCGCTCGCCACGGGTGAGCAGGCCGACAAGTCTGCGTCTGCCGTAATGATGTACAAAGACATGCACGTTCACAGTGTTCCCTTCCCGGCAGTCTTCTTTCTGCTGCGCTGGCGGGGACGGCTGGGCTTTCTGGCAAACAGTGACTGCTGTTCCTCTGCTGGAAAAAGCCTGGTAAAGGCCTGGAGTTCCCCCAGGATGAAGGCAAGATCAAGCAGAGCATGCAGAGAAATGTCCCCGGTAGCTTCAAAGCGGCGCACACTGCTGAGGCTGACTCCTGTGCGCTCGGCAAGCTCGGCCTGGCTCATGTTCAGCAGCAGTCTGCGTGCCCTGGCTCTGTCAGCCAGCCCTCTTTTGACATCGTATGGCGTTTGCAATGCAGCATGGAGGTCCATAGAATCTCCTGAGTGTTCCTATATGAGCAAATAGCATGAGTTTTCGTATATAATAGCTCATATTTGAACAAATAACAAAGGCAAGACTGCCTGAAATGCGCCGCCCTCCTGGAGCATGTCTTTGCGACTGGCCTTTACGACTGGTCTTTGCGTCTGATTCCGTGCGGCTGGTTCAGACACCCTGACAGCATGACAGCCGGCATGTCGTGCCACTGGTACCTGCCAGGTCTGAAGTTTCAGGCAGAGCACGGGACTGGCGTTGAACAGGATTGGCATTGAAAAGGACTGGCATTGAACAGGACGTGCGTTGCTGCAGATGGCAGACGTCAGGTCTGCCTGCCTTTGCCAGGCTGAAGGAAATGGCATGCGTACACTCCAGGCAGAGAGACAGTATCCGGACAGAGAAAGACGATGCCTGGAAAGAGAGGACGAGACGCAGACTCGGACAGTCACGCCCCGGAAGCAGGAAGGCTGTTCTTTAAGCCTGGACAGCGCTGTGCCTTGTGGAACAGTAGCGTGAGCTCCATGTCGCTGGCAGGCAAACAGCTCCCTGTACTCATGTCAGTCTTTTGGAGAGAAAAATGGCTTCACAGGCCGATTAGAGCATGCCGAGACGAGAATCTGCAAAAAAAGTTTGCCAGATTTGCAAATTTTTGTTGACAGCAGGGTACCACAAGCGTAGAAACGCTCCTCGCGCCAAGTGAGCACGCTTCCCAAACGCCTCACCAAGCGCAGGCCGACAGGCCTCTGGCGGGCAGATTCGAGAACTTCCCCAAAAAAAGTTTGCAGAAAATGCTTGACAGATGAAAACTAAAAAGCCTATAAAGAAGTTTCCCGCGACTCGAAAGACTGATGACAGTTGCATGACGCTGAAAAGAAATTTTCAGAAAAATGAAACAAAGTCTTGACAGTCAGAAGGAAACAGGGCATAAAGTCCAACGCCGCTTGAAACGGCGGCGGTTCTGGTTCATTGACAACTGAAGAGCGAATGGGAAAAAGAACTTTGAGATTCTGATTCCTGCAAAGTACTTCGGTACTACGCAGGGATTTGATACAGATTTAAACTGGAGAGTTTG
>CASEWR010000028.1 GCA_949291675.1 uncultured Desulfovibrio sp. | reverse complement strand
GACATGATGGACGGCCGCGTGGCAGCCATGCGCGAGGCCCTGGACGCTGCAGGCCTCACCATGACCCCGATCATGTCCTATGCGGCAAAGTACGCCTCTGCCTACTACGGTCCCTTCCGCGACGCAGCAGAGTCTGCGCCGGCCTGCGGGGATCGCAAGACCTACCAGATGAATCCCGCCAACGTGCGCGAGGCCCTGCGCGAGGTCTTTGCCGACCTCGACGAGGGCGCAGACTCCATCATCGTGAAGCCCGCTGGCCCCTACGGGGACATTTTGCGCATGGTCAGGGAAAACGTGGACGTTCCGGTCACTGCCTACCAGGTGAGCGGCGAGTACTCCCTTATCCGCGCAGCCGGCATCAACGGTTGGGTGGACGAGGAAAGAATCATGATGGAAAGCCTTTTGGGCCTGAAGCGCGCGGGTGCAGACAGCATCATCACCTACTTCACCGAAACCGTGCTGGAAAAGGGACTTGCCCGATGAGTGGACCTGTAACTGCAGGCTGTCCGGCTTCCCCGCTGGACTGCCACGCACACCTTGAAAAGGCCCAGGCCACAGGGCATCCCGGGGGACACCCCGGCAGCCATCCGGGCGGACACCCTGGAGGCCACGGCATGCCGGGCAAACCCCACGGCGCCATGGGCCCTGCGAAACTCGAGGACGGCACACCGGCCTGCCGTCTCATAGCCTGGGAAGTGACGCGCTCCTGCAACCTTGCCTGCAAGCACTGCAGGGCAGAGGCGCATCTGGAGCCGTATCCGGGAGAACTGTCCCACGAAGAGGCCATGGGGCTCATCGACACCTTCTCTGAGGTAGGCAAGCCCCTCATCATCTTCACTGGCGGCGATCCCATGATGCGCCCGGATGTGTACGAACTTGTGCACCACGCCCATTCCCGCGGCCACATCTGTGCCTTTTCGCCCAACGGCACCCTGATCACCAGGGAAAACGCTAGGCTCATCAAGGAATGCGGGGTGGACCGCTGCTCCATCTCTATTGACGGAGCCGACGCACAAAGCCACGACAGCTTCCGCGGTGTACCCGGAGCCTTCGAACAGTCCTTAAGGGGCATGCGCTTTTTGACAGAGGCTGGCGTTCCCTTCCAGATCAACACCACGGTCACCAAGAGCAACCTTGCAAGCTTCAAGAAAATCTTCGAGCTGTGCCAGGAGCTTGGCGCCGTTGCCTGGCACATCTTCTTGCTTGTGCCCATGGGCAGGGCCTCCGAGCTGGCTGACCAGGTGATCACTGCTGAGGAGTACGAGGAAGTGCTGCGCTGGTTCTACCATTTCAGGAAGACCACGAGCATGCACCTGAAGGCCACCTGTGCGCCCCACTACTACCGCATCATGCGTCAGATGGCCCATGAGGAAGGTGTGAGCGTGGACGTGGAGAACTTCGGCATGGACGCCCACACCAGGGGTTGTCTTGGCGGCACGGGCTTTTGCTTCATAAGCCACACAGGCCAGGTGCAGCCCTGCGGCTACCTGGAACTCGACTG
>CASEWR010000027.1 GCA_949291675.1 uncultured Desulfovibrio sp. | reverse complement strand
CAGAAGGCTGTGCACAGAGCTCAATACAGGCTGGCACTCTGCAGAAGAGATACAGAAACTCATGTCCCGCATCACAGGCGTGGAGGTGGATGCCAGCTTTCGCATCTTCCTGCCCTTCTACTCGGACTTCGGCAAGAACATTCGCTTTGGCAAAAACGTCTTTGTCAATTCTCTGTGCTGTTTTCAGGACCAGGGAGGCGTGCGCATTGGTGACAATGCCCTCATTGGCCACAAGGTGAGCTTCTGCACCCTCAATCACGACTTTGACCCTGAAAAGCGCCACATCCTGCACTGCGCGCCCATACACGTGGGCAGGGATGTCTGGATTGGCGACGGCGCCATCATATTGCCCGGTGTGACCATCGGTGACGGCGCCATTGTGGCAGCAGGTGCTGTGGTGCACAGGGACGTGCCTGCACGAACCATTGTCGGCGGTGTGCCGGCAAAGGTGCTCTGCACAGTGGACGAGAAAATCGCAAAGTCCCCCAGACACTGAGAACGCACGCAGACAGCTGCTGTCAGAGACGTGCACATCTGACAAAGATTCCCCGGAACGGATTCCCCAAGGAGACCCCCATGTGGTACGAGACACACTATCAGGAAGGAAAGAAGGTCAGTTTCATGAAGGAAGGCTGCAAAATTGCCGGCCTGCTCTTCCTGCCCCCGGACTTTGACCCTGCAAAAAAGTACCCTGCCCTTGTGAAGACCCATCCCGGCGGTGGCGTCAAGGAGCAGTGCTCTTCCCTCTACTGCTGGAACATGGCGCAGCACGGCTATGTGGCGCTGGCCTATGATGCCTCCCATCAGGGCGAGAGCGAAGGTCTGCCCCGCTATGTGGAAGACGCCTTCTCCAGAGTGGAAGACATACGCTGCGCAGTGGACTATCTGACTACCCTGGACTTTGTGGATGCAGAGCGCATTGGTGCCATGGGTGTGTGCGCAGGTGCAGGCTACACCATGAGTGCCATCCAGACCGATCTGCGCATCAAAGCTGCTGCAGGCATCAGCACCTGGTGCACTGGCAACAGCGCACGCAACGGCTTTCCCGGCGTCAACATCGAAAACTACAGGCAGTGGCTGCTTGAACAGGTGGCAAAGGCACGCACCGAAGAGGACAGAACCGGGGAGCCGCAGTACTGGACCTATGTGCCTGCCTCTGCAGAAGACATCACTGAGGAGACCTCAACCATTCAGCGCGAGGCCTTTGAGTACTACCGCACGGATCGCTGCAGCTATCCGACCTCGGTCAACAAGTACCTTGTCTCCAGCAACGACAAGCTGGCAGCCTTTGATGCCTTTGCCTACATCGACACGGTGTCTCCTCGTCCCCTGCTCTTCATTGTGGGCAGCCGCGCGGACACCCGCTACTTCACCGAAGACGGCTTTGCCCGTGCAAAGGAGCCAAAGGAACTGTATGAAATCCAGGGCGCAAGCCACATTGACCTCTACGACAAGCCCGAATATGTGAGCCAGGTTGTTGCCAAACTGGTGGAGTTCTTCGACAAACACCTGAAGCAGCACTAGGACAGCCCCAGCCTTTGCTGCAGAACTTCAGAAAAACAGCTTCCGGAAAGCAGTTTCTGGCAAGCTGCTTCCGGAAGGCTGCTTCAGCAGGACAGCTTCAGTGACAACTTCTGCACGACAAGGGCCGGCATATGCCGGCCCTTGTCTGCTTGTCGAGGCAAGCCACGCGGCACACAGGACGCTGGTTCCGACACGATGTGTGCGCCTTCAGCGTCTGCTCCGTGCCCGTTCTGCCCGACAAAAACCATTTGCCTGCACAGCCCGGAACTGGCATACTTGGGAGCAATGGTGTTTCAGCACTGCTGCTGACGAACGATGGAGGCCGTACTACATCTGGTCCGCGTCCTGGGCCCTGATGCCCCGCATTCCAGGCCCTGACTGACAGATTTTGTCCCCTTCAGTTCAGGTTTCTCCAGCGTGCCTGTCCTGTGCCTGCGGCACTATCTGAACAGCCATGGACCGGAACAACGTTCTGCAGGAGGGTTTTTGTCATGCCTGTCTTCAAGACCTGTCTGAGACCAGTGGGTATTGCCCTCCAGGCTCTTGCGCTGGCTGCCTTTGTGCCGGCAGGCACTATCATGGCAAGGGACCTTGCTGACACACCAGCTGAGACACGGGCTCTGCCTGACCTGCCCGCAGACCTGACTGTTCCTGCCGTGCCGCCCCTTGCACCCCAGTCCCTGCCTGTGACATCTCCGACTGAGCGCTTCACACGGCCCGATGCCGGTGACATGGAAACCCTGATGCGCGATGTCAGGCTGCGCAGTACTGCCCCTGCAGCACAGACAGAGACTCCCCAGGGGGCTGACGATGTCGGGTCTGGTGAAGATGGGCCTGTGGAAGATGTTCCTTCCCAAGCTGTGCCGGACGCTGTGCCGTATGAAGATCTGTACGTCATTCCCCGGACAGAGACAGGCAAAAGCTCCGTCACTGCCCCTGTCCAGGCTCCTGCACGCACTGAGACAAGGCCTGCAGGCACAACAACACCGGGCTCCTTCTATCTTGGCACCATTCAGCGTGCAGGCTTCTTTGAACTGCTCCTGCATGACAATGCTGTCTATGCCCTGCACAGTGACGGCTCGGAACTGTTGCTGCCTGACAGTGTGCAGGCAGAGCCAGTGCTGGGCTCGGATCTGTCCTATGTGGCCATCTCTCCTGCCCAGGAAGCGGATCTGAAGGTCCCCACAGGGCTCTATATCTTTGCTGCAGACGGCACTGAGAAAGCCTTTCTCAAATCTGCCCATGCAGACCACTGCAAGGCACTCTATCTTTCCCCTGACGGCACTGTACTGGCCATAGATATGGGCGGCGATGTGAACCATCACCTTGTCCTCTATGCCTGGCCCTCACAGCAGCCTCTTGATGTGGAACTGTTCTACTACCCCGGCAAGACTGTGGACATGGCCAGGGCGCGGGAAATGACACGGCGTGCCGAGAAGGCTGCTGCAGCTGCTGAGGAAGCAGAGCAGGAGAAGGCAGGCCGAAAGAAGGCAAGGAAGGCCCGTACCAGAAAGAAGGACAAGACTGTGCCCTCCCTGCACAACAGCCCCCTGCTCTGGCATTCCGGACACGGTCTTGTCTACCGCATTATGGATACGGATACAGCCCGTCCCTGCGGCTATGAGCCCTGCGGCGTCATCTCCGTGCATTCCTGGTTTCCCCATGAGGGCAGTGCCAGTGAGCGTGCCCTGTGTGCAGGCACGGAATTGTGCGACTGCTCCCTGGAAGAACTCAAGGAAACCAGAGGTGTGCCTGTGGCGGAAGTGAGCATGCAGTGCACAAAGAATATCGGTCAGTGGCGCACGCAGGAGGACAAGAAGACCTCCTTCACCCTGGATGTGCCTGTGCGCTGATGGTCTGTGTTCCGAAGCCCTGTGTGCTGACGCCCAGTACCTTATGATCTGGTTCTGAGCACACAGCCTGCCCATTGGGAGCAGGGAACACTGCCTGTGCTGACTCTGCCGGCATGCGCTCTTTACAGCTCGTCCCAGACGGACCGTATTCCTGGTGTCATAGCGATCGCGCTCGTCTGTCACGTGTCCGGGGATGCCGGTAGCGCTGCAGAGTCTGAGCCTGGCTGTGAACTGGCTACTGTGGATAGAATGGCAGCCCGCTTTTGCGAGCCCGTTCATATTCTGCAAGGACAAAGTCCAGACTCTGCCCGAAGACGCGGTCCGCAGTGCACAGCGCACAGACACGTGCTCTGGCCTGTGCCCGGACAGGGTCCCAGGCCTCTTTCTGATCAAGAACCTGGCGTAAGGCCGCAAGCTGTCTGCTTGTCTTTCCTTCCGGCCAGACCGCAATGGTTTTGTCTGCAGCAAGAAATTCGTCGCCAGGCGCAGGGGCCGGTGTCATAACCAGGGAAGCGCAGCTCATGGTCTCCAGCATTTCCTGCAGAGGTGGTCTGACAGCTTCCGGGAACACGTGCACTGTGCTTGAACGCAGCAGGTCACGATAAGCTGTTTTCTCAAGTCCGCAGACAAAGGCAAAGCGCTTTTGCAGGGACTCTGGCAGGGAAGCACTGGCATGAAGCCAGTAGTCCGTGGCTGCAGCGCTGGCAAAGGAGAGGACCACACAACAGTCAGGGCGGCGCAGCAGCAGTGCGGCAAGGCCCTGCATGAGTTCCTTCTGCGAGGAAAGGGCC
>CASEWR010000026.1 GCA_949291675.1 uncultured Desulfovibrio sp. | reverse complement strand
TATCTGATCTATGCTGGCCCTGATTTCCTCTATGCTGTAGCTCGAAAGCTTGTTGTAGAGCAGATATACAGCCAGAACAAAAATGGCCGCCACTATCACTGGTCCAAGATAGCGCAAGTATTTCTTCATCCTGCTCTCCATCATCAACACGGAAATTGACCGCCTACGCCTGGCGGCCTTTGGCGGGAAGGAGCCAGGGGGAGGTTGCAGCTTGCAAAAGGCCAAACAGCAGCCTCACAAAAGTCTAGTTATTCCAAAAGGATAACCACATACACCCGGGCTTTTCCCATGCCCTTTGAGTATAGCAAATAGCATTTTTCTGCAATACTTTGTCATATTCTGCCCAGGGCTTTGCGATATTCTGCCAAAGCCCGGGAGAGACTTTGGACACAAATGCGGGGCAGGAAGGTGACAAATGGGTCCCTGAGGCCAGGGGAAAAGGAGAACAAAGCGCCCTTGACCTTGCCCGCAAGAGCGGCTACAAGGACGCCATACGACGTTATACGAACGAGCTGTTCCGCTGCCCTTTTTGCAGCGGACCTTTTTTTTACCCTGCGCTAGACGCCGGCTCTCCCTACCCATCCCGGACATCAGGGAAATCAGGGCAGGGGAGGCTTGGCGCACACATATCAGGATATATCGCACCCCACGGGCGCGTGGAAATTTCAAGGAGGTTGCAATCCCATGGCTATTCCCATTTCTGCTCAGGGCTATCAGAGGCTCGAGAAGGAACTGGCCCAGCTGAAAGAAGATCGTCCCGCCATCATCCAGGCCATCAAGGAGGCCCGCGAACAGGGCGATTTGCGCGAGAACGCTGGCTACGACGCAGCCCGCGAGCGCCAGGGCATGAACGAGGCCCGCATCAACTATCTGGAAAACCGCCTGGCCCAGGCTACCATTGTTGATCTGGACAAGCTTTCCGGAAGCAAGGTCGTGTTCGGCTGTACGGTCACAGTGGTTGACGTGGACACGGAAGAGGAAAAGGTGTTCACCATCCTCGGCCCGGACGAGGCCAATGCAAGCAAGAAGACCATCTCCTACCAGTCTCCTGTGGGCAAGGCCCTTCTCGGCCACGAGGAAGGGGAAGAGGTCACTGTGCAGATTCCCCGCGGCAACGTTGTCTACGAAATCACGAAGATCGAGTTCCTGGGCTCAAAGGTAGTCGAGGAATAGGTTTCATAGCAAAGGCAGGAAACAATCCTGCCTTTTTCTTTGCCCTTGCCCATCAGGGAACACATCACTGAAAGCGCCACCGAGAAAGCACCACCGAAAGCATCAGGGAAAGCGTCAGCGCCTGCAGGCGGAACAAAAAGCTTTTCGCTTGCAATCGTGTGCCCTACGCCTTAAGCAAGGGGTTTGTGGCAAGGTTGTGACAGGGGATGCCCAGGGGGATTGCGCGTCCATCATGCGTGTCCCTCATTCTCGTCCCTTATGCGCGCCCAAAAGCCTGTGCCACAGTGTCTCAATGCCAATGCCGCAGCCAGCGGGAGTCCCAATTCATGAACACCTCACTTCTCATGCCGCGGCTCATGTATCTGCTGGCAGGGCTCGCCTGGGTCGGGCTTTTGTGGCCCAGCCCCACCCCTGTCTTTCTGGCTGGCTGCCTTGCCTGCCTTTCGATGCCGCTCTACAGGGCACTGCGCAAGTACGCAAGGCGCATGCGCAGGCGCACGGAGCTCAATCTCAAGCTCTTCCTCGCCACCAATCCCGGGCCTGCTGTGCGCTTCGTTCACGTGCGCAGACAAAGGATCAAGCTCGCCCTTTTGCACAGCTTTCCCATAGCCGGCTCCTTTGCGGTCATCTTTGTCTCCATAGCGGTGCCCATATCCATCTTCATGGTCCTTGTCGCACCGCAGATTGGCGCAGGCTACGCGCGCCTGAAGGAACTGTGGGAGCACAACTTCCAGCTTCCCCCGGAATGGGCAGCCTATCTGGACAATCTTATCGCGCGCTTCGAGTCCATGCCCCTGCTTGCGCGCCTGACAGAAGAACTTCAGACCTATCTGGACACCCTGGCAGCCTATCTCACCAACTTTTCCACGGACACTGTGACAACGCTCATCAACAACGGCTTCAATGTCCTTGGCGGCACCATGAACGTGCTCTGGAGCTTCTTCCTCTTCTTTGCACTGTCCATCATCTTTACCATCTACGCTGCCCGCATACACCTTGTCACAGCCCGCATCCTGCACCTTCGCCCACAGGTTTTGCACCGCTTTGTGCTTGCCATGCGCCAGGCCCTGCGCGCCATCCTCCTTGGCGTCATCTTCGTTGCCCTGATCCAGGGATTCTTGTGCGCCCTAGGCTTTGCCATGGTAGACATAAGCCAGTTTGCCTTCTGGGGACTGCTCGCAGCCCTGGTAGCCCCCATCCCCGTTCTTGGCACTGCCCTCATCTGGGTGCCCCTAAGCCTGCAGCTCTGGTTCAGCGGCCTTCCCATGAAGGCCCTTGCCCTGGTCTTGTGGGGAGTGCTTGTTGTCTCCACAGCGGACAGCATATTGCGTCCCCTCTTTTTGAAGACAGGCATCAAGGCCTCCTACCTTGTCCTCATCCTTGCCATACTCTGCGGCATCTCTGCCTTCGGAACCATCGGCATCATCCTTGGACCTGTGCTCTTAGCCTTTGCAATCCAGGCCATGGAGGAAGGCAACCTTGCCTACCCGGACTTTCTACAGTCCTTGAGCGTCAGGGATGACAAAAAACAGGTCTAGGGCAAGATCTTTTCGCAACGCTCAACAATCACCCCAATCTCCCTAATCTCCTCCCAGAAGGAATCTCTTCCCTTGTTGTCCTTAAAACCCGGTTTCGCCACCCTTTCCCTGCGGCAAAAAGGCCGCATCCTTCTCCTGGGCCTGTTTTTGTGCACCCTGCTTCTTCCCCTGACCCTGCTTTCCGGGGAAGCGTTGGCAGGCATACCGGTCAAGTCCGCCATAGTGCTCAACATGACCACAGGGCGCATCCTCTACCAGAAAAACGCGGATCTGCGCATTCCCCCTGCCTCGCTGACCAAGGTCATGACCTCCATGCTTGTGCACGATGCCCTGGCAGAAGGAAGGCTTACCCGCAACACCAGGGTGCGCATACCCCGGGAGGCCGCCAGGGTCGGCGGCTCTACCATGAACCTCAGGGCAGGCGAGCGCGTAACCGTATCACAGCTCTTGCAGGGAACCATCATCTCCTCTGGCAACGACGCAGCAACAGCCCTTGCCCTCAAGGTCAGCGGCAGGCAAAGGCCCTTTGTGAACGCCATGAACACGAGGGCAAGGCGCCTTGGCATGAAGGGCACTGTCTTCAAAAATCCCACTGGCCTTCCGGCAGCGGGCCAGCTTACCACTGCCCGCGACATGATGCGCCTTGCATCCGCCTATCTGCGCAAATACCCTTCGGCTGCCCGCATCCACGCCATGGACTCCTATGTCTTCCATGGAAGAACACACCCCACAACCAATCCCTTCCTGGGATCAAGGGGCGTCAATGGGCTTAAAACCGGCTTTACCCAGGCCTCTGGCTACAACATCATTCTCACAACCCAGCGCGGCAACAACAAAATCCTCATCGTCCTGCTTGGAGCGCGCACCAAGACAAAGAGGTCGGTAGCAGGCAACATCCTTCTGACAGCGGCTCACAAGTATCCGAACAACGCCCGCCTCTTCCGCCAGGCCGTTGACGGCAACTCCAAGCGCAATCTCGTCTCCTCGGAACGCAAGAAGATAGTGCGCAAGAAGGCCCATGTGAGCAAGAATCCAAAGAAGCAGCCCCGCAAAAGCGGCAAGACCAAGGTGCGCAAGAGAAGATCCTGATTTCGACCCATATCCGGCCTATAGCCGGTCCACAGGATCGGGCATGCCCTTTTTCTTTTCTCTCTTGACCGCAAGGACAGGGCGGCGCTATGTTTGCCTAGCCCAACAGGAAAGGTCTGGCCCTCAACGGGCCTTGTCCCCCTCTTGAGCAATCTTTTTCTTTCAAGGAGTGGCAAAAATGGGAATCGGAATGCAGGAAATCCTGATCATCCTTCTGGTTGTACTTGTCCTTTTCGGATCAAAGAAGCTTCCGGAAATCGGCGGAGGGCTTGGTCGGGCCATTCGCAACTTCAAAAAGGCCACTTCCGAGCCGGATGAAATAGACATCACCCCCAAGGCAGAGAAGAAAAAGACGGACGAGGAAGAGACCACTCGTTCCTAACAAAAAATCCAAATATAGGGACACGCTTTTTGCGTGGCTTTCTTTGCACAGCAAAGGATTGGGGAAACTACAAGCAAGCACGGCCCTGCCGGGTCTGATACAGGGGAGCTAGCAATGGCTGATCAATTGAACGAGTTCAAGACAGAACAAATTTCCGTATTTCTGGAAAACAGGGCAGGACGTCTTTCCGAGGTGACGCACGTGCTGGCCGAAGCAGGGCTCAATGTCCGCGCCCTCTCCCTTGCCGACACCTCGGATTTCGGCATCTTGCGCATGATCTTGTGCAATGCAAAAAAGGGCCAGGAACTTCTGAAGGAAAGGGGCTTTACCCTGGGCCTCACCTATGTTGTGGCAGTCAATGTGGACGACAGGCCGGGCGGCCTTGACGAGATTTTGCAGCTCATGACCAGCAAGAACATCAACGTCGAATACATGTACGCCTTTGTGACCAAGACTGCACAGTCCGCCACCATGATCTTCCGCTTTGACAAGGTGGACGAGGCCATCTCCGTGCTTCGCGAAAACAACATCGAAATCCTCACTTCGGACAAGATCTGCGTAGCCTAAGCAAGATCCCCTCCCAAGACACGACACTTCCCCGCCTGCCCCAAAAGACAAGGGGCAAGGCGGGGCTTTTTTGTCCCTTCTCACAGACAGGCGAAGCATCTGGCCCAAATACGTACCAACAAGCCGGTATCACATGCTTTTCCCTTTCTTCGAAAAGTGGGCCAAAAGGATTTGCGGCAAACAAAATCCCAGGCAGGTTGGCTTCCAAAAGCTTGCGAATAGTTGCTTTTCCAGACATGAGCAGAAGGGTTTTAAAAAATTTTTGCTCTCCCCCCTTCTCAATTTCACTCTCTGCCTTATCTTGTATCCCGATGCAGGAACACCACCCCAAACAAAGCCGGGAAGCCCAAATATCCAGGCATGGTTCCGGCAGAACAAATTAGTCAGTAATAAAGCGTATGGAGGAATATCCGCTATGAAACTGCAGCCGCTGAATGACCGCATTCTGGTCAAACGCCTTGAGTCCGAAGAAAAGACCGCTGGCGGTCTCTACATCCCCGATACAGCAAAGGAAAAGCCCAGCAAGGGTGAAGTCATCGCTGTGGGTCCCGGCAAGGTGGACGACAACGGCAACCGCGTTGCCCTGACCGTGAAGAAGGGCGATATGGTCCTCTTCAACAAGTACGCTGGCACGGAAGTGAAGCTGGACGGTGTTGACCATCTGGTTCTCCGTGAAGACGACGTTCTTGCCATTATCAACGACTAACAAGAGTTTGAGATATATATTCAGGAGGAAATCCTATCATGGCCGCTAAAGAAATCATCTATGACGTCAAAGCTCGTGAGCGCCTTGCCAATGGCGTTGACAAGCTTGCCAATGCCGTGAAAGTCACCCTTGGCCCCAAGGGCCGCAACGTTGCCATCGAGAAGAGCTTTGGCGCTCCGGTCATCACCAAGGACGGCGTGACCGTTGCCAAGGAAATCGAGCTCGAAGACAAGTTCGAGAACATGGGCGCCCAGCTCGTGAAGGAAGTCGCCTCCAAGACCTCCGACGCTGCCGGTGACGGCACCACCACCGCTACCATTCTCGCCCAGGCCATGTACCATGAGGGCGTGAAGCTTGTGGCCGCCGGCCGCAACCCCATCGCCATCAAGCGTGGCATGGACAAGGCCGTCGAGGCTCTGGTGAACGAGCTTGCCAACCTTGCAAAGCCCACCCGCGACCAGAAGGAAATCGCACAGGTCGGCACCATTTCCGCCAACGCTGACGCCAACATCGGCACCATCATTGCCGAAGCCATGGCCAAGGTTGGTAAGGAAGGCGTCATCACCGTGGAAGAGGCCAAGGGTCTCGACACCACCATGGACGTTGTGGAAGGCATGCGTTTTGACCGCGGCTACCTCTCTCCCTACTTCGCAACCGACCCCGAAAAGATGGTCTGCGAGTTCGAGAATCCCTTCATCCTGTGCACCGACAAGAAGATCTCCAGCATGAAGGACATGCTCCCCATCCTGGAGCAGGTTGCCAAGGTGAACAAGCCCCTGCTCATCATCGCCGAAGACGTGGAAGGCGAAGCCCTTGCCACCCTGGTGGTGAACAAGCTGCGTGGCGCTCTGCAGGTTGTGGCTGTGAAGGCCCCCGGCTTCGGTGACCGCCGCAAGGCCATGCTGCAGGATATCGCCATTCTCTGCGGTGGCCAGGTTGCTTCCGACGACACCGGCACCAAGATTGAGAACCTCACCCTGAACGACCTTGGCCAGGCCAAGCGCATCAAGGTGGAAAAGGAAAACACCACCATTGTTGACGGCAACGGCAACAAGGAAGACATCAAGGGTCGCGTGAAGCAGATCCGCGCTCAGATCGAAGAGTCCACCTCTGACTACGATCGTGAGAAGCTGCAGGAACGTCTGGCCAAGCTGGTTGGCGGCGTGGCCGTCATCCGCGTCGGCGCTGCCACCGAAGTGGAAATGAAGGAAAAGAAGGACCGCGTGGAAGACGCTCTGAACGCCACCCGCGCAGCTGTCGAGGAAGGCATTGTGCCTGGCGGCGGCACCGCCCTCATCCGCGTTTCCAAGGTGCTGGCCAACATCAAGCCCGCTGATGACGACGAAATGGCTGGTGTGAACATCATCCGCCGCGCCATCGAAGAGCCCATGCGCATGATCGCCCACAACGCCGGCTTCGAAGGCAGCGTGGTGGTCGAGAAGGTCCGCAACGGTAAGGACGGCTTCGGCTTCAACGCCGCTACCGGCGAGTACGAAGACCTGTTCAAGGCCGGCGTCATTGACCCCAAGAAGGTGACCCGTGTGGCCCTGCAGAATGCAGCTTCTGTCTCCTCTCTGCTCCTCACCACCGAGTGCGCCATCTCCGACAAGCCCGAGCCCAAGAATGCTGCTCCGGCCATGCCCCAGGGCGGCATGGGTGGCATGGGCGGCATGGGCGGTATGTACTAAACCATACCCTGAGCCCATGGCAGCTTATGCAGCCTGATGCTGCAGACTGACATATTCCGGGGAGCGACAGCGTTTGCTGCCGCTCCCCTTTTTTGTGTCCGCTGTCTCAAGGCCCTGCCCAATGCCTGGCAAAAGCCTGTCCCCTGGCCCTGTTCCAGGGCCTGCTCAGGGGCTCTGCCAGCCTCTGCCCTGACGATATCCCCACCCTGCCCTGCTTTTTTGCAGCACTTCAGGCAGGGATTTTGCATAGAGTATCTTGTCTGCACAAGCGTCTCTCCTGCCCAGGCTTAGGGGAGGATCTCTTGCTGTTTCCATTAGCAAGTATTTGTCATTTCTTGCGATATAACGTAATGTGCAGACTTTGGCATGGCTTGCCATGCTTCCCCGTGACCTCCCTCACTTTCAGGACATGAGAACCAACACATGCAGCTTTTTGAAAAAATCCGGGAATCCGTCATCTCGGTCATTCCCATCATGGCCATCGGGGTACTGCTGCACCTGACCATTGCTCCCATGGGTGATGCCTTTGGGCCCTTCCTTGTCGGCGGGGCACTTGTCATCGTGGGCCTTGGTATTTTTTTGCACGGTACAGAGCTCGGTATGGTGCCCATCGGGCAGAAGGCCGGTGCCGCCATCACCTCCAAACGAAACGTCTTCCTCCTGCTCATCGCAGCCTTTGTCATCGGCTTTCTCATCACCATAGCAGAGCCAGACGTCCACGTGCTGGCCCAGCAGGTCTTGAGCGTCAATCCTGCCATCTCCAGCCAGAGCCTGGTCTTCATGATAGCCATGGGCGTGGGCATCTTTGTGCTGGTGGCAGTTGGCCGCATTCTGCTTGCCTTTTCCTACAAGCTGGCCCTGGCAGGCTTCTATGTACTGCTCTTCTGCTGTGCAGCCGCTGCACCTGCGGACTTCCTGGGCATTGCCTTTGATGCCGGCGGTGCCACCACAGGCCCCATGACCGTGCCCTTCATCATGGCGCTGGGCATTGGTGTGGCCTCTGTGCGCGGGGGAAGACATGCCGAACAGGACAGCTTCGGCTTCATCGGCCTGGCCTCCATCGGCCCCATCCTGGCAGTCATCACCCTGGGCGTCATCTCGGCAAAGACGGGCATGCACACAGAGACGGCTGCAGCTGCAGCCGAGGCTGCCACAGAGCCGCTCTCCCTGCTAGCCCAGTTCACCAGCCGCATCCCCCATGTCATTGAGGAAGTGTCCATGGCCCTGGCTCCCCTGGTTGCCATGTTCATTGTCTTCCAGCTCTTCCTCATCAGGATGCCAAGGACCCAGCTCATTCGCATGAGTGTCGGTCTTGTCTATACCTTCATCGGCCTGATCTTCTTCTTTGTGGGCGTGCAGGGCGGCTTCATGCCTGCAGGAAGCGTGCTCGGCGCCTCCCTGGCCTCCTTCGGCCATACGTGGATCTTCATGGTGGTGGGCCTTGTGCTCGGCGCTGTGGTGGTCTGCGCAGAGCCTGCAGTGTGGGTGCTGAACGAGCAGATCGAAGAAGTGTCCGGCGGCCACATCAAGCGCAATATCATGCTGGCCTCGCTTTCCCTGGGCGTGGCTCTGGCTGTGAGCCTCTCCATGATGCGCGTCATCTATGGCATCAGCCTGTGGTGGCTGCTCATTCCCGGCTATGCCCTGGCCCTGGGACTGATGCGCTTCTGCCCGCAGATGTTCACGGCCATTGCCTTTGACTCAGGCGGCGTTGCCTCCGGCCCCATGGCCTCAACCTTCATTCTGGCCTTCACCCTTGGTGCCTCAGCGGCTCTTGGCGGCAATCCCATCACTGACGCCTTCGGTGTCATTGCCATGATTGCCATGATGCCCCTCATCACCATTCAGATTCTGGGTATCCTCTTCCATCGCAAGGAGCAGAAGCTCCTGCGGGAACGCAGAGAGCGCAACAGGGCTGCCCGAAGAGAGAGAACTCAAGGACAGCCTCATGGATAGTCTCAAGGACAGCCTCAAGGACAGCTTCAAGGATAGTCTCATGGATAGCATACAGACTGGCCCTGCCATCACAATGGAAGGCTGCAAGCTGCTCTGCTGCATCGTGGACCGCAAGCACGGCGAGCGCATTGTCAGCATCAGCAAGGAAGCAGGCGCAACCGGCGGCACCATTCTTCTTGGCCGCGGTACGGCAAAGAGTGACCTCCTGCAGATGCTTGGTCTTGGAGACAGCAGAAAGGAAATCGTCCTCATTCTTGCCACTCCGGAAACCACCGACTCCATCATGACGGCCCTGCACACTTCGGAATGGGTCAGAAAAAAGGTCAAGGGCATTCTTTTCGTCATTGACGTCTTTGCACTTCACAGAGCAAGCGTGCTGTCGCTTGCCCACAGGGATACAAGCATGAGCACAAGCACCCCAGCCAGCCACGAACTCATTACTGTCATTATCAACGCAGGCTACGCAGAAGACATCATGTCCGTAGCCCGCAAGGCCGGTGCCACAGGCGGCACCATTCTGCACGGCAGAGGCACTGCCAGGGAAGAAGACGCAAAGTTCTTCGGCATCTCCATTGTGCCTGAGAAGGACATCCTGCTCATCCTGGCCAGTGCCGACAGCTCGCGCAACATCCTGGAAGCCATCCGTACAACCGACTTTTTGCAGCAGGAGGGACTTGGCATTGCCTTCTGCATGGGGGTTGAGAAATTCCTGCCCCTGGGCGGCAAGTAACGCTTTGAAGTTCCGGGTCTGTGACCCCGGATGTCTCAAGGGTCTCCAGTGCGGGGACCCTTTTTCGTTGCTGCCTGCAGGAGTGTCTGCAGACAGCAATCAGCTCCTTACATCACACCCCACATCCTTAGGTTCAGGCAGAACCAGCTGTCACTGCTCATAGCAGAACAGTAAGATATGAAGATCACAGGGATTTTTTTAGCTTGTGAAACTTTTTATTATCTTTAGAGGGCATACATGTTGACTTTTCGTCTTGACCTCCTGTACACAAAAATCATGACTGTTAAATGTTAACATTTGATTTTCAACATTCAGCTGACAACTAAGGCGGTGCATTGCCATTCACTCCAGCATTTTTTGGAGGGCTCCATGAAAAAGATGGGACTGCCCATGCAAATGGGCATTGGCATGGTTTTGGGTGTTATCGTCGGATTGCTGGCCTCAAGTATGGGCTGGTCAGCAAGTTACTTCCAACCCTTCGGGCAGCTGTTTATCAACCTGATCCGCATGGTTGTTGTCCCTCTCGTCTTCGTCACACTTGTTGCCGGTGCAGCGAGTGTTGGTGATGTACGCTGTCTTGGCCGCATTGCCACGAAGACGCTTGTCTACTACCTGGTGACAACTGCTATTGCCATTATCATCGGCCTGATTCTGGCCAATATTTTTGAACCTGGCGTTGGTCTTGATCTCTCCAAGGACAACCTCCAGGCAAAGAATGTCACTCCTCCACCCCTTTCTGCAGTTCTTCTTGGCATTGTTCCTATCAATCCCATGGACGCTCTTGCCAAGGGAAACATGCTTCAGATCATCTTCTTTGCCGTTCTCATTGGCATCTGCATCAACATGTGCAGTGACAAGACAAAGACTGTCTCCTCTTTCTTTGAGGGCATGTCTGAAATCATGATCAAGGTCACTACAGTTGTCATGCTGTATGCCCCCATTGGTGTCTTTGCCCTGATGGCTGTAACAGTCACCAATCACGGCATTGCAGTTCTTCTGCCGCTCATCAAGCTGGTCGTCATCATGTATGTGGCCAGTCTCTGCCAGATTATCTTTGTGTACCTGCCCTGCGTGCGCTTTTCCGGCATCAAGACCTCAAAGTTCTTCAGGGTGCTGTCTGCTCCTCTCATGATTGCCTTCAGCACCTGCTCCTCTGCTGCAGCCCTTTCTGCAAACCTGCTTGGTGTGCAGAAGCTGGGTGCCTCCAAGCAGGTTTCCACCTTCTCAATTCCCCTGGGTAACACCATCAATATGGACGGTGCCGCCATTTATATGGGCATTGCCTCCATCTTTGCGGCACAGGTCTATGGCATCCCCATGCCCATGGATAAGCAGGTCACCATCGTCATTATGGCCATCCTCGCTTCCATCGGTTCCATGGGCGTGCCCGGTGCTGCTCTCCTCATGGTGACCATGGTTTTCACTCAGGTCGGTATCCCGCTGGAAGCCATCGCCCTGGTTGCTGGTGTAGACCGTATTATGGACATGGCCCGCACGACCATCAACGTCCTTGGTGATGCCACTGGCGCAGTCTTCGTTTCCCGTCTCGAAAATGACCTGGATGAAGAACGCGGTGCAAAGCTGGAAGGATAAGGCAGGCGTTGACCTATGGCTGAAAAGATAGCCGGAATCCTCGGTGGAATGGGACCTGAAGCGACAGTTGACCTGATGCAGCGCGTCATTCACTTCACCCATGCTCAGGATGACATTGATCATGTCCGCTGCATTGTTGACAACAACCCCAAGGTCCCTTCGCGCATCAAGGCACTCCTTGAAGGCGGAAGCGTCTCACCCGGTCCGTGCCTGGCGGAGATGGGAAGAAAGCTGGAGCAGTGGGGCGCGGATTTTCTCTGTATTCCCTGCAACACGGCTCACAACTACTACAAGGATGTCCAGGATGCAGTCT
The DNA here is from genome assembly GCA_949291675.1 of uncultured Desulfovibrio sp. Lineage (GTDB taxonomy): Bacteria > Desulfobacterota > Desulfovibrionia > Desulfovibrionales > Desulfovibrionaceae > Desulfovibrio. The sequence continues at coordinate 39,240 of CASEWR010000026.1, read as the reverse complement.
CCATCCCTGTATTAAACATGGTGGAACTGACCTCAGCTGCAGTTGCTGAGGCATGTCCTGGAGCAAGAAAAGCAGGCATACTCTGTTCTCCTGCTGTTCGCATTACAAAGCTGTATGAAGAACCTTGCCGGCGTCTTGGCATTGAACCTGTCTATGCGACATCTGAAAAGGAACAGCAGCTGCTTGCTGTTATCAAGAAGATAAAAACAGGTGATACGGGCCCTGCAGTGTACGAAAGCTATCAGACTGTCATTGCTGATGTCTGCGGGCAGGGAGCAGATGCCCTGGTGATTGCATGCACAGAGCTTGGTATTCTGCATGATGCAAAATACCCCCGCCCTGTCATTGATGCCGCTGACGTCCTGGCCAAGGCTATTGTCGGCATAGCGAAAAACACTCTTCCTTTTCCAACCCGGTAGAAAGAGATTCCTTCCCCTCCATTCTACCACCTTATCATCAAAACAAGGAGACAAGAATGAATCTTGCTCAGTTCCCTCGTCGTGGATATGTCAAACAACCTACCCCCATTGAGTATCTGCCCAGCTTTTCCAAGGCTCTCGGCGGCAAAGTCAACATCTATATGAAGCGTGACGACCTCCTGCCTGGAACTGGCGGAGGTAACAAAACCCGCAAGCTTGACTTCTCCATTGCTGATGCTCTTGCCAAGGGCGCAGACACCATCATTACCTGCGGTGCCGTGCAGTCCAACCACGCCCGTCTCACCCTGGCCTGGTCCGTCAAGGAAGGCCTCGATTGTCACCTTGTTTTGGAAGAGCGTGTTGCAAACAGCTACAATCCCCAGTCCTCCGGCAATAACTTCCTCTATCAGCTGCTCGGCGTGAAAAGCATCACTGTCGTCAAGGGCGGCAGCAACATGGCTGAAGAGATGCAGAAGGTTGCCGACAAGCTCGCTGCTGAAGGCAGGAAGCCCTACATTGTTCCCGGCGGTGCGTCCAATCCCGTTGGCGCTCTCGGGTACGTGCAGTGCGCTCAGGAGACCATGCAGCAGATGTTTGAGACCGGCTTGAACTTCGACCACATTATCGTTCCCAGCGGCAGCGCCGGGACGCATGCCGGCTTCCTGCTGGGCATGGTCGGCTGCAACATGAACATCCCGATCACCGGCATTGGCGTGAATCGTAAAAAGCCCGTCCAGGAAGAAGCTGTCTACACCCTTGCTCAGCAGACTGCCGAGCTGATTGGCGCCAAGCTTGATATCCCCAGAGAAGCTGTCGTGGCATACGATGATTACGTGGGTCCCGGCTATTCCCTGCCTACAGATGCAATGGTTGAAGCAGTGGTCATGCTGGCCCGCACAGAAAGCATCCTTCTGGATCCTGTGTACTCCGGCAAAGCCATGTCCGGCCTCATTGATCTTGTCCGCAAGGATCACTTCAAGCCTGGCAGCAACCTGCTCTTCCTCCATACAGGCGGTTCTCCGGCTCTGTATGCCTACCTTGATACCTTCCGCAAGGACGCTCGCTTCTAAGACTCCCTCTCCATATTCGTCCTCCTGACGGACGCAATCCTCTTATAGTCTGGCAGAGCTCCTGTATATCCAGGGGTTCTGCCATTCTCAAATCCGCCTTCACCTTCCCGGACAACATTGTCTTTTTCACTACCTGTACTGCCTGCTTTCTGCACAATGCAGTACTTCGGGGGATCCTATGGAAAACAAGACACCCTTGCGCATGTATGGCGGCATCTGGGGCGGCCTCATTCCTCTCCTCATCCTTGTCATCGGCCTCATAGCTCTGTCAGTAGCTCAACGGGGCGGTACAAAGCCTTTCTGGGCATGCGCCTGGCTGGCTCTCTGCATTGGTTTGTTCTTTGCGAAGGACAAAAAGAGGTATTGTGATTCTGCCATGAAGGGCATCGGTGACGAAAACGGCATTGTCATCGTCACTGCATGGCTCTTTGCCGGCGTGTTTGGCAAGCTGATGGCAGCAGGCGGACTTGTTCAGGGGCTTTTGTGGATGGGAATGTCCACAGGCGCTTCTGAAGCAACCTTCACCTTCCTGGTCTTCCTGGCAGCCATGACCTTTTCTCTTGGCACCGGAACAAGTACCGGTACCTGTATTGCTCTGACTCCTGTGCTCTATCCGGCTGGCGTCTACCTTGGAGCGGATCCTGCGCTGCTTGGTACGGCAATACTTTCCGGAGCTGCCTTCGGCGACAATCTTGCCCCCATTTCTGATACCACCATCGTTTCTGCCTACACGCAGGGGGCAGAAATGAAAGACGTCGTGCGCAGCAGAGCACCACTCTCACTTACAGCTGCTGCCATCGCCGGCGTCATCTTCCTTCTCTTCGGTGGCGGAGGAGAAATCAGAGTAGCTCCGCAGATGGAGGCAACTCTGAATCCGAGCGGCATCTTCATGCTTCTGGCTCTTGTCGTCGTTGTGGTGGCTGCACTGCGCGGCAGACACATTATTGAGGCTCTCATCTACGGCAATGTCACTGCAGCCGTTGTGGGCATATGCATTGGCAACATTTCCCTCTCGGACATCTTCTGCATCCCCGAAAAGGCTGGTGCAAGCACTGGTCTCATTCAGGCTGGTGTTGAAAGTGTTGTCGGTGCCATCATCTTTGCCATTCTGATTCTCGCAGTCACACGTATCCTGGTTGACTGCGGCGTTATGCAGCGCATCCTGAACTATGCCCATGAAAAGATGGTTCACACTGTGCGGCAGGCTGAACTGTTCATCATTGGCTCTACTGTTCTGGCATCCATCCCCATTTCTGCCAACGCACCTGCTGAACTGCTTGTGGGGCCGAGTCTGGTCAGGCCCATGGGTGAGCGCTTTGGGCTTGCACCTGCACGACGTGCCAATCTCATGGACTGCGCAGTGTGTACAATCTTCTTTATCCTGCCCTGGCATATTGCCGTTGCTGCCTGGTATGGAGCATTGGTCAGTGCGGCTCAGGCCTGGGACATACCTGCACCGTCCGTTGCTACTGCCCTGCTCAATCCGTATTCCTGGACCCTTCTTGCTGTCATCATATTCTCTGCCATAACCGGCTGGAACAGACGCTATGCTGAAGGTGCCGGACCTGCGTCTTCCAACTAGCCTCATTCATCTTTGTAAATCAATACATAAAACAAGAGCAGCTGCTACATAATTTGATTTTTCAAAAAAGCACCGTTTTACAACGGTGCTTTTTGTTTATTTAACTCTACAAAAGAACAAGTTGACTAAATTATGACAAGTTTTTGAATCAACACAAAGAAGAATATTAAAATACTATGCTTATGTTCTTGTGCATATTGTTTTGCATAAAATTTTACAAATTAAATATGGCATAACAGAAAAGAGTTGTAGGCAAAAAACTTCCCTGCAAGTCCTTGACATTCTGGCATCGATCAATAGTTATATAACTTCATCAGGATTTTTCATGACTGTATACTCAAAAAATCGTACCGCCAGAAAAAGTCCAGTATTTTTCCAGTACCTTACCGCGGAGTTGTAATGATCGCCCCCAAATGTTCAACCTTCAGCGAACAGGCACGTGAGTACATCAAGGAATGCCTGTTAAATGGCACGTTGCGCCCAGGTGATCCCATTAAGGAAAGCCAGATTGCCGAGTCCCTGGGGATTAGCCGTGGTCCAGTCCGCGATGCGCTTATGACCCTGCAACAGGAAGGGCTGGTCATGGGAGCACCGCAAAAGTGCAAACGTATCCGTGCTATGTCCGCGAAGGAAATAGAGGAAAGTTATTTCCTTGGGGGCACACTGGAAGGAGTGTGCATTACCCTGGCTCTCCCGAAGATTACCAAGGCAGATTTGGCGGATTTTGATGCCATCCTTGCGGAAATGAAGGCACTGAGTCAGACTGTCGATGGTCTGTCTTCCATGAGTGAAATTGATGAAAAATTCCACGATGCACTCATGAGCAAGTGCCATAATTCTCTGATGATTGATGTTGCTCGTAAGTCTTGTTCACATATTTCAAAATTTCTCTACTACAAAGCCTGGAATACGCTCTTTACTCCTGATGAGTTTTATGAACGGCACAGACTTATTTTAGATGCAGTAAAGAGCAAGAACGTTCAGGTTATTGAATATACATTACGTGAACACTACCTGGAATCTGGAAGAAGACTTGCAAAACAGATAGATGATGTCGGAGAAGAGTAACCAGAACGTTTCAGAGCTGAAAGTCTGGGAGAAGGCGTGCCTGCACGCACCCTGGCATCTGCCCCCTGCAGATACTCTTCTAACGCTGTACGGCTCTGGGTATCCCAACTTCAAAAGGGTCCCCTGATGAGGGGACCCTTTCCTTGTACTTGCTTTGTACGGCAGTGCTGTAGCGATGATGGCGGTTTTGCAGCTCATACAGTATGCAATAGGCCTAAGGGACTTCAGTCCTCAAAGCACCAGCTTCATGTACACAACATTATCCAGGGGATTGAAGTAGTACGGCGCGCATTCCTCAAAGCCGAACCTGGCATAGAGGTTGCGGGCAGGTGTCATGCTGGTCAGGGTGTCCAGGACAAGCTCGTTGCAGCCGCACTCTCTGGCGCTGGCAATGATGCCCTCCATGAGTTTCGCGGCAATACCTTCTCTGCGGGCCTCCGGGCGCACATACAGGCGCTTGACCTCGCCACGCTTCACCTTGCCTGTCTCGTCCTGGCCTGCCTCGTCCCGGCCTGTCTCGTCCAGCCAGTGCCAGGCCACCATGCCCAGGGCCTTCTCGCCCTCCATGGCCAGCAGTATCTGACCATGGGGCGGTGCATACTTTCCTGCCGGGTCATCCAGCTCTGCGTCGAGGTTCTGAAAGCTCAGGTCAAGGCCCAGAGAGTCCGTGTACTCCTCAATGAGACTGCGCACCACAGCAATGCGGTCTCTGCCGTCTGTCAGCTCCATGACCTTCTCCTTGTGCCCGCACAGGCACACTGGCCTGCAGTACTCTGCAGCAGGACTATGAGAAAACTTGAACTCTGCAAACCATACCAAAAACCATACAGCGCTTCCATGCTGCCATGCTTGCAGGGCAGGGTCTGACTCTCCGGGAAAAAGAGCTCTGCATGCAAAAACAGGGTCTTACACTGTACAAAGACATGTAAAACCCTGTGAAATCGCATGTTTGGTGGGCGGTACAAGACTTGAACTTGTGGCATCTGCCTTGTAAGGGCAGCGCTCTACCAGCTGAGCTAACCGCCCACGAAAGAACTTTCTAGCTTTCCAGGTCCGCATCTGTCAAGAGCAGAGCTGAAGCAGAACTGGCGCAGAACCAGTTCTGCACAGAAGTACAAGTACGATACCGCACAAGCGTGCAGCTGCTGCACAGCCTGTACAGAAGACTTGCGTGCGTCCCTGCTCGTGAGACGCGGACTGACAACCGTCCTGTGCTTTAAATACGGTCTACGTAGCAGTTGTCCAGGAACTCTTCCATGGCCTTGTCTGCCTTGCGAATATAGCCCTCAACAGGGTGCGTCTCGCGGCAGTTGGGGCAGCGCATATAGACCCTGTGGCAGGAGCGCTCAATGGTCATGGGTTTCTTGCACTGCGGGCAGGGAATGGTGGTCTGAGCAGAACGTGGTGCAAAGAGGGACATGGTTGCCTCGTGCCTTGCGGCTGGTTGAAAAAGAACAGGAGGCCCTCCCCAAAGGACCTCCCGGCGGGCTTTCAGAACCGAGGAAGGGCCCTGAAAACGGGATGCCGTACCTTGAAGCCTGCGTCTGGCTTCAGGCCGGTACAGTTGTGATTAGTCTATTTTGTTGCGAATGAAGGTGGGCACATCCAGGATGGAATCGCTGGGGTCCTCAATCTTCATATTGTATTCCCCGTGCTCCCCTCTGGAGAAGGAGCCCTTTTCCTGTTCCCAGCGCACTCTGGCTTCATCGCGGAACTGCTTGCTGCGCATGGAGCTGGTAGGATGCCCGGAACCGGCAAGAAAGCCCGGCTCGCTGCCGTCATGGGCAGGCATGTCAGGTCTGGTCACATTGTTCATGTCCAGCTGGCGCACAGCCGAGGGCTCACTGGCAAAGGGCTGTCTGGCGTAGGCAGGACCTGCGGCAGCATAGTTCTGCTGCACGGGAGCGGGTTTGGGAATCTGGCGCATGGTGCTGCGCTGATCAAGGCGCGGCTCGGCCTCGATGCCTGTGGCAACCAGGGTGACGCGGATTTCGTCTTCCAGGGTATCGTCAAAGACTACACCGGCAAAGATATTGGCGTCTTCAGGAGCTGCCTCGTAGATCTTCTCGCCAATGCGGGCCATTTCATCGCTGGAAATGTCCTCGGGAGCCGTGACGTTGTAGAGCACGGCCTTGGCAGTGGCCAGGGTGATGTCTTCAAGCAGCGGGCTGGAAATGGCCTTGGAGACTGCGTCGTCAGCGCGGTTCTCGCCCTTGCCGGAGCCCATGCCCATGAGGGCAAGGCCGGCTTCGGACATGCAGGCGCGCACGTCGGCAAAGTCAAGGTTGATGTAGCCGGGACGGGTGATGACGTCGGAAATGCCCTTCACGCCGTAGTAGAGCACGTCATTGGCCATGGCCATGACTTCGCGCACAGGCGTTTTCTTGGGAGCAAGGGTCATGATGCGGTCATTGGGAATGATGATGAGGCAGTCCACATGCTTGCTGAGCTCATCAATGCCAGCCTGGGCAGAGGCTGCGCGCTTCTTGCCCTCAAAGCTGAAGGGACGGGTCACCACACCCACGGTGAGGGCGCCGTTCTTCTTGGCAGTCTCGGCCACAATGGGAGCTGCACCAGTGCCCGTGCCGCCGCCCATGCCGGCAGTCACGAAGACCATGTCTGCCTGGGCAACGGCTTCCTGGATGAGCTGAATGCTCTCGGAGGCAGCTTCGCGGCCCACATCGGGATTGGAGCCTGCACCAAGACCTCTGGTGAGCTTCTCGCCGAGCTGGATGTGCACAGGAGCAGGATTGGCGCTGAGAGCCTGCAGATCCGTATTGGCACAAATGAACTCCACGCCGGTGAGACCAAGTTCAATCATGTTTTTGACGGCATTCCCGCCGCCACCACCGACGCCGACCACCAGGATACGTGCTCCGCCTGTCATATGCCCATCATCAATCATATCAATTATTGAGTCCTGCATGACTCTTCCTCTCAAGTTGAAAACCCGCAAAACCATGGTTTCCAGAGCCGGCATACCCATCCTGCACTGTGGAAAATTGGGGTTTTCCACAGCCGGTCTGTCAGGGCAGCTGTCTGAAACCGAAAAAATATCTGTTCAGCTGATGTCCCGGTGACGTGTCAGCCGAGGTCCTGCCGCCTCCTAGCTGATGTCCTGGAACCAGCTGCGCATCTTGCGCAGCAAACGCTTGAACGGTCCCTCTTCAGGAGTACTGAGCTCGCTCACAATCTTGGTCTCGGGCTTGGCCTCCTCCTCAGCTTCCTTGGACACCCTGGAAATCTGTCTGGCCAGCACCTTGTCCGCACCAAAATGGAGAAGACCCACTGCCGTGGAGAACTTGGGGTTGTTCACGACGTCGGTAAGGCCCTTCACATTGGTGGGGTAGCCGATACGGGTCGGCACACCGAAGATCTGCTCGCCGAGTTCCATGCAGCCTTCGATGAGGGCTGCGCCACCGGTGAGCACCACGCCGGAGCGGATTCTGTCCTTGCAGCCGGAGTTGACCAGGGTTCTGTCCACAAAGGTGAGAATCTCTTCCATGCGCGGCTCGCAGATGTCTGCCAGCACCTGACGGGAGAGCTTCTGCGGCGGACGGCCGCCAACGGACGGCACCTCGATGGTCTCGTCCTCACGCACAAGGTCGCGCAGCGCACAGCCGTACTTGACCTTGATGCGCTCGGCAGCCTTGGTGGGCGTCCTCAGCCCAAAGGCAATGTCATTGGTGAGGGTGGAGCCGCCAAGGGGCACCACAGCCGTGTGCTTGATGGAGTTGTTCTCGAAGATGGCGATATCGCTCGTGCCGCCGCCAAGGTCCACCAGGGCCACACCGATCTCACGTTCCTCATCTGTGAGCACAGCCTTGGCAGAAGCCAGGGATTCCAGCACGATGTCTTCCACATGCAGGCCTGCGCGATTGGAGGAACGCACGATATTCTGGGCGCTGGACAGCGCTGCTGTCACAATATGCACGTTCACTTCCAGACGCACACCGGCCATGCCGATGGGGTCCACAATACCCCGCTGATTATCGACAATGTATTCCTGGGGCAGGATATGGATGACTTCGCGATCCGAGGGGATGGCAACAGTACGGGCAGCCTCGATCACACGGGTCACGTCCGTGGACATGACCTCATTGCCCTGCACGGCAATGACACCATGGCTGTTGATGCCCATGATGTGGCCACCGGCAATACCCACAAAAACAGCGTTGATGTTGCAGCCAGCCATCTGACCGGCAACATCAACAGCCTGGCGAATGGAACGCACGGTGTCCTCGATATTGACCACCATGCCCTTGCGCAGTCCTCTGGACTCGCAGTCTCCGATACCTATGATCTTAAGCTGACGATCCTGCAGAAGTTCGGCGACAACGGCACAAACCTTGGTCGTCCCTATATCAAGACCAACAATGTATTCAGAACCAGCTTTTTCCACGCCCCCTCCGCATGCCTTCAGGAAAAGATAGATTTCCGATGTCAGAACTGTCTGCCTGCCTCTGCCATGGCTGGAACATGATGTGCCGTGGCAGGCCTTTGAGATCCTTGTAACCTGTTATTGATCCACTGGCCGGCGCAACACGATCCAGACGCTGTTCCGCGAAGTACGGACCTCCTGCACACTGCTCAGCTCCCTGCGTCTGGCAAGATCACCAATGGTTGCACTCAGTCGAACCAGGTTTCCATCCCAGTCATCAGGGGCAAGAGACAGGCGCATTTCTCTATCCTCAAGATACAGTTCTACACCACGGCTGGGAGATACGTCAACCGTGGCAATGGCACCGGCCTCTACAGGCAGTATTCCGCTGCGTATATCACGCATCAGGCGTGAAAGATACGGTATTGCGTCCTCACTTCCCGGTTCAATGGACAGAATCGGCAGGGACATGAAATTACTGCTCTCCACAGGAGCAATGTATTCCCCGCGTTCATTTGCATAAAACAGTCGCCCGCCCCTGCGGATCCAGAAACTCGGCATGCGCTCCTGCAGACGAATAACAAAGCGGTCCGGCAGAATGCGCTTGACTGAGACATCCTCCACCCAGGGCGTCTGTCTGAGTCTGTGCTCCACAGCTGCCACGCTGACAGAAAAGGCATTGTCGCCCTCTTTCAGGCCGCCAAGCTGCAAAATCATATCCCGCTGCAGACGCACATTGCCGGTGATGTCAATGTGCTTTGTCACGAACATGGGCGAGGTATGCATCCAGATGTAGAGCCAGTTGCTGAACTCATAGACGCCCAGCAGGGAAAGCACAAAGACAGCAAGACCTGCCACAAGGAAAGCAAGATTGCGTACCTTCCTTTTCAGACGGGCAAGGAAGGAGGGGCGTTCGGGTCTGTCTGCCTCCTCTGCCGCCTGACTGGCTGCATCGGCCTGACCTGACTGGCCCGGTTGGCCCTGCTGGCCCGGCTGCTGACCGGGCTGGCCCTGCCCTGTCTGCCCCTGCATCATGTCCGCCACAGTGGGCTGGTCAGAGAGCACACCAGATTCCACAATGCGGGTATTGGCAGCCCCTGGCCCTGCCACGGTCTGCATGTCCATGATGCTGCGTCTGTCGCGCTGATATTCCCGTGCCCCGGCTGTGGTCCTGTGCACAATGCCGGCCAGCACATCGCGATCGCTGAGAGTCCCCTGCTCAGGTGGAGCAGGGGCTGTGCTGGTTTTGGCAGATGTGCCGGCATCAGGACGTTTTCTTACAAAGAGCGCCACGGCAGGGTCTGTACCTCGAGCTCAAGCTCAGTGTTGAACAGCTGAGCCACGCGCTCCCGGGCCCGATCCAGAAGGCGCACGGCATCAGATGCTGTGCCCTTGTCCTCATTGACAAGGAAGTTGGCATGCATGGTCGAAAAGGCCACGCCGCCGAGTTTTTTGCCCTTAAAGCCCGCTCTGTCAAGCAATATGCCTGCAGAAGGCCCCTGCGGGGGATTTTTGAAGACACAGCCTGCCGAACGGGCAGTGACAGGCTGGCGTGCCTTCTTGGTGGCCAGATGCTCTGCCATGCGAGCACCCACTTCAGAAGGGTCTCTGGTCCTGGCAAGAGCAAGTGTGGCACCAGTTACAAACCAGGGCCCGGGCAGTGCCTGGGCAGGCGCAAAATGGCGGTAGCCAAGCTCAAGTTCTGCACGGCTCAGTGTCTGCAGTTCAGCCCCGGCCCAGATATCCACGCTTGCCAGATGATCGCCCATGCAGGACCCAAAGGAGCCGGCATTCATGGCTATGGCCCCGCCCACACGGCCCGGGATGCCGGCAAGGCCCTCAAGCCCCGTGAGGCCTTCTCTGCGGCAGAAGGCCAGAAGCTGCGGCAGGGGAGTGCCTGCAGCCACGCGCACAAGGACAGCCTCAGACGCTGCGTACGTGGCACTGTCAGCCTGGTCTGCGCGGCCGGCCTGGTCTGCGCAGTCGGCCTGGCCAGCGCAGTCGGCCTGTGCTTGCTGCCCTGCCGGCAGCACAGCTGTGCCGCACACAAAGGGCGCCTTGTTCATGGCGGGCCGCAGCAGCAGCAGCTCATGCCTGCCGTCCATGGCCAGGACATTGGAGCCTGCACCAAGCACGTACACGGGCAGAGAAAAGCGGCGGACAAGCGCTGGCAGCGCCTCAAGGTCGCCCGTCTCCTCCAGCACGACTTCTGCTGTGCATGTTCCGCCAAGGCCCAGGGTTGTTCTGGCTGCCAGGCTGACACTGTCCTCAATGCGCATACACTCTCCTATGCCCTGTCTGCCCTTTCCCCGGCTGCCTCTGCCCCTGCTGCACCTTCGTCCTTTGGCGCAGTCTCAAGGGCAAGCCAGGCAGGGCCGACCTTTGTGATGCTGCCGGCACCAATGGTGAGCAGCACATCACCAGGCTGCAGCTCCCTGTCGAGTGCCTGCACCATCTCATCCAGGGTCTCGCAGTAGGTCACATGGGCAGTGCTCACCTGACGCATGCCCTGGGCCAGGCTCTGGCCCGAGACACCGGGAATGGGCTTTTCCGAGGCTGCGTAGATCTCGGTCAGAAAGACCTCGTCCACACCGTCAAAGACCTTGCAGAACTCACCAAAGTGCGCCTGGGTACGGGAGAAGCGATGGGGCTGGAAGGCTGCGACCACCCGCCTGCCCGGGAAGACCATGCGGGCTGTGGCAAGGGTTGCCTCGATTTCATGGGGGTGGTGCCCATAGTCATCGTACACCACAATGCCCCTGCGCGTGCCCTTGTATTCAAAGCGCCTGGCCACACCGGAGAAGGTGGCAAGGCCCTTCACGATTTCCTGGAAGGGAATCTGGGCACTTAAGGACACCCCGATGGCTGCCAGGGCATTGCGCACATTGTGCACACCAGGCTGGGGCAGGTGCACTTCCCCAAGGAGGCGCTTCTTGTACCAGACCCTGAAGTGGCTCTCCTTCGAGAGGTCAATGGCCTCGGCACGCAGGGTATTGCCCTCGTCCAGCCCGTAGGTCATGACCGGACGCTTGACCCTGGGCAGGAGGCGGCGCACGCCCTTGTCGTCCCCGCAGACCACGTTGATGCCGTAGAAGGGCACCTTGTTCATGAACTGCACAAAGGCCTCGTCCAGATTCTCCCTGGTCTTGTAGTGATCAAGATGGTCCTCGTCCACGTTGGTCACCACATTGAGAATGGGGAAGAGGCAGAGGAAGGAGCCGTCAGACTCATCGGCCTCGGCAATGAGGTAGTCGCCGTGCCCGAGATGGGCATTGGTGCCGTAGACATTGAGCCTGCCGCCGATGATGACCGTGGGGTCCAGGCCTGCAGCATCGAAGATGGAGGCAGTCAGCGACGTGGTGGTTGTCTTGCCGTGAGTACCGGCAATGGCAATGCCCTGGCGCAGACGCATGAGCTCTGCCAGCATCTCGGCCCTGGGGATGACGGGAATGCCCAGACGCCTGGCCTCCACAACCTCGGGATTGTCCTCACTGATGGCAGTGGACTTCACCAGCACCTGCTCGGTGCCCACGTGCGAGGCATCGTGGCCGATGTGCACCACACAGCCCATGTCCCGAAGACGCTGTACAGTCTGTGACTCGGCTTGATCCGAGCCTGTGATGGTATAGCCCAGGTTGATGAGCACCTCGGCAATGCCGCACATGCCTGCGCCGCCTATGCCGACCATATGTATATGCTTGATTCTGCTGTCCATTGGTATCCTGCTGGCCCTGCTGCAACGCAGGGCCGTCTTATATGTGCAAAACAGGCGTTGTTGTCCGCCCGGAGACAGTCCTGTGACCGTCTCTGCGACCTCTCTGTGGCCGATGCTGACACAGTCTCTGTGACTGTCTCTGTGACTGTCTCCGCGACTCGTGCCGAAACAGCCCCTGACTGCCGAAGCCCTCGCGTACGCCCGGTGTCAGTGTCCGGTGTCAGGGCCCTGCATCAGGGCCCGGCAAACGTCCCCGGGCCTTCAGCGCTTTCTGGGCTTGTTCATGGTGCTGCGGGCCACCACAGCTTCCTGCATCTGGCGCACCACATTGGCTGCTGCCTCAGGGCTTGCCAGGCACAGGGCGGAGTTGGCCATGCTCTGCAGGGCATCCCCGGAGCTCAGCAGATTGCAGATATGGTCGCCAAGCACTTCCTCGGTCACGTCCTTCTGGGCATAGACCTTGGCTGCCCCTGCGCGCTCCATGGCCAGGGCATTGTAGGTCTGATGGTCATGAATGGCATAGGGGAAGGGAATGAGGATGGAGGGCAGTGCCGCAGAGCACAGCTCGGTCACTGTGCTGGCACCGGCACGGCAGACAGCCAGGTCTGCCCAGGAGTACATCTGGGGCATATTGTCAAAGAAGGCTGCCACACGGCAGGTTGTCATGCCTGCTTCCGCATAGGCAGTCTTCACAGCCTCCTCGTCCTCCCTGCCTGTCTGATGGCAGATTTCGATGCCAAGCTCTTTCAGGCGGGGCAGAAGGCCGCAGATATACATATTGATGGCATGGGCACCCTGGGAGCCGCCCATGACCAGCAGATGCTTACCCAGGAACTGTCTGGGACGCTGGCCCACTTCGGTGATGGCCTTGCGCACGGGATTGCCGGTCTGCACAATGTGGCGCTTGTCAAAACCTGTCGTGTCGGGCAGTGAGGTGCAGATGCGGTCGCAGAACCTGGCCAGCACCCTGTTGCTGGCACCCGCCACGGCATTCTGCTCGTGGAGCACGGAGGGGACTTTCAGAAGGCGGGCTGCCAGAAGCGGGGCAAAGGCTGCATAGGAGCCAAAGCCCGCTGCACAGTCAGGGTTGAACTCGCGCACAATGCGCATGGCCCTGGGCACAGCCATGACCAGCCTGGCCAGGGCTGAGATGGCACCAAAGCCCTTGCCGAGCACGCCACTGACCGGCAGGCCGATATAGGTAATGCCTGCCTGTTCTGCCAGTCGCTTTTCGAGCCCGTTCTGCGAGCCCATGAAGAGAATCTCAACACCCTCAAACTGCCTGCGCAGCTCTTCAGCAACGGCAAGAGCCGGGAAGATGTGACCGCCGGTACCACCAGTAGTGAGAAGGACACGTTTCATACCAGTTTCTGCACGCCCGAAGGGGCATGCCTCTCCTTTATGTCTTTGTCAGTGAAATGTCAGGGGAAGGCCGGGAAAACGGCCCTGACCAGGCACTGCCTTCGCTGTGACCCGAAGCACTGCCTGGTCAGCAGAACACGAAAAAACGGGGGGACTCCTGTGGCCCGGGCGCTGCCTGGCAGCGTCCTGGCCACAGTGTGTGCTCCTGCCAGTGCGCAGGCGCAGCAGGCAGCGTGCCGTCAGTGCGGCAGTTTTGCTGTCCGCGAGAAATTGAGCAGCAGGCCCACACAAATCATCATGGCGACCAGATTGGAGCCGCCATAGCTTAGGAATGGCATGGGCACGCCCTTGGGCGGGGCAACACCCATGACCACAGCCAGATTGAGAATGACACCAAGGGCAATGATGCAGCTTAGGGCAAAGGCTGTGTAGCGGGCCCGCAGCTCTTCCTGGCCCCTGATGATGAGATAGCAGCGCCAGAAGAAGAACAGAAAGAGGAGCATGACCACGCTCACGCCCACAAAGCCCATTTCCTCTGCCAGCACTGCCATGATGAAGTCGTTGTGCGCTTCAGGCAGATAGAACATCTTCTGGCGCGAGGCACCCATGCCCACACCGAAGAAGGAGCCGGAGCCAATGGCAAGCAGGGACTGCACCAGCTGATAGCCTGTGTCATGGGCATCCTTGAAGGGGTCCAGGAAGGCCATGAGCCTGCGCATGCGGTAGGGCTCGAAGATAACCAGGGCCACAACGCCCACAATGGCCAGGAGCATGGCCATGATGATGTAGAAGAGCCTGGTGCCGCCGGCGATGCACATGAGCAGAAGCAGCATGGCCAGCACCACCGAGCTGCCGAAGTCAGGCTGCAGGAGCAGAAGCCCGCAAAAGAGCATGGTGACCAGGAAGGGCGGCACCACGCCGCGGCTGAAGGTCTTCACCAGCTCCTGCTTGGTCGCCATGTAATAGGCCAGATAGAGCGCCAGGGCAATTTTCACAAACTCCATGGGCTGTATGCTCACCGGTCCCACGCGTATCCAGCGGTGTGCACCGTTGATGGCCGGCGAGAGTGGCGAGAGTGTCAGAAGCAGCAGAAAGAGCACCATGAAGAGCAGCGGATAGTGGCTTTTGTAGAGCAGGGAGCGGGGCATCATGGCCGCAAGGCCCATGAGCACGCCGCCTGCAGAGGCAAAGATCAGCTGCTTTTTGAAAAAGTAGTATTTGTCCCCGTAGTCATTCTCGGCAACAATGCCGCTGGCAGAGAGCACCATGACAAGGCCAATGCCGAGGATCATGACCAGGAGCACAAAGAGCCACCAGTCAATGCCGCCTGCAGCATCTGCCCTGGCCTTCTCGCGCCTGGCTTCCAGCTGCGCAGCATGTTCTGCATCATGCCCGGCAGCATGCCCGGCCTCATGTCCTGTCTCATGCCCGCCCTCCTGCGCTTGCCCGGAGGGGAACAGCAGGGGCTTGTGCTGCCCTGCAGGCTCCTGACCAGGGGCTGCGGCAATGACAGAGTTCACCTGAGCTTGCTCGCCTGTGCCAGGCAACCCTGCCCCCTCTGCGGACGCTGCGTGCGTCTGCAGGGGCGGCACAGCCAGCACGGAGTGCACGGGCCGGGATGTCTGATGGGGCAGGTCCTCCGACACTGCCTGCTTGCGCAAAATGCCTGTGAACGGCCGTGTGAGAGGCCTGTGCGCAGGGCGCAGCTGCTGCTGCACCGGGGCTGCAGTGTGTGCCTGCGCTGCGGAAGTCCCCTTTGGCGACGAGCCATCCTGAGCTGCCAGCAGGGCGGACTCAAAGGGCTTGTCCTCTCCCTTGCGCAGGGTATTGCGCACAGGCCCGCCTGCGCCATTGCCAGGGCCATTGCCGGCGCCATGACCGGCCTCATGCGCAGCATGGGCTGCTGTTTCGGCCTCGGTCTGTACTGTCTGATGTGTCTTTTTCCACCAGCTCACTGCCTGCTCCTTCAGGGCATAGCCTGACGCTTACGTCACTGCTGCCCTGCCTGCACGACTGTCACCCCTGTACCTGTGTCGCACGATGCCGCACCTGCCCGGCTGTGTCAGCCTGCCTGTGCGACTGTCGCCCTTGTGCCTGTGTCACACGATGCCGCACCTGCCTGACTGTGTCAGTCTGCCTGTGCGACCATCGCCCTTGTGCCTGCACCTGTGTCACCCGGCTCCAGCCTGGCTCAGATCGCCCTGCTCGGGCCCGGCCGGCTGTGTCCAGCGTGTGCCTTTCAGCCTGCCCCTGTGCCGCAGGGCATCAGGCCCTGCCTGCGCAGATATCGGCCACAATGGCCTTGAAGTCGGCTCCCCGGTACGCCATACCCTGATACAGGTCAAAGCTTGCCGTGCCCGGGGAGAGAAGAATGACGTCGCCAGCCCGTGCCTGCTGCTGCAGCCAGAGCACTGCCGGGCGCAGGGTCGCAAACCACTGCATGGGCACAATGCCCTCCCAGGCAGGCATGAAGATATCCTTTGCATCACCAAAGCCTGCCACGCAGCGCACCTTGTCGCGAACAAGTGCTGCCAGCTCAGCAGGGTCGCCCCCCTTGAAGTGGCCGCCGCACAAGAGCAGCACTGGCCGTGTAAAGGCCTTGAGGGCAATTTCCATGGAAGTGAGGGTCGTGCTCTTGCTGTCATTGACATAGAGCACCCCGTCCTGCTCGCACACCCGCTCAAGCCTGTGGGCAAGGGGGGTGAAGTGTGCCACAGCCTGGGCTGCTGCATCAAACGAGACCATGTCCTTCACAGCCTCATACGCGATTTCGGCATTGAGGGCATTGTGCTCGCCGAACAGGGGTGTGTCCGGGAAAAGATGCTGAACCTGTACCTGGACTGCCCTGGCTGCAAAGCCCCCTTCCTCATACGCCTGCAGCCATTCGCCAGGCACAATGGCCTTGTCCTCAGGCCTCTGGCAGGCAAAGAGGCGCAGCTTGGCAGCTGTGTATTCGGCCATGTCCGCGTGATAGTCCAGGTGATTGGGAGTGATGTTCATGAGCACAGCCACATCCGGGCGAAAGAGCACGCAGGTCTGCAGCTGAAAGCTTGAAATCTCCACCACCAGCACATCGGCCCGTGCTGCGCCCTCTGCCAGGTCCAGCAGATACTGGGAGAGGGGGGTGCCCACATTGCCTGCCAGCACAGCCTTCTTGCCTGCCTGAGTGAGCATGTCGGCAATAAGGTGCACTGTGGTGGTCTTGCCGCTGGTGCCTGTGACAGCAATGATTTTTTCAGCCACCCTGCCGCTCTCAGCAAGGTAGCGCCAGGCAAGCTCGGTCTCTGCCAGAATAACAGGCCCTTCACTGCCTTCCAGGGCTGTATCCTCTGGAAGCCCCATGACGGAAAGCAATGAGCGCAGGGAAACACCGGGGCTTGGGATAACAAAGGCAGCGTCTGCAAACTGCGCTCTCGTGTGGGCACCCACTTCCACCACGCAGCCCAGGGCCTCGAACTCGGCCCTGAGCGCATCGGCAATCTGACCTGCCTCCAGCAGGTGAACCCTGCAGCCGTGTGCTGCCAGAAGTCTGCAGGCAGCCTGGCCGGACTTGCCGGAACCCACGACCACCACCTTGTCGCCAGGGGCAGGCAGCCTGCCCAGCCTGGAAGAGATGCCTGCAGGAAGGGTCTGACACTCGTGGTCTCCTGTCAGGGGACGCAGGGGCATGTGCAGCATGACAAAATCCTCGTGACGCGCGCACGGCGCAAAGTCTTGAAAAACAGGCAAACCCGGCCCTGACAGAGCGCAGGGGCCGGGAAGACGTCCTATCTCAGCTTGATGGTGGATAAGGCCAGCAGGGCAAGCAAAATGGACGTGATCCAGAAGCGGATGATGATCTTGGACTCAGGGATGCCCTTGAGCTCAAAGTGATGGTGCAGGGGCGCCATGCGGAAGATGCGCTTGCCCCCTGTCCAGCGAAAGTAGCTCACCTGCAGGATCACGGACAATGTTTCCACCACAAAGAGGCCGCCTGCCAGGGTCAGCAAAAACTCCTGCTTGCAGAGCAAAGAGAGGAAGCCCAGGGTGCCGCCCAGGCTTAATGAGCCCACATCGCCCATGAAGACCTGGGCAGGATAGGCATTGAACCAGAGAAAGCCTAAGGACGCACCGATAAAGGCGCCGCAGAAGACCGTCACCTCACCCATGCCGGGGATATAGGGCATGTAGAGGTACTGGGTGAGCATCACGTTGCCTGTGATGTAGATAAAGATGGCAAAGACCACGCCTGCCACAATGGTGGGACCAATGGCCAGGCCATCCAGGCCGTCAGTGAGGTTCACGGCATTGGCAGAGGAGACCATGACCAGAATGCCGAAGGGGAAGTAGAGAATGCCCAGGTCCGGGGCCCACTGCTTGGAGAAGGGGATGGAGAGATTGGTGGAATAGCAGGGGTCAAAGTAGAGCAGGGACATGGCAATGACGGAGACTGCGAGCAGGCCTGCCATCTTGGCTCTGGGGGAGATGCCCTTGTTCTGATGGTGGCGCAGCTTGGTATAGTCGTCCCAGAAGCCCACCAGACCGTAGCCGGCAAAGACCAGGGACACCATCCAGATATAGCGGCTGGACAGATCTGCCCACAAAAGCAGGCTGGCAAAAAGGGCTATGGCAATCATGATGCCGCCCATGGTGGGAGTGCCTGCCTTCTGCTCATGGGCCTTCACGTCCGAGAGAATGTACTGGCCGCACTTGATGCGGTGGAGAAAGTTGATGAAGGCAGGCCCGAAGATCACCATGATGAGCATGGCCGTGATCAGGGCGCCCAGGGAGCGGAAGGTGATGTAGCGAAAGACGTTGAGGGCAGTGAAGTCGCCTGCATAGGGCACAAGGAGATGATAAAGCATGAACTAGTCCTCTGCTGATGCTGTCAGCAGGCGTTGTATGGCTGTGGCCGCAGTTTCAAGATGGTTGGAGCGCGAGCCCTTGCACAGGATGGTCAGGCCCTGCTGCTGTGACTGTGTCTGCATGTATTCTGCTATGGCAGCTGCGCACTCGTCGTCAGAGGCAAAGACCACAAAGGGAATCTCGGTCTGGCCCTGCTGCAGGCCAGCATGCAGGCCCTTTTGCACAGCCTCGGCACAGGGCCCCTTCCAGCACACAAGGCGTGCCGCATGCTGCGCCAGACAGACGCCCAGGGCAGTGTGGGCAGCCTCTGCCTCCTCCCCGAGCTCCAGCATGGCACCGAGCACGGCCACCAGGCTGCGGCCTGCCAGGGCGCTCTCTGTGCCTGCGGCAGCAATCATGCGCTCCATGGAAAGGGGATTGGCATTGTAGCTGTCATCAATGAGCACATGCCTGCCACACTCGTGTCTGGCATAGCGATGGCCGGGGGCAACGGCTGCATGCAGGGCATCCTGCAGCACACACAGGTCAAGGCGCAATATGGAGGCTGTGAGGGTGATGCAGGCCAGGTTCTCTGCTGCGGCAGCCCCTGCCATGGGCAGGGTGACATGGGTCTCTTCCACCCTGTCTTTTCTGCGTGCGCAGACATGGCACAACAGGGGATTGTTCGGGTCCACCAGGGCCATGCAGCCTGCAGGTCCCGAGGCACAGAAGTTTCTGTATTCCTGCTGCGTGCGGGCCACAGCAAAAAAGTGCAGGGGCACACCGGACTCTTTGCAGACTGCCTCGGCCTTCTCGCGCAAGTCCGGGTAGTCCCGGCAGGCAATGGCAAGGCCATGGGGGGCAAGCAGGGAAAACATGCGCGTCTTGTGCCAGGCCACACCCATGGCGCCCAGGCCCTCGGTGTGGCCTGTGCCGGCATTGAGCACAATGCCGATGTCCGGGCGCAGGATGCCTGCCAGCTCCTCCATGTCACCAGGGTGACTCACCCCCATTTCCATGACCCAGGCGTCTTCATCGCCTTGTGTGTTGCAGATGGAGAGAGGCAGACCCAGCTGATTATTGTGATTGCCCTCGGTCTTTGCGCAGCGCATGCTCTGCGAGAGCAGGGATGAGAGCCATTCCTTGAGGGTGGTCTTGCCGGCAGTGCCTGTGATGCCAATGACGTGTCCGTGAAATCCGGCCCGCACTGCAGCGGCTATCCTGCCAAAGGCCTGTTCCGGCTTGTCCACCACAAAGACGGGCGTGGCAGGGAATTCTTCGCCAAGCTCAGGCAGCATGCGCCGGGCAAGCAGGGCCCCAGCCCCTGCCCTGCAGGCCTGCAGGGCAAAGTCATGGCCGTCTGCCTTCTCACCGGGCAGACAGACAAAGAGGTCGCCCTCCTTCACGGCACGCGAGTCAATGGCAGCGCCTGTGAGGCGCCTGGCCATGGCAGCCTTCCTGTCTGCCACTGTGCCTGCAAAACAGGGCTCACACCCCAGTATCTGCGCAAGTTCGCCCGCAGTCAGCTGCATTCTGCCCCCTCCCGGTCAGTCTTACGGCCAGTTGTTCGGCCAGTTTTTCGGGCTGTTCGCTGCTCGGCTCCCTGCTGCAGCAGCGTCTGCTGCAGCAAAACCTGCCAAGCCATGCCCGGTTGAAAAATGATGACGCGGCCGGCTTCCCGGCCGCCTGTGTCTGTGCGTCCCGTGGCGCTGCGCCTGGTATCTGTGCGCCCTGTGTCTGTGCGCAAGGTGGCGCTGCGTCCCGTGTCAGGCCGGGCACACCCTATGCCTCTCCCAGCAGTTCGCGCACAGTTTCCTGGTCGCTGTAGTGGCGTTTGACGCCATTGACGATCTGATAGTCCTCATGACCCTTACCTGCGATGAGCAGTGCGTCCTCGGGCCCGAGCTGTTCCAGGGCCCAGGCAGTGGCTGCGCGCCTGTCAGCCTCCTGATGCACTTCCTTTGCCGTGGCCAGGCCCGGCAGGACGTCTGCCATGATGGCCAGCGGATCCTCAAAGCGGGGATTGTCCGAAGTGAGCACAGCCACATCCGAGTACGCTGCCACAGCCTCACCCATGCGGGGACGCTTGCTGCGGTCTCTGTTGCCGCCGCAGCCAAAGACTGTGACAATGCGCGTAAAGCCTGCACCGCGCAAGGCCTGCAGGACGTTCACAAGGGCATCCGGGGTATGGGCATAGTCCACAAAGACATGCAGGCCCCTGGCATTGACCACACGCTCCATGCGCCCAGGCACACCGGCAAAGCCCTGCAGGGGCGCAAAGTCGGTCAGCCCCATGGCCAGGCCCAGGGCCTGCACAGTCATGAGATTGTCAGCATTGAAGCGGCCGATAAGGGGGGAGTGCAGCTCCCAGGTTCTGCCCTGGCAGGTGAGGCGCAGGCCCACGCCTGAGGTGCCGTGTTCCAGAAGTTCGCCCTGCAGGTGACGGGCCGGGTCCACGCCTTCGGGCGCAGGACCAAAGCCATAGGTCCAGGCGCCAGGGCAAAGCTTTGCCAGACGCAGGCCATACGCATCGTCGGCATTGGTGGCCACAGCCTTGTCAGGCTTCGGGGTGGCCGTGAAGAGCAGGGACTTGGCAGCAAAGTAGTCTTCCATGTCCTTGTGGAAGTCCAGATGGTCCTGGGTGAGATTGGTGAAGCAGGCGCCGGCAAAGGGCACATGCTGCACGCGTCCCTGGGCCAGGGCATGGGAGGAGACTTCCATGACGCAGACATCGGCACCGGCCTTTGCCATGTCGTGCAGGGCCTTGTGCACCTGGACAGGGCCTGGTGTGGTCAGGGGTGCAGGCATGGAAAAGCCCGGCCAGCGATAGCTCACTGTGCCGAGCACTCCCACCTTGTGGCCCATGGCTGCAAACAACTGCTCCAGCAGATAGGCGCAGGTGGTCTTGCCATTGGTGCCTGTGACAGCAAGGATGGTGAGCCTGCTCTCCTCGGTGTGGTAGCGTGCGCAGGCAAGGTCAGAAATGGCAAAGCGCGTATCTGTGCAGCACACAGCCTGCGCGCCCCTGGCAGCAATGGCTGCCAGCACGTCAGCATCAGCCCTTGTCCTGTCCAGGACAATGTACGCTGCCCCCTGTTCCAGTGCCTGAGGCACGTATTTTGTGCCGTCCTCTGCGGCACCTGTCACTGCCACAAAGACAGATCCTCTGGTCACCTCGCGAGAATCCGCATAGACGTCACACCCGCCTGCCACCAGTTCCCGCACCTTTGCATAGTCAGTGCCGCAGTCTGTACGCTCCATATCCGCACCCCTTGTCGCTGGAAGAGTCCGTTCGTCTGCATGGTTCCACGCGGTTTCACGTGCTTCCATGTAGTTCCACGTGTTTCCACGTCTGTCTGCCTGTTCCTGCCTGTCCCTGACTGTCCCTGACAACCCAGGGGCAGCTGCCTCAGCGCTCGGACAGCCAGAGAATGTACTGTGTTGTGTCCTTTTTCCCGCCATTTCCGCCATTCCCGTCATCCTTCTCCGGCCAGGGACTGCCCGGTGGCGGGGACTGACGCACCACGCGCATGCCGTTGCCCTTGAGCTCCGGCACAATGCCGCCTCTGGCAAAGAGTTCCACGGCATTGCGCAGAGTCTTGCCTGTCACATCAGGCACTGTGCTTGAGGCTTTGGCAAGGTGGCCTGGCAGGCGCATGGACTCCTGGGCTGTGAGATGCCTGCTGCCCATGTCCGCAATTTCCACTGGCGCCGGCTTTTTGCGGCGCACAAAGGGCGAGTCCAGGCCTGACTGGCGAAAGCCCCTGCCCTGCACCCTGGTGCCGTCAGCAAGCACTGTGGCAGTGCCCTCGCCTGTCTTGTCAGGCGTCCCCAGAATGCCTGCATAGGCTAAGGATCTCTCGGCAATGTCCCTGAACACAGGCGCAGCAATGACGCCGCCGTACTGTGTGGCCTGGGGTTCGTCAATAAAGACCAGGATGAGGTACTCGGGCTTTTCTGCGGGCATGAAGCCCACAAAGGAGGCTGTGCGCTTGGTACCGTAGGCACCGGAGCGTGCGTCTGCCTTCTGGGCTGTGCCTGTCTTGCCGCCCACGCTGATGCCCTTGATGGCTGCGCGTCTGCCGGTGCCGTCACTGGCCTCCACCACCTCGCGCATCATGGAGCGCACTTCCTTGCACACGGCCTCGGAGAAGACCTGCTTGCGCGGCTCTTCCATGGGCATGTCGCGTACAAGCACAAGGTTGCGGCTCACGCCATTGCTGAGCAGGGTCAGGTAGGCCTGGGCCATCTGCAGCGGGGTCACGGAAATGCCCTGGCCGAAGCTGATGGACATGTGGTCCACCTCGGTCCACTCCTTAGGCTTGCGCAGAATGCCGCTTCTGTTCACCACAGGCACGCGGGCGCGCTCACCAAAGCCCAGCTCACGCAGATACTTGTACAACGTGTTCGGGGTCATCATGAGGCCAATCTTGGCCATGCCGATATTGGAGGAATAGCGCAGCACCTTGTGCACGGGAATGATGTCCTTGCGCGAGGTATCGCGCAGCACGGTGTACTTGCTCTGCCAGCGGCCGCCCTCGCAGTTGATGAGGGTGCTGCGGCTCACCTGGCGCTCCTGTATGGCTGCTGCCAGCACCAGGGGCTTGAAGGTGGAGCCAGGCTCCAGCGCATCCTGGGCCAGACGGTTTCTGTAGATGGAGGCCCTGGACTCGCGATAGACATTGGGATTGAAGAAGGGGTACTGCGCCCAGGCAAGGATCTCGCCTGTGGGCACGTGCACAACCAGGGCGCCGCCCCAGCGGGCCTTCTGCTCCTTCACAGCCCTGGAAATGGCATCCTCGGCAAAGAACTGCATCTGTACATCAATGGTCAGATGCACGTCCTCGCCATGGGGATCTTCCTCGCCTTCCTTGCGCAGATAAAAGCGCCTGCCCATGGCATCGCGCTGCACAATCTCGCGCTTGGGCTCGGAGCTCAGACGGTCATTCAGGGCCAGCTCAAGGCCTTCCAGGCCCTTGTCCTCAAAGCCCACAAAGCCCAGCAGCTGGCCGCACATGTGCTTGAAGGGATAGACACGCTCGTATTCCTTGGAGAGGCCGATGCCCGGCAGGGCAGCCCTGCGCACGGCAGCTGCCGTATAGTCGTCCACCCTGCGCTTGAGCCAGAGGAAGGAGCGTTTGGAGTTTTTCAGCTGGTCATAGAGCCGCTGTGGTGCCACACCGATGATGGGACCCAGGGTATTGGCCACTGTGAGCGGGTCCTGCACGTCGCGCGGGTTGGCGTAGACAGAGCGGGCTTCCACGCTGCGGGCCAGCACCTGGCCGTCACGGTCCAGGATCATGCCGCGCCTGCCTGTGACAAGCTCGGTGGTAATGTGCTGGCGTCTGGCATAGGCGGCAAGCTTGGGGCCTTCGATCATCTGCAGATACCAGGCTCTGCCCCACAGGCCGAGAAAGACCAAGAGAAAGCAGATGAAGACCAGGCGGATGCGCACCATGACCCAGTCGGTATCAGGAAAGAGGCGCTGGAGCAGCCCGGGCTTTTTCCCCTGGCCTGACTGGCCCGGGTGATCTGGCTGGCCTGGCTGGCCCGGCTGGCCTGGCTGTGTACGGCCACCTGCCCCCTGTGCTGCTGCAGCCTCGGCAGGGGCCTGTTCCTTCAAAATGGTCCTGTCAGGTTCTGTGCCAGTGCTCTCCCCGCTTCCCTGTCCGGGCTGAGCCAGGCTGTTGCCTGCGGCCTGCAGTGTCTGTCCGGAGACAACGGCTGAAGAGCTGTCTGCTGCACCGACAGGTGTCGCGCTCTGCTGCTGCGCGGACGCCTGCTCAGAACTGTCCGCAGGCTGCGGCAGCTTTTTCTTGCGTGCAAAAAGACCCATATCTCCCCGCATATGTTCTGACCCTGTGCCAGAGGGCAGGGCGTGCGTTCAGACGCCCTGCAGGTCAGAATCCGGAAACCATGTGAAAAAGGACTGTGAACAGTGAACAGACTGTACACACACTGTCTTGAGCTGCTGCATCATCAGGAAGGACATGCAGCGCACATGGCAGCGCATGACAGCGCATGACAGACGATGTCAGAACAGTGTGTGCAGTTTTGTGTGCAATAGTATGCGCAACATTGTGTGTAACAGTCTGAAAAAAAGCAGGCTGCACACAGTCCGGCTGCTGCAAAGCATGCCGGACAAAGGCAGAAAACAACAGGCAAAGCCCAAAAAGGTACAGGAACAGGGGGCAAAGTGCAGAGAGAGCTTGTACTGCACCAGAAGACTGCAGCAACGCCTCTATGCAGACGCCTGTCTTTCAGCGGGCAGTGCAGCCCGGCTGCAGTCCTGCGATAGTCAGCCTGCAGTCAGTCTGCAGTCATGCGGAAGCCATGCTGCAGAACTGACTTGGTCAGCATATCGTGTGCGCGCACTGCCAGAGCAGCCGGCAGCAACAGTGATCAGAAAACGTCAAGAAACTGGCAGACTGTCGTGAAGGTGCATATGAGCAGACGTGGCTGTCAGGGTTTGGCGGCAGGACGAGCCGCAACCCCGGGCCCAAGCTCGATACGGCGTATCTGGCCAGGCTTTGGTGCCTTCATGCCCAGTTTCTCAGCCTTGATGCGCAGCTCATAGGGAGAGAGCAGACGTTCCTTTTCCACCAGCAGTTTGCCGTGCAGAGACTGTTTTTCACGCAGCCGCACCTGCTCCCTGTTGATGAAATAGTTGATGTCCATGCGCTCGATACTGACCCAGACCAGGATGAACCCCAGCACAATGGCAGCAAGGATATTGGCGGAAAGCAGGAAGGACCAGGTTCTGCCCCTGAGAAAGCGACTCTGCGAAAGTGCGTTCAGCCCCCGTGTCCAGCTCCCTGCAACGCCCCGTGCCAGACTGCGTACACCAGGCTGCTGTTCTGCCAGGTCAGCTGCAGTCTCGCTGTCCTGGCCAGGTGCAGCCTGGGCAGTGTCAGCTGTCAGCGACTGGCTGGACGCAGACGCAGACGTATCTGCAGCCTCGGGCCCTGTCCCGGCAGCAGCTGCCTGGCCGCCTTCGCCTGCCTGGCCTGGCTCAGCCGGCTGGCCTGACGCAGATGCCGGGCCTGACACAGGTACCGAGCCTGACACAGATGCTGCGCCTGGCTCAGCCTGCCCGGAACCAGTCTGAGCAGGCGAAGCAGGCAGTTCTGGCGAAAGAGACAGCTCAGGCAGACCGGCAGCTGTGCTGTCTGCCTGTGTCGCCTTCTTCCTGCGCAGGAAGAAAAAGCCCCTGCGCCGTGCAGGCCTGGCCCTGCCGGCAGCACTCTGGTCAGGAGTCTGCGGCAGGATTTGTGACACGGACGAAGAGCCCGTGCCCTGCCCTGTGCCCTGGCCGCCACCCTGCTCGTCAGCAATGACAGGCAGTTCCTCAGGGCCCGGGGGACGCCACTGTGGTCTTGAGGTAATACGCCGGACAACACCGGCAGAGGCGGCAGCCTCTGCTGCCTCATGCTGCCGATCTTCTGTCCGGCCCTGCTCAGCTGCCGGTGCAGCCGCTGAAACAGGCGCCGTACCTGGCGCTGTGATTGACGCTTTTTCCTCCCCGTGCCCGGAAGGGGAAAAAGCTGTTGCTGAGGACGAACGCTGATCCATATGTCCTGTACGGTGCCGTGCACGATGTCGTGTACGATGTCGTGTACGATGCCCTCCCTGTGCCTGTGTACACTGTCCTGTCTGTCCTGGAACTTTTGTTTCAGGTGCGCTCGGCCATGGTCAGTGGCGTGTGCGCTGCAGCACATTTTTCGCAGGCCCTGAGCTTGGCTGAACTGGCCCGCGGATTGCGGGCAAGCTCTGCAGCGTCAGCCACAAGTGGTTTTCTGGTCAGGATCTCCACTTCAGGCTGATGATTGCAGCGGCAGACGGGTGCGTGCGGCGGGCACAGACACCCGGATGCCCAGCGGCGCATGGTCCTTTTGACCAGACGGTCCTCCAGACTGTGAAAGGTGATGACGCAGAGCCTGCCGCCGCTGCTCATGCGGGCAAGGATGCTTTCCAGGAAGGCTTCGAGCTCGCCAAGCTCGTTGTTCACCACCATGCGCAGGGCCTGAAAGGTCCTGGTGGCAGGATGGTGACGGGACTTTGCCCGCCAGGCCTTCGGGTAGGCATGCCAGACAATGTCTGCCAGCCGCAAGGTTGTGGTGATGGGGCCTTTTGCCCTCTCCTCGCAGATGGCCCTGGCTATGCGCTGCGCCATGGGATCCTCGCCAAGGCTGGCAATGATCTCGCGCAGTTTCTCGCAGGGCAGGGTGTTGACAAGGTCAGCAGCGGTCTGGCCAGAGCCCTGGTCCATGCGCATGTCCAGAGGACCGTCTGCATGGAGGCTGAAGCCGCGTTCCCCCTCATCAAGCTGCAGGGATGAGACGCCGATATCAATGAGCGCAAAGTCCACGCTCTCCCAGCCGGCGCTGTCCAGGGCAGCGGCACACTGAGAGAAGCGGCAGTGTCTGGTTTCCACGGCAAAGCCCAGACAGGCAAGGCGGCCCCTGGCCAGGGCAAGTGCTTCCTCGTCCCGGTCAAGACCGAGGAGCTGCGCGCCCGGGCAGGCCTCAAGCAGGGCCTGGCTGTGACCACCAAGGCCCAGGGTTGCGTCCAGGATGCGCATGGGGCTTCGCTGTGCCGCAAGAGGGCGTGCAAAGTCCACCACCTGGTCGCGGAGCACCGGAATATGCCTGGAGCTGGCAAGCTCTGCCGCAGTCATGGCCACAGGCTGTCCTGCTTCGGCGTGTGCAGTTGTTCCTGTGTCCTTCTTGTCTGCGCTGGTCATACCCTGCTCTCTCTCCTGCATGAAATTCCTGGTGAAGTCTCCCGGGGAACTGTCCCGGAAGCACTGTCCCGGAAGCACTGTCCCGGGTACACTGTCCCGGATGAGCTCTCCCGGATGCACTGCCCCGGGTGCACTGTCTGGAAGACGTTTGTTCCTGCGGGCAAAAGTGCTGCTGCAGGCATGCCAGTGCTGCATGACTACAGTCCCAGATCTATGCCCCTGGCAGCCAGTTCCTGCGAGACATCCTCCGTGTCAATGGCGTTAAAGCGGTCAAGATCCCAGATTTCAAAGCGGGAAAACATGCCCACCACCATGATTTGTGCCCTGATGCCCGGACCAGTGGCAATGCCGGCCTCACGCAGCAGGGGCTGGGGAATGCGCACACGCCCCTGGGCATTCCAGGTAAGCTCCTCGGCCAGACCTGCGGTCTTGGCCATGAAGCGCACCAGTGCCAGGGACGGAGTGGGAATGGCATTGAGCTTTTCCATGAAGGCTTCCCAGTCTGCCGGGACACAGGCCACCAGGCGACCATAGCGGCAGGTCAGCCAGATGCTTGTGATTCCCCCGGCTTCCAGAGCCTGGCGATAGGCGCTCGGCAGCATGAGCCTGCCCTTCTCGTCCAGACTGCGCTGGGAACTTTTGCAGAAAAGCTTCTGCACGCTGCAGTACCTCAACAGCTCACGAAAACTTCGCGAAAAGCTCGCGAACACGAACTCGCGAACACAGGAAAAAAAGCGGGCTTTGCGCCCTTCTTTTTCCCGAAAATGCCACAACCTGACACTATTTGCCCCTTTTCCCACAGAACCTTGAAAAAGACAAGGAAAAATCCTGTTCTGACTTTGTCCCGGCTTCCCTTTCTGTCTGTGCCGTGCAGCACAGCAAAAGGGCCCTGCACAGAAAAAAACACAGTGTTTTCTCCAGTGCCGGGCCCTCTCTTCCTGCAGGGCAGAACAATGCCTTTTGACAGGCAAAGTGCATTGAGCTGCCTGCAACGTTCAGCGTTTTGAAACGTTTTTTAGCTGCAAAAGGCGAAACTATGATGTTCCAGGCCTGTCTTTCGACCAGGTTGCGTTGCCTTCAGTCTTCAGCTTTCGCCTTTCAGCAAGGCTCACTTCAGAAAGCGTTCGTTAACCAGGCTCTTCGGGCTGCCGGCAAGCCAGGCCCTGAGATTGTCTGCCAGAATGCGGGTGATGTTCTGTCTGGCAGGCAGGCTTGCCCAGGCAATATGGGGCGTGATGAAGGCATTGGGGGCTGTGAGCAGCGGATTGTCCCTGCTGGCAGGCTCCTGTGAGACCACATCGCAGCCAAGGCCTGCCAGCTTGCCGCTGGCCAGTGCGTCTGCCACATCCTGTTCCACCAGCAGAGGGCCTCTGGCCACGTTGAGGAGGATGGCACCATCCTTCATGGTGGCAATGCGTGCGGCATTGATGATGCCCTTTGTGTCTGCAGAAAGCGGGGTGTGCAGAGAGATGACGTCTGCTGTGGCAAAGAGTTCCGCGCAGTCCACATAGCGCACAGGGTAGCCGGGGTCAGCGGCAGTGGCAGCAAGCTCTGCGCCGGACTTTCTGGCAGAGGCTGCCAGGATGTTCATGCCAAAGGCATGGGCCAGGCGGCCCACCTTGCGGCCAATGGTGCCGAAGCCGAGAATGCCCATGGTTTTGCCGCCAAGCTCCATCTGTGTGCCTTCCCAGAAGCAGAAGTCCGGGCAGTCAGCCCATCTGCCCTCGCGCACCAGCTGGTCATGCCTGGCCACCCTGCGACAGAGCTCAAGCAGCAGGGCCATGCAGTGCTGGGCCACGGCATCGCCGCCATAGTTGACCACATTGGTGACCGGGATGCCCAGGGTACCCGCATGCTCCACATCCACCACATCATAGCCTGTGGCCAGGATGCCGATGCAGCGAAGCCCGGGCAGCTTGTCCAGGGTTTCGGCACGCAGGGGTGTCTTGTTGGTGATGAGGATGTCGGCATTCATGCTGCGGGGCAGAATGTCTGCAGCAGCCGTTCTGTCGTACACAGTGAGCGTGCCCAGCTCCTCAAGCGGGGTCCAGGGATTGTCTCCGGGATTGACGGTGTAGCCGTCGAGAATGACGATATTCATTATGCTCTCCACAAAATGGCAGAAGGTGGCAAAGTCTGGCACAAGGCACAGCGCGCGGCACAGACAGGTTGTGACACAGTCAGAAGACTGCGACACAGACAGCGACCAGGCAGCGGCAGAAGGCTGCGGCACTGGCAGGGACCAGGTGCAGCACAGTCATGAGGCTGCGAGACAGACACAGGATCAGGACTGCGACACAGTCGGAAGGCTGCAGCACAGGCAGGAGGCCCTGTACCAGCACCCTATAGAACAGGACAGCCCGGTCTGGCAAAGGCATGGGGAGCTCTTTTCAGGACGTGTGCGGGGAAAGTGCGTGTCACCGCAGCTTCGTACAGCTGCAGCAGCGCTGTCACCAGGGAGTGCCATATCCTGTCACAAAAGGACGACAGAAGAGTGTCATTGTGCCAGGCCGTCATTGTGCCAGAATGCCATGATGGCAGGCCGTCATGATGAGAGGCTGTCATGACGACAGGCCGGCCAGCAGACTGTCTGCGCCCCGGACTCCTGTCACGCAGGACAGGGGCCTGTGCAGCTGGAGCTGCCCTGCCGCGGGGCAGAAGTCCTGCTTGTGCCCGGCGTCTGTTCCGTCCTGGTCCGGTCCTGCCTCTTTCCCGCTCCGGCTCTGATCTGCCTTATGACAGGGTCCTTTGTCCTGTATTTGCAGCCTTTTTCGCGCTGGACAGCGGCGGAAGAGCGTAGTAAAGACAAGCGCTCAAAATCCCCCTTCCGAATAGCTGTCCCCTGTGCGGGACAACAGGAACATTTCATTCAGGCTCATGTTATTATGAACAAAACAAAAATCGTCGCCACACTCGGCCCTTCCTCCAGCAGCCCGGAAAAAATCAGGGCTCTGGCACAGGCAGGCGCCTCGATCTTTCGCCTGAACTTCTCCCACGGCTCTGCCAGGGACTTTGTGGACATCATCAAGAGTATACGCACTGTCGAGCGTGACCTTCGCATTCCCCTGACCATCATGCAGGACCTCTCCGGTCCCAAGATCCGTCTTGGCGAAATCCGCGAGGACAGCATTCACGTGCAGCAGGGCATGAAGCTTCTGCTCGGCACCACTGGCCGCTACACCACCGAGATGCCCTACCTGCCCTTTGACCACGAGGAAGTGCTGGACTCCCTGGTGCCCGGTGACAGACTTGTGCTGGCAGACGGCGGCCTTGAGTTCACAGTCGTGGAGCGCCGCGATGATCACCTCATCGTGCTCCAGGCCAAGAACAACGGCCTTGTCACCTCCCGCAAGGGCCTTGCCCTGCCCGGCAAGACCACCCGCGTGCGCGCCCTCACCGAAAAGGACAAGCGCGACCTTACCGACGGCATCCGCCTTGGCGTGGACGCTGTGGCCATGTCCTACGTGCAGACAGCAGACGACGTGCGCGAGGCCAAGGAGCTCATCAACAAGCACAGCCTGCGCTTCATCCCTGTCTGTGTGAAGCTTGAGCGCGAGAACGCAGTCCACAACCTGCCTGCCATCCTGGCAGAGGCAGACATTGTCATGGTGGCCCGCGGCGACCTTGGCGTGGAATGCCCCCTGCCCAAGCTGCCCAGCATTCAGAAGCACATCATCAAGGCCTGCAACGAAGCCTCCAAGCCCGTCATTGTGGCCACCCAGATGCTGCTCTCCATGGTGAACTCCCCCTCGCCCACCAGGGCAGAGACCACGGACGTGGCCAATGCCGTGCTCGATGGCGCTGACTGTGTCATGCTCTCGGAAGAGACGGCCATGGGCAACTTCCCGGTGGAGACTGTGGCCTACATGCGCCGCATCACCGATGAGGCTGAGGCCATCATGGAAGCCAGGCACACGCTTGAGGAGCCCAGCACCCAGCGCGGCATCCCCTCCTATCTGGCCTACTCCGCCTGCCTGCTGGCCCAGAAGGCCAGGGCCCAGGCCATTGTGATCCATTCCCTGAGCGGCGCCTCGGCCCGCAAGGTCTCCTCCTGCAGGCCTCCGCAGCCCATCTACGCCCTCACCACGGAAAATTCCTCGGTCAAGTACCTGAACTATTCCTGGGGTGTGACCCCTGTGCTGGTGGAAGAGCCCGAGACCGAGCCCAGTCACCTCTACAGGACCGAGAACTTCATTCTGAAGAACGATGCCCTGAAAAAGGGCGATTGCGTGGTCATCACTGCCGGCCAGTTCCGCAGCTCCCAGGCAAGCTCTGCCCGTGGAACCAACCTCATCAAGATTTTCTACAAGTAATGCGGCCTTCACGTCTGCCCCCTGCTCCCTGCGCAGGAGAGCAGACGGACAGCCCGCTTTTTAGTGCTTTTTTGCTCAGTGCTTTTTTGTTCAGTACTTTTTTTGAAGGAGTGCTCACATGGCAAATGTCAAGAAAGTCGTGCTCGCCTACAGCGGCGGCCTCGACACCTCGGTCATCCTGAAATGGCTCATCACTGCCTACAACTGCGAAGTGGTCACCGTGACTGCCGACCTCGGCCAGCCCGAAGACCTGAGCGGTGTGGAGGAAAAAGCCCTGAAGACCGGTGCCGTCAAGGCCTATGTGCTTGACCTGCGTGAGGAAATGGCCAGGGACTTTGTCTTCCCCATGGTGCGCGCTGCCGGTATCTATGAGAACAAGTACCTGCTCGGTACCTCCATTGCCCGCCCGCTCATCACCAAGGCTCTTATTGACATTGCCCACAAGGAAGGCGCTGACGCCATTGCCCACGGTGCCACAGGCAAGGGCAACGACCAGGTGCGCTTCGAGTTCTCTGCCAAGGCCCTTGACCCTGCCATCAGGGTCATTGCTCCCTGGAGAGAATGGGACCTCATGAGCCGCACTGCCCTCAATGCCTTTGCTGAAGCCAACGGCATTCCGATCTCCAGCGGTGCCAAGCGCTACAGCATGGACGCCAACATGCTGCACACCAGCTTTGAAGGCTCAGAGCTCGAGGATCCGGGCCTTGCTCCTGACCCTGTCTGCCACGAGCGCTGCGTGCCCGTGGAGCAGGCTCCCGATGAACCGGAAATCATCACCGTGGACTTTGAGCGCGGCAACCCCGTGGCCCTGAACGGCGTGCGCCTGTCTCCCTACGAAATGATCAAGAGCCTTGCCGAAATCGGCGGCAAACACGGCGTGGGCAGAAGCGACATCGTGGAGAACCGCTATGTGGGCATGAAGTGTCGCGGCGTGTACGAGAACCCCGCAGGCACCATCCTCTACGTGCTGCATCAGGACCTGGAAGGCCTGTGCATGGACAGAAACCTGCTCTCCATCAGGGATCAGCTGGCTGTGCGCTACTCCGAGGCCGTGTACGACGGCTACTGGTACAGCCCTGAGCGCGAAGCCATGCAGGCCTTCATGGACAAGGCGCAGGAGAACGTCACCGGCTCCGTCACTGCCAAGCTCTACAAGGGCGGCATCTGGCCTTTGAGCCGCAAGTCCCCCTACAGCCTCTTCAACGCCGAACTGGCCACCTTTGAAGCCAGCAATTACGATCATCACGATGCCACAGGCTTCATCCGCCTCAACTCCCTGCGCCTCGGCCAGTACGCCAGGGTGAAGAAGCAGCTTGAGGAAGACAGCAGCAAGTAGCGGCAGCCAGGTTGCTGCTTCGAGAGCGCCTGCGTTTTCGGGCAGCACAGGGCAGCATGCTCCTGCCTGACAAAAACGTTGCGTCCGCCAGCTCCCCCTTGCGGGACTGGCGGACTTTTTTGCGTGCTTTTTCAGAGCGTTCTGTAAGATTTGCAAGCAATACCAAAGTGTTACAAATAGGAGCACTAACCTTGACTTTCTTTCGGCAAAGTCTCTACAATTAGTTGTTTTAGGGATAGCAAAGGCTGGGCATGTCAATCAGGCTGTCGCAACCTGAGCACTCGCACCCGCGCTTTTTGACCCTGCTCCCCCGAAGGGTGGAACAGCAAAGCGGCACAGCGGCATAGCAGCATAGCAGCAACGCATTTAACCGGAACAGGATACGTCATGCCAAAACGCACTGATCTCAACAAAATCCTTGTCATCGGCGCAGGCCCCATTGTCATAGGCCAGGGCTGCGAATTTGACTACTCGGGTTCACAGGCAGTCAAGGCACTCAAGGAAGAGGGCTACACTGTCGTCCTTGTGAACTCAAATCCGGCCACAATCATGACAGACCCCCACATGGCCGATGCAACCTACATCGAGCCCATTGAGGCAGACACCATTGCTGCCATTGTGGAAAAGGAGCGCCCGGACGCCATTCTGCCCACCCTTGGTGGCCAGACGGCCCTCAACGCTGCCCTGCGTCTCTACAAACGCGGCGTGCTCGAAAAGTACAATGTTGAGCTCATCGGTGCCAGGGCTGATGTCATCGAAAAGGCCGAGAGCCGCGAGCTCTTCCGCGAGGCCATGGAACGCATAGGCCTCAAGGTGCCGCAGAGCGGCATTGCGCACACCATGGAGGATGTGCGCAGACTGGGCAAAACCCTGCCCTTCCCCCTCATTGTGCGCCCTGCCTTCACCCTGGGCGGCACAGGCGGCGGCATTGCCTACAACTTTGAAGACCTCGAGGAAGTGGCCCAGAAGGGCCTGACCGCCAGCCCCGTTTCCGAAGTCATGATCGAACAGAGCGTCATCGGCTGGAAGGAAATGGAAATGGAGGTCATGCGCGACAAGAACGACAATGTCGTCATTGTCTGTTCCATTGAAAACTTCGACCCCATGGGCGTGCACACCGGTGACTCCATCACCGTGGCTCCGGTGCAGACCCTGACGGATGCCGAATACCAGAAGATGCGCGATGCAAGCATCGCCATCATGCGCGAAATCGGCGTGGAAACCGGCGGCTCCAACGTGCAGTTCGGCATCAACCCTGCCAACGGCGACATGGTGGTCATCGAAATGAACCCCCGTGTGTCCCGCTCCTCTGCCCTGGCCTCCAAGGCAACAGGCTTCCCCATTGCCAAGATCGCTGCCAAGCTGGCTGTGGGCTACACCCTGGACGAGCTGCGCAACGACATCACCAGGGAGACGGCAGCAAGCTTCGAGCCTGCCATTGACTACTGTGTGGTCAAGATTCCCCGCTTCACCTTCGAGAAATTCCCCGGTGCAAAGGACGAGCTGACCACCTCCATGAAGAGCGTGGGCGAAGCCATGAGCATTGGCCGCACCTTCAAGGAGGCCCTGCAGAAAGGCCTGCGCTCCATGGAAATCGGAGCCTCCGGCCTTGGCTTCAACTTCAGGGCCGAGCTTCCTGCCATGGAAGACATTGTGGCCAGCCTGCGCACCCCCAACTCACGGCGCATCTTCTCTATCCGTCACGCCATGCTCAGGGGCATGAGTGTGGAGGAAATTCACGAGCATACCGGCATTGACCCCTGGTTCTTGCACCAGATCCGCGACATCGTGGACATGGAAAACCAGATTCGCGACTTCGGCCTTGGCAACGACATGACGCCTCTCAACGAGGAGCTGCCGGGCCTTATGCGCAGTGCCAAGGAATACGGCTTCTCGGACAAGCAGCTGGCCGAAATGTGGAAACGTCCCGAAACGGACGTGCGCAGACTGCGCCAGACACTTGGCATTGAGCCCACCTACTACCTGGTGGATACCTGCGCAGGCGAGTTCGAGGCCTATACACCCTATTATTATTCCACCTACGAGACAGGCCAGGAAATCAAGGTTGGCAACGAGCGCAAGGTGGTCATCCTTGGCGGCGGCCCCAACCGCATCGGTCAGGGTATTGAGTTTGACTACTGCTGCTGCCATGCCTCCTTTGCCCTCAAGGCCGAAGGCATCACGGCCATCATGGTGAACTCCAACCCCGAGACCGTGTCCACGGACTATGACACCTCGGACAGGCTTTTCTTCGAGCCTCTGACCTTCGAGGATGTGATGAACATCATCGAGAAGGAAAGGCCCGAGGGCATCATTGTCCAGTTCGGCGGCCAGACACCGCTGAACCTGGCTGTGCCGCTCATGCGCGCAGGTGTGCACATCCTGGGCACCTCCCCGGATGCCATTGACCGTGCCGAAGACCGCGAGCGCTTCCAGGCCCTGATTGACAAGCTCGGTCTCAAGCAGGCTGCCAATGGCACTGCCATGAGCCTGGACGAGGCCATTATTGTGGCCGAAAAGGTGGGCTACCCCGTCATGGTGCGCCCGAGCTACGTGCTCGGCGGCAGGGCCATGGCCGTGGTCTATGACAAGAACGAGCTCATCGACTACTTCCGCGAGCAGGTGCCGGAACGCCCCGAGCATCCCATCCTCATTGACCAGTTCCTGCAGCATGCCACGGAAATCGACGTGGACGTGCTCTCTGACGGCACCGAGGTCTATGTGGCCGGCATCATGGAGCACATCGAGGAAGCAGGCATTCACTCCGGCGACTCCGCCTGTGTGCTGCCTCCCTATGCCCTTTCCTATGACCATGTGGCCCAGATCGCCCTGCAGGCCGAAGCTCTGGCCCGCGAGCTCAAGGTCATCGGCCTCATGAACATTCAGTTCGCCCTCAAGGGCGACGAGCTCTACATCATCGAAGTGAACCCCAGAGCCTCGCGCACAGTGCCCTTTGTGTCCAAGGCCACTGGTGTTCCCTTAGCCTTCCTGGCC
Source organism: uncultured Desulfovibrio sp. (assembly GCA_949291675.1). Lineage (GTDB taxonomy): Bacteria > Desulfobacterota > Desulfovibrionia > Desulfovibrionales > Desulfovibrionaceae > Desulfovibrio. The sequence goes on along the minus strand of CASEWR010000026.1, from coordinate 3,433 downwards.
ACCCAGGTCATGCTGGGCAAGACCCTGAACGAGCTCGACCCCTGGTCCATGCGCCGCGGCGGCTTCACCTGCGTGAAGGAAGCAGTCATGCCCTTCCAGCGCTTCCCCAATGTGGACATCATTCTCGGACCCGAGATGCACTCCACCGGCGAAGTCATGGGCATGGGTGCCAACTTTGCCGAGGCCTTTTTGAAGAGCCAGATTGGTGCCGGCGACATGCTGCCTGACAAGGGCATGGTCTTCCTCTCCGTCAATGACAGAGACAAGCCTGCCATTGAGGAAATTGCCCTCCTCTACGCAGACCTGGGCTTCCAGCTCTGCGCCACCCGCGGCACTGCCACCATGCTCAGAGAGCGCGGCCTTACCGTGGAAGTGGTCAACAAGGTGCAGGAAGGCAGACCCAATATCGTGGACAAGCTCATCAACAATGAAATCGCTCTGGTTGTGAACACAGCTTCAGGCAAGGGCACTGCCCATGCCGGCAAGGCCATCCGCAGAGCCACCCTGCAGTACGACATCCCCTGCTGCACCACCATCCAGGGTGCCAGGGCCACTGCCAGGGCCATCGGCGCAGCCAGAGGCCGCAAGGTCCGGGTCAAGAGCCTGCAGGAATACTACGCAAGCGGTGCAAGTTCCCCCGAGGACGCAGTGTAGGCACTGCAATCCTTTGTGAGAACATAAGGGTTTTGCAGAAAAACTGCATTTTTCTGCTGTCTATTCTGCAGTCTCTCCTGCAAGGTTGCGGGGATGCCCCGCATGTCATTAACCAGAATTCTTACGGAGGCAGCGCATCCTTATCCCGGTGTCCCGGTGTCCCAGTGTCACAGTCTACACTGTGCAGACCAGGGACACGGAATAAGAACAGCGCTTAGAGATATATGAAAGCACTTCTTGCCCTGGAAAACGGCTTCACCCTGGAAGGCAGGTCCTTCACCGGCACCTTCGAGACAGGTGGCGAAGTCATTTTCAATACCGGCATGACCGGCTATCAGGAAATCCTCACTGACCCGTCCTACTACGGCCAGCTTGTCTGCCTCACCTATCCTCTGATTGGCAATTACGGCATCACTGCCGAGGACATGGAGTCCGACCGCATTCACATGCGTGCCCTGCTGGTGAAGGAATGCTGCAAGCAGCCCTCCAACTGGCGCTCCATCATGAGCCTGCCCGAGTTCATGATGAAGAACAAGGTGCCCGGCATGGAAGGCCTGGACACCCGCGCCCTGACCATTGTCCTGCGTGAACACGGCGCCATGCGCTGCATGATTTCCACCAAGGACCTGGACAAGGACAGCCTGGTTGCCAAGGCCAGGGCCCTGCCCACCATGGAAGGCCAGAGTCTGGTGCAGTTTGTTGCGCCAGCAACGCCCTATATCTGGCACAAGGATGCTCCCAAGCCCGTCACAGCCCAGGCCGGCGGCCGCCTGCCCTTCCTGAGTCAGGAAACAGCGAACGGCAACCGCCCCATTCGCCTGCTGGTCTATGATTTCGGCATCAAGTGGAACATCATCCGCGAACTCATTGCTGCAGGCTTTGCTCCTGTCATGGTGCCCCCGTCCTTCACAGCCGAGGAAGCCAGAAAGAGCGGTGCCGAGGCAGTCTTCCTCTCCAACGGCCCCGGCGACCCGGCCACCCTCACCGACATCGTGGCCAATGTGCGCGAGCTCATGAAGACCTTCCCCATCACCGGCATCTGCCTTGGCCATCAGCTGCTGGGCCTGGCCATGGGTGCAAAGACCACCAAGCTGAAGTTCGGCCATCACGGCTGCAACCATCCTGTCAAGGATCTGGCCACAGGCCATATCGAAATCAGCTCCCAGAACCACGGCTTCTGCGTGCTGCCTGAAGGCCTGAGCGACGTGGAGACCACACACATCAACCTGAACGACGGCACCCTGGAAGGCATTGCCAGCCCCTCGCGCAGGGTGATGAGCGTGCAGTATCACCCCGAAGCTGCCGCAGGTCCCCATGACAGCCACTACCTCTTTGCCCGCTTCCACGAGATGATCGCAAAGAGCCTGGCATAAGCTCTGAGACTTCGGCACGCTTTTTGCTAGTCTTTTTCTACAGAGCCTGCGGGGCCTGGCCCCGCAGGCTGGAACATCATCGGAACATCTTCGGAACATCTTCGGAACATCTTCCTTCGCAGTTGAGTCCGGGTCGCAAGTAGTCTACTTTCGTCCGGAGGACCGTCAGTGTCTGCTGGCACTGTCCGGGCAGACGTTGTCCGGCCCCCTGTACTGACCTTCGACCGAAGAAGCCGTCTTCAGGCTGTCTATCAGGAGGACATCTTGAAAAAATGCCTTTCTCTCGTGTTTGCGCTGCTGCTTGCCATGGCTGCCCCTGCCATGGCTGCCTCACAGACTGATGGCGCACAGGCTGCTCCTCAGAACCGCATCGAACAGCTGACCGGCAAGGCCTGGCTGGCCTCCAGTCAGGAAGCCAGGGTTGCCCTGCTCTGCGGCATTGAGCTTGCGCTCAATGTGGAAAAGATGGGCACGGACATGGCCAATGCCGAGATTGCCAAAAATCCCAGGGCAAAAAAGTCTGACTTCCAGGAAGTCTCTCCCTTTGCCCAGGCCTGGTACAAGGCCTTTGCCACTGTGTCTCTGAGAGACATTGCCGCTCAGATCGACGCATGGTATGCCGCACATCCCGGCCAGGAAGACAGGCTTGTGCTGGCCGTCATCTGGGTGGAGCTCATGAAGCAGCCCGTGCCCGCAGCGAAGCAGTAATTTCCGTCATAGCCCAATAAGCGCACGACAGCCTGCGAAGACCGTACGGCTTCCAGTACATAGTACATAAGGACGTGACTGATATGAAAAAGACATGCATCTTTGTTGTTCTTGCCCTCATGCTTGCCACAGGTGCCGGCTGCACCAATATGAGTAATACCTCCCAGGGTGCTGCCAGTGGTGCAGTCATCGGTGGCCTTGGTGGTGCCGGCATTGCAGCCATTTCCGGTGGCTCCGCAGGCTGGGGTGCCCTGGCCGGTGCAGGCGCCGGTGCTCTGGTGGGCGGCATCATCGGCCATCAGCAGGACAATTACTACAGGTATTAATCTGTCAGACGGCAAGAGCCGGACGACATATCTGCTTTTCACACAGGGACTTTTTTGCAGAAAAAAGTCCCTGTGTTTTCCTGTTTCTTTGCCTGTTTGTCCCTGCTGCCCGCCTGTCAGACAGCAGGCCAGAAGCAGGACAGCAGGCTGACAGACACGTTGCCCGCTGTTGTCACAACATTGCCGCACTGTTGTTTCAGCGTTGTTCCAGTGTTTTCTCAGGGAAATTTCCGTCAACTACCCCGCCCTGAAGGGCGAGGCTTGAACAAAGCCTGAGTTGACTAGCCTCAGCTTTCCGAAAGGGAAGCTACGTTGATTGGGAATGCTTCATTGGGAATGCAAATAGGCACCGCGCCGGATGTTACTTCCAGT
>CASEWR010000025.1 GCA_949291675.1 uncultured Desulfovibrio sp. | reverse complement strand
ACGCCGGCCTGGCCGATAGATGCATACACGGATGCAAGTGTCATGTGTGAGCCTCCGACTCGTTTCCGGAAAGCCTTCCGGAGGTGATGTAGCTGAAAACTATGTGAAAACTGACGAGAATGTGAAACTATCCTGTGCTGCGGACACTGGGAAAAGCAGCTGCCAGGGAACTTGTGCGACGCAGCTGTGATGAAGCTTCAGTGTTGAAGCATCAGAGCAGAAGCTGAATTGCAGACAGAGTACAGAAAGGATGTATTCGTGTGCATTGCATGCATGACATGTTTGGATGATGTTCCATGGGAGAGTGCATGGCTCCTTTCTGTACCTGTCTGCAATAGTATGAGGAACTTCAACTAAAAGAACTTCAGTGAAAGGTACTTCAGACAAAGAGCAGCAGGAAAACAGCAGGCACAAAGAGCACAAAGCCTGTGTTGCGTGCCTTGAGGCAGAGTTCTCTGCTGCCCTTTCCCATGAGCATGAAGAGGGCTGTGGCAAGCACGCAGGGAGCGAGCAGGGAGAGCCACAGGACAAAGCCCTCACCGGCACCATTGCCGTGCCAGGCAAACATGTAGGCAGCGCCCAGGGGAAGGAAGGCTTCCTTCCACCAGCCCGGAGAGTGGGGCATGTCCTGGTCCTTCTGCTGCCAGGCAAGCTGCAGGCATGCGCAGCAGATCAGCACAAGGCAGCACACATCTGCGCCTGTATGGAGAAGCGTGTTCAAAAAACTCATTGCTGTTCTCCTTGCAGTACATGTTGCTGCTTTTCTTGAATGGCTGCGGCAGCAGCCTCTGTCTTTTTGCCGGTCAGGCCTGATCTTTTGCCAGCAGACCTGGAAGTGCCGGAGCCCTTTGCAGATTCTTGCGTGTCAGCCGAGGCGGCAGGGGCAGACAGTGCGTCAGCTGTGACGGCAGTTTCAGCAGAACTGGTGTGCAGGTCTTCCTGGCCTTGCTTCTCCTGTGAAGCGTTCTGCGTGCCCTGTGCGCCTTCTCGTCCCTGCACAGGGACAGCAGCTGCTGCAGGCATCGGGTTTTTGCGCATGCCCGGCAGCGCAGAAAGCGAAGAAGACAGGGCAGAGCGCAGGGAAGCAATACCAGCCTGCAGACGACGTGTTATGGTTTCTTCTGCAGCAACCTGCACAGGGACAGCAGCGTATGCAGACGTCTGAACAGAAGCAGGACCTGCCACTGCCCGGACAGGGACAACTGCAGTTGCCGGCTGCCGCTGCCCTTCAGGCACAGCGCCAGAGGACTCTTCTGACCGGCCAGTACGCTTTGGCAGACTGAAGAACAGATATTTCGGAGTGTAGCAGGCAGCCTGAGCATGTGCCGTGCGCTTCCATTCCTGCCAGGCAAGGAAAGCAAGCAGGAGAGTTCCTGCGCAGAACATCATGCATGTACCGAAGACAATGGGCAGACCGCCGAACAGGGCCTTCAGGGGACCTGGCTCAGTATGCCACATCGCCTGCCAGCTTAAAATCCCTGCTGCAACAGCAGCCAGGGTAAACTGCTCAAAGCGGGCCAGCGCAGGGCGCCGCCACATGGCATGCGCAAGGCTCACAATGCCTGTGATCACAAAGACAGCCATTTCTGTGGTGCGTCTGCCTGCCATATCCAGAGGCAGCAGTCTGGCTGCCAGAAGATAGAGGGAGATGGCCAGCGGCAGACCTGCCAGCATGAGCGTGGTGACGGCTCTGCTGCAGCGCTCTTCAATTGTGAGTATGCTGGTTGCTGTGCGGCGTTCGCGCAGCACAAGGCCCATGCCTATCATGGCTGCCACAAGCAGGGCAGAGCAGCACATGGCAAAACGTGTTCCGGGACTGGCAAAACGGGCAAGGTGCAGCGCACTGGCTCCATACCACAGGGAGGCAACAAAACCAGGTTCCTGGCCTCTGAGCTTTGTGGAAATCTCGCCGGTCGTCAGATCGCAGACAAGACGCTCTGCAGCAGCCCTGCGGCCAAGCTCGGTTGCTCTGCCTTCAGAGGCTTCAATGCGCTGCAGCTTGTTATCGGCAATGATGAAGCTGATCATGCCCGGACCATCATTGCTCCAGCGGGCTTCTGCCACATGCAGCAGCCTGTCAAGCTGGGCCTGCACCTTGCGGCCGGCCTCGCCGGCATAGACATTGCGGGCTTCCATGGGGTCAGGTGTTGTGCGTATGCCCTTAGACTCCATGACAAAGCCCCGTATGTCCTGCTTGTAGTGCGGGAAGAGGGTGGAAGGCATGAAGGACTGGGCAGAGAGCACAAGACCAGAGAGAATGAAGAACACGGCAAAGGGCAGAACTGCGCCGCCTGCCACGCAGTGACCTTCATACCAGCTTCGGCTGCCGCTCTTTGCCAGGGAGAACATCCCCTTGAAGAAGGATCTGCGCAAAATCAGCCCTGAGAAGAGGACTGCCAGCATGCACAGGGAGCCGAAGGCCACCAGCACGCGTCCGCTGCGGCCAAGGCCGAAGAGATCCACATGGAGGCGGTAGAGAAAGCTGCCACCGTTGGTCTGTCTGTGATCGAGCAGGGTGCCTGCGTTCGCATCAAAGGGCTCAAAGTGCCAGTCATGATGATCATGCACATCCTTTGGCGGCACAATGGCAAGGGAAGGTACAGGCTGGCGCTCTGTGGGCAGCGAGATGAGCCACATACCTTCCAGGGGAGCATCCTTCATCAGCAGCTCAAAGCCCTTCATGGCAGCCTGTTCTCTGTTTTCCCTGTCAGGGACCATGGCGGCCTGATGCACTTCCTCCTGGATCCAGAAGGTCAGCTCATGCCTGTACAGGGAAAGGGCTCCCAGAACAAAGATGAAAAAGCCGAACCAGCCAAGGACAAGACCTGCCTTTGCATGCTGTTCGCGCAGTGCCCTGTGCACAAGTGAGCTCATTGCTGCCGTCCTTTTGTCGTGCGGGTGGTGAGGTAATAGAGTGCCAGCTGGCTTAACAGGACTGTGGGAACAAAGAGAACAAAGGCCAGCAGAAAGCCTGCGGCAGTGGACTCAAAGGCCGTTCCTGCCCAGACTGAGGCAATGCCCGGGCCGAGAACCCAGACAAAGAGCAGGCTGAAGGCAAAGGCTGCTGCAGTTCTCAGCCATGGTGCCCATGTCCTGAGAAAACAGGGAATGCCTGACATAAAAGCTCCTTGAATGATGGCTGTGCAGTGCAGGGGACAATACCTTGGGCATGTGCAGCATATACATGTCCCGTTGCAGACTGCCTGATTTGTAAAAAGACTCTGTACCGGGCTTTGGGCGGGGTTCCGACAGGCATCCGGTACAGAGCTCTTCTTTTAGGGGTACGTTGTCAGCGCTTAGGAAAGACTGTGACGTGCTTTCTGGACGCTGTGCGCCTGCGGATTAGAATTCCCAGGCCACCTGCAGCCAGTATCTGCGGCCATCTTCAGGATAGGTGTAGCTGTCATCATTGGAGCGCTTGGCATTGGTCACGTTGTAGACAGCACCGGAAATCTTCAGGCCTTCGACGATTTCATAGGAGGCACCAAAGTCAATGGTCACCATGTCTTCGGAGTTTGTGGTCAGAGTACCGGCCTTACCCCAGTTCAGGCTTTCTTCCTTGCCGCGGTAGGCAAGCTTGGCGAAGGTGCTCAGATTTTCCAGAGGCTTCCAGTCCACGGTGAGGTTGGCCATGTGCTCAGGCGTAGCCACCAGACGCGAGCCTTCAGCCTGAGGATAGGAGAAGTTGTAGGGGTTGTCCGAGGCATTGTCCACGCGGGAGTAGGTATAGGTGTAGTTTGCCGTGGCTGTGAGGGTAGGTGTGAAGTCATAGCTGATACTGGCTTCCACACCGCCCAGACGGGCGCCGTTGATGTTATAGTAGATACTCATCGGGTTCCCGGGATTGTAGGGATCCATAACAGTCTGACCATCAGGTCCCTTAAAGCCTCTTGAACCGGTATTGGCAATCTTGTTTCTGTAATAGGTGTAGAAGCCGGTGACATTGGCACGCAGCTTGTCGTCATGATAGTAGAGACCGAGTTCGTAGTTTGTGCTCAGCTCAGGCTTGAGATCCGGGTTGCCGCGGGTGATACTCTTGCCCCTCTGAGGCAGACCGAAGTTGGGATCAAGCTGGGCAGCAGTGGGAGACTTGTAGGCCGTGGCAACACCGCCCTTGAGGGTCCAGTTGGGCAAAAAGTTCCACACTGCATAGCCGCGCGGAGTCCAGTAACCGCCAAAGTCCTGGTTGTAGGTGTAGCGGATGCCACCGGTGAGGCTGAAGTTATCCACCACAAACCATTCGGCTTCAGCAAAGATGGACTCTTCCATGCTTTCCACCTTGCCACCTGTAGTGGTTTGACCGGGTCCCACTATGCTCCTATAATTGCTTCCAAGATCCTTGAGACTTTCATAGCGGTGCTGTCCACCCACAACCAGGTTTACAGGGCCGAGCTCCACGTTGTACTTGCCATCAATGGTCCAGTTGGTCAGCATGGGTTTGGCGCCCGGGCCATTGTTGGAGACTGCAGTGCCCTGTTTGTTAAGGGTTTTCCTGTATCCGAAGCCCTGCACATTCTCCAGATAGGTACCAAGTTCCAGCTTGCCCACAGGCAGCTCACCAGAGTAGCTGAAGCTGTACTGCTGCCTGTCAAAATAGGACTTGGTATAGATGTCAAATTTATCAACAAGGGTTTTGCCAGCTGTGGCATGCATGTACTGACGGGCATTTTCGATGCCGAACATGAATTCCTGGCCCTCGACAGGCGTGAACCAAATCTTCGCAGTTCCGTCGAGTTTCTGGTGCTGGGGCATGCCGTCAATCTCGTTTGCCTCGTCTCTGTTCATGGCCTTGCCCCAGAGCTGGATGCCGAGCTTGTCCTTGATGATGGGGCCGGAAATGTAGAGGTCTCCGCCAAACTGCTTGCCGCCTGGTTCCTCACGCAGGGTGGCTTCTGTTGTGAACGAACCGGACCACTTTTCGCTGTATTTGCGAGTGATGATGTTGATCACACCGCCCAGGGCATCAGAGCCGTACAGGGTGGACATGGGACCGCGCACCACTTCGATGCGGTCAATGGCGCTGACAGGAGGCATCCAGTTTGTTGTCAGGCCGTCGGAAGTCGTGCCCTTGAATGCGGAACCTGACGTATTCTGACGTTTGCCGTCCACGAGAATGAGCACGTGGTCTGACTGCATGCCGCGAATGGAGATGGAGCCGAGATCGCCGCCGATCATGGCCACACCAGGTGTGGAGCGCAGGGCATCAGCCAGTGAGTTCACAGATTTGTTTTCCATCTCCTCGCGGGTGATCACGCTGATGGTGGCAGGTGCCTCGCGAATATCCTGTTCATAGCCTGCAGCAGTGACAACCACTTCGCTGGTACGCAGGGTCTCCTCTTCTGCATGAGCAGCCATGGGCATGAGT